>NZ_JAHXLB010000014.1:0-46837 GCF_021062735.1 Helicobacter pylori | reverse complement strand
ACCAAAACGCTTATTTAGACATGCTCTATGAAAACCCTTTAAACACCATTGATGGGAAAGCTTACTTTTACCAAGATTTGAGTTTTAAAAAAATCTTAGATTTTTTTAAAACGATTTTAGAAAACGATACGATTTATCATTGCAATGATGCCCATTATTCTGCTCTTCATCGTGATTTGAATGAGCCGTTAGTGTCTGTTGATGATTTGAGAAGAGATCATGATGATTTGAGGGTTAATTATGATGATTTGAGGGTTAATTATGATGATTTGAGAAGAGATCATGAACGCCTCTTATCAAAGGCTACCCCTTTATTGGAGCTATCCCAAAACACCTCTTTTAAAATCTATCGCAAAATTTATCAAAAGTCCTTACCCTTGTTGCGTGCCATAAGGAGATGGGTTAAAAAATAGGTTTGTAAAACCAATCAATCAAACCCCTTGCGCTATCATCGCAGACGCTACTTTCCTAAAACCAGCGATATTAGCCCCTAAAACAAAATTAGTAGGGTCTTTAAACTCTTTAGCGGTTTGAGAAACATTCTTATAAATCTCTTTCATGATATGGTGCAATTTCGCATCCACCACTTCAAAACTCCAAGGGTGCATGCTCGCATTTTGCGCCATTTCCAAGCCGCTCACGCTCACCCCCCCAGCATTAGCCGCCTTGCCTATGCCATAAGAAATCTTAGCCTGTAAAAACAATTCGATCGCTTCATTGCTTGAGGGCATGTTCGCCCCTTCAGCCACGCATTTACACCCGTTAGAAAGGAGGGTTTTAGCGTCTAAAACGCTCAATTCATTCTCGGTCGCGCTAGGAAAAGCCGCAAAACAAGGCACATGCCATACAGCATTCCCCCCTTTGGGGTAATTTTCTGTAGGCGTATATTTCGCACTTGGTTTTTGTAAGGCGTATTCTTTGATCCTCCCACGACGGATTTCTTTAATCTCTTTCAAAAGCTCTAAATCAATGCCGTCTTTATCATAAATCATGCCATTAGAATCGCTCGCCGTTACCGGTTTGGCTCCTATTTGAAGCAATTTTTCAATAGTGTAAATAGCGACATTACCGCTCCCAGAAACGCTGCAAACCTTACCTTCTAAAGAGCTGTTCCTTTCTTGCAACATTTCTTCAGCAAAATACACGCACCCATAACCGGTAGCTTCTTTTCTGCACAAACTCCCCCCATAAGTTAGCCCTTTACCGGTCAATACGCCCTCAAAACGATTGACTAATTTTTTGTATTGCCCAAACAGATAGCCAATCTCTCTTTCGCCCACTCCAATATCCCCAGCTGGCACATCAGTCGTAGCCCCAATATGGCGGTATAATTCATTCATGAACGCCTGGCAAAAACGCATGATCTCATGCTCGCTCTTTCCTTTAGGGTCAAAATCGCTCCCCCCCTTAGCGCCCCCCATAGCCAAAGTGGTGAGCGAATTTTTCAACACTTGCTCAAAGCCTAAAAATTTGATCACGCTTTCATTCACGCTAGGGTGGAATCTCAAACCCCCCTTATAAGGGCCAATCGCTGAATTGAATTCAACCCTACACCCCCGATTGACTTGGATTTGATGGTTATCATCTAGCCAACACACCCTAAAAAAAATCTCCCTTTCAGGCTCAATCAAACGCTCTAAAATTGCATGCTTTTCATAGCTTTTATCGCTGTCTAAAAGGGGTTTTAAAGAAGTGATCGCTTCATAAACGGCTTGATGGAACTCTTTTTGATAAGGGTATTTTTTCTGTAAAGATTGGAGAATTTTTTCAACATACATGAGCGACATCCTTTATTGTTTTAAGTGTTTTTATTGTAACACTAAAAGGGTAATTAAGTTTTAACCTTATCTTAAAAACTTTTTAAAACGCCCACAAACCCTCTATCAAAGCCGCTCAAATCCTTGTAAAACTCTGCATCATAACCGCAAAATTCCAAGCATTCTTTCAAGCTTTTTAACTGGTCATACCCCATTTCGCAAACCAAAAAAGGGATTTTTAATCCAGCGGCTAAAAAAATGATTTCTTTTAAGATTTCATCGCCTTTAACCCCCCCAAAAAGGGCCTCGTGCGGTTCTTTAAGAACGGATTTTTCCAAAGGATAACCTCTAGCGATATAGGGCGGGTTAGAGACAAGCATTTCTATCGTTGGCATATGATCCCAAAGGTGCGTTTGTTTTAAAAAAACACGCTCTTTTAAATTAAAGCGTTCAATGTTTTTTAACGCCACTTCTAAAGCTTTGGGTGAAATATCGCTCGCATAAATACAAAGCTTAGGATTTTCTAAAGCCAAACTCACAGACACGCAACCACTCCCTATGCCGATTTCGCCTATTTCTTTTAAATGGTATTGAGAAATAATATCAAGGGCTTTTTGGACTAAAATCTCGGTTTCAGGCCGTGGGATTAAAACATGCTCATTCACGAAAAAAGAACGCCCATAAAAATCACAGCTTCCTAATAAATACTCTATGGGGCAGTCATTCAATCGCTTTCCTACCAATTCAAAAAAGCGCACCTCTTCTTCGTGGTTTAACTCTAAATAAGCATGCGTGTGCAAAAAAACCCTCTCTTTTTGCAAGACAAAGCCTAATAAAATTTCAGACTCTAATCCCCCCCTAAAACCTTTTGGCGATAATCCTTTTTTGGCTTTGTTTAGGGCTTGTGAAAGGGTCATTCAATTTCATAATCCAAAGCTTTCAAACGCTCTAATAGGGGCGGGTGCGTGAAATGCAAGAAAACATAAAAAGGGTGCGAATGGGGGAACGCTTTATTTTCGCTCACAATAGACACTAACGCTTTGGCTAAAACCTCTTTAGAGCTTAAACTCGCCCCAAACTTGTCCGCATTGTATTCATTCTTTCGGCTAAAAAACCCGACCAAAGGCATAGCGTAAAAAGAAAATACCGGCAAAAACAAGAGTAAAATCGCAATCAAACTCACTGGCGTTTGCGAGACATTAAAGCCTTCAAAAACGATCGGTGGCAAATGAGCGATCAGAGCAAAAACAAGAGCGAGCAAGCCTCCCATAATCCCTAAACTTTTCAACAAATCCTTATTTTTAAAATGCCCTAATTCATGCCCTAAAATGGCTAAAAGCTCTTCTGTCCCAACTTTAGAGATCAAAGTGTCAAACAACACCACCCGCTTGTTTTTACCCAAGCCCCCAAAATACGCATTCAAACGCCCATCCCTTTTGCTAGCATCCATCACAAAGATACCTTCAGATTTAAAACCCACCTTATCCATCATGCTCTCAATTTGACTCTCTAAATCCCGGTTATTCAAGGGGGTGAATTGGTTGAAAAGTTGGGCGATTTTAGGGTAAAAAAGATTAGCCAATATCATAAAAACAAACACGACAAAAAACGAGCTAATCTCCCAATGTTTCACATGTTCAATGATCATAATAAGAGTGTAAATCAACAACAACCCCACGCTTAAAGTGAGCGATAACCCTTTGAAAAAATCCTTAAAAAACAACGACAAGCTCACCTTAGAAAAGCCAAATTCCTTATCCAAATGCATGGTGGTGTAGTAGCTAATGGGTAAAGCTAAAACGCTTTGAATCGCTAAAAACAACAAAGCAAACACCAAGTAACCTAGCGTTTCAGGAAGGTTTAAATAATGCGTGAGATCTTCTAAATGCGTCAAACCAAAAAAGACCCAACTAGCAAAGATGATCCCGTCTAAAATTTGAGAAATAATGGATAATTGCATTTTCCTAATGGCATAATTTCCCGCTTCTTCATAATCCTTTTGTGGGAGCAAAACAGGCTTCTCGCAGAGCTTTTGACGGATAAATTTCAATTGCAAAATATCGCCTACAATGTAAGGAGTCGTAAAAAAGAGCAAATAAAAAATACAAATTATCATATCTATCCATATGTCAAGCATATTCCAAACTCCTTTCTCCATTAAATTTACCAATAAAAGTGTAGGAATTATAACAATTTTTCAAAAATTTACCATAAAATTAAATAAGTATGGTAGAAAAAAGAGGCTGTTTTTGAGCGTTTTTAATCCAATCATAAAAAAGCCGTGTTATCCAACCCGCTATCAATAAAAAGGTTTGTCATGCCCCATTCTTTTAAAAAGCGTTTTTTAATCATTTACGCCCTTTCTACCTTGCTTTTAGTGGGGGTTTTGTTAGCGTTATTTTTCTTTTATGCGAAAAATAACCTATTAGAAAACACCCAAATACGCATGCAATACACCGCTGATGCGATCGCTAAAAGCCTTTTAGAGTTGGATAATGCCTCTTCTTTAGAGCCTTTAAAAATCTTAGAAGAACGATTCAAAAACACCCCCTTTGTCTTATTAGATGCGGATAACAAAGTCAAGTTTTCTAATATCGGGGCGTTTGTGGCCTCTTTTAAAAATGACGCCTTAATTAAAACCCCTTATTTTGCGCTTAAAAAACAGGGCTTTTACCTCACAGACAGCACCCCAACTAACCGCTTAGGGGTTTCTAAAATCATTATTGCAGAAGAAGAAATTCAAAAAAATTTTATCCCCCTTTATAAAATGATAGGCTATGTGTTTTTGGGCGCGAGTTTGTTTGTCGCGCTAATAGCCAGGTGGCTTTATAAAATCCAATAAAACCATAGATTTATTTTCAAATAAGGATAGTTAAAACGATTACTTTTCCACCAACACGGGCTTATTTTTAAAGCTTTTAAGTGCATTTTCAAGCTGTTTTAGGGCTTCTTCTTTCGTTTTATAAGGGCCAATCAAATAATGCGTGAGAGAGTCTTTTTTCTTTATTTGGTAAGGGAAAGTTTTGAGCGTTTGCAAAAAATCCTTACTGGGCACGTTCAAAAAAGCCCCAATTTGCAAATAATACCCTTTAGGGATACTCGCATCTTTTAAGCTAGGTTTTGTTAAACTCTTTTTATTCTCGCTTTTAGGCGGCTCTTTTGTTAAAGGTTGGGATTGCTTAATAGCAACCTCTTGCTTATGGGTTTTCTTGATTTTTCTTTTCACCTTTTTGCCTTCTATATAAAAATCATATAAATCATGGATTCTTTGCTTCACATAAGCTTCATAGCAATTCTTATAAATCGGGCTATTTTCAATAGAAGCCTTGGGGCTTATTAGCATAACCAACGCCACGCATTCTTCATGGGCGACTTTGAGCCATTCTTCTTCGCTTTGCTCTAGGATTTCTTTGATTTTAGGGAACTCATACTGCGTGCCTTTCTCCATATTTTCTAACATTTCTATAAGTTCTTCATGGACTTGATTGAGTCTTAATTGGATAGGGGGTAAATTTTTGGGCGTATTTTGAACGCTTTTAAGATCGGCTTTTTTATCCTCTAAACCAACAGCGTTTCTTAAAAAGAAAAAAACCAACAACAGAGTCATTTTTAATATACTTTTTTGCATTTATCACTCCCATGTCAAGCTTTCTGTCTTGTTACTTTATGGTAATCAAAAATACCAAATACCGCCATAAGAATGGTTTAAAACATGGGGTTTTAGTTACTTTATTTGATGCTAAAAGCCATTACCTTAATGGGATAGGGGTATTTTGCGATAATTCAATAGCTTTGATATAATAACTTTTAAAAACCATGAAAGGCTTATTATGCAATCTTTAAGTTTGTTAAACCAATTGGGCACTAAAATTGATGAATTGATTGAAAAAATCCAAAAACAAGAAGAAGAGTTGAACGCTTTACGCCAAGCAAACACCACCTTGAATGCGCAAAATGAAGAAAAAGACATTCAAATCGCTATTTTATACGATGAATTGAGCACTAAAGATAAGGGCATTCAAGGTCTTTATGACAAAATCTCTGATTTATTGTCATAAACCATTAAAAACATGCATTCAGAAAACGACAGCTTAGAAATCACTTATTTAGGCAAACGCTATAAAATCTCTCTCAATAACACCTTTAGCGATGAGATGAAACGCACCCTAAAGGAGCGTTTCCATAACCAAGAATTAAACGCCTTAGAGCTTTTAAAGGATTATTTGCATGAAAGTTGTCAAAACGAGTATTTGCACAATGAACTCCAAAAGCTTTTAGAAAAAATCTCATCATGTTCTATCACTTAATCGCTCCTTTAAAAAATAAAACCCCCCCTTTAACTTACTTTTCTAAAGAGCGACACCTTAAAGGAGCGTTAGTCAATATCCCTTTAAGGAATAAAACGCTTTTGGGCGTCGTCCTTGAAGAAGTTTCAAAACCCTCTTTTGAATGCCTAGAGCTAGAAAAAACCCCTTATTTTTTACTCCCCTTTCAAATGGAGCTCGCTATTTTTATCGCTCAATATTACTCGGCTAATCTTTCTTCAGTCTTAAGCCTTTTCACCCCTTTTAAAGAATGCGATTTAGTGGGGTTAGAAAAAATTGAGCCCGTTCTTAATATATTAAGCCAAACGCAAACCAACGCTTTAAAAGAATTGCAAAAACATTCAGCAAGCTTGCTTTTTGGCGATACGGGTAGCGGGAAAACCGAGATTTATATGCATGCAATCGCTCAAACTTTAGAGCAAAAAAAAAGCGCTTTATTGTTAGTGCCAGAAATCGCTCTCACCCCTCAAATGCAACAACGCCTTAAAAGGGTCTTTAAAGAAAATTTAGGCTTGTGGCATAGCAAACTCTCTCAAAATCAAAAAAAACAATTTTTAGAAAAGCTTTATTCGCAAGAAATCAAATTAGTGGTAGGCACACGAAGCGCGTTGTTTTTACCCCTTAAGGAGTTGGGCTTAATCATTGTAGATGAAGAGCATGACTTTTCTTATAAGTCTCATCAAAGCCCTATGTATAACGCTAGGGATTTATGCTTGTATTTATCCCATAAATTCCCTATTCAAGTGGTTTTAGGCTCTGCTACGCCAAGTTTAAATAGTTACAAACGCTTCAAAGATAAGGCTTTAGTGCGCCTAAAGGGGCGCTACACCCCTACGCAAAAAAACATTATTTTTGAAAAAACCGAGAATTTTATCACGCCCAAACTCCTAGAAGCGCTACAACAAGTGATAGACAAAAACGAGCAAGCCATTATTTTTGTGCCTACAAGGGCTAATTTCAAAACCTTGCTGTGTCAAAGTTGTTACAAAAGCGTTCAATGCCCCTTTTGCAGCGTGAATATGAGCTTGCATTTAAAAACCAACAAACTCATGTGCCATTATTGCCATTTTTCAAGCCCTATCCCTAAAATTTGCAACGAGTGTCAAAGCGAAGTTTTAGTGGGTAAAAGGATAGGCACCATGCAAGTGTTGAACGAGTTGGAAGGCCTTTTGAAAGGCGCTAAAATAGCGATTTTAGATAAAGACCACACCAGCACGCAAAAAAAACTCCACAACATTTTAAACGATTTCAACGCTCAAAAAACCAATATCTTAATCGGCACTCAAATGATAAGCAAAGGGCATGATTACGCTAAAGTGAGTTTAGCGGTTGTTTTAGGCATAGACAATATCATTAAATCTAATAGTTACAGGGCTTTAGAAGAAGGCGTGTCGTTACTTTATCAAATCGCCGGGAGGAGCGCTAGGCAAATTTCTGGCCAAGTGTTCATTCAAAGCACCGAAACGGATCTGTTAGAAAATTTCTTAGAAGATTATGAAGATTTTTTACAATACGAATTGCAAGAAAGGTGCGAACTCTACCCGCCTTTTTCAAGGCTGTGTTTGTTGGAATTCAAGCATAAAAACGAAGAAAAAGCCCAACAATTGAGCCTAAAGGCCTCTCAAACCCTTTCTTCGTGTTTAGAAAAGGGCGTAACGCTCTCCAGCTTTAAAGCCCCCATTGAAAAAATCGCCTCTTCTTACCGCTACCTGATTTTATTGCGTTCCAAAGACCCTTTAAGCCTAATCAAAAGCGTGCATGCGTTTTTAAAAACCGCTCCCAATATCCCTTGCAGCGTGAACATGGATCCTGTGGATATTTTTTAAAAACTCATGTTTTATATATTATTTCAAAAAACTTAAGTTTTTCTGGCAACTAACAGCGTGAAATTCACCCATTTAAACAGCGCTTCTACATGCTTAAACCCCACGCTTTCTAAAAGAGCGATATTCTCTTTCAAACTATAAGGCACAAGCACATTTTCTAACGCTTCCCTTTTGAAAGCGATTTCATTGTGGCTATAGCCTTGATTTTGTTTATAAAGGTAGTATAGCTCTATCATTTGCTTGTCTAATATCCGATCCTCGCTCATGATCTTTTCACCCACCAATAAAACCCCATTCAACGCAAGGCTGTTATAAATCTTTTTGAGCAACACCTCTCTTTGCATGGGGCGGACAAATTGCAACACAAAAAGCAATGAAAACGCACTCGCTTCTCTAAACTCAACCTCTAAAAAATCCATGCATTCAAAACGGACATTGTTAAAATCTTTTAATTTTTCTTGCGCTTTTTTGAGCATGGGCATGGAATTGTCAATCCCTACAAGCTCAATATCTTGTTGGATTTGTCGGTTAAGCGCGATAAAAAAATTCCCAGTAGAACAGCCCAAATCATAAACCAAGGGCTTAGACAAGGACTTAGGATAGATATTTTCTTTTAAATTTTGAGCGATAAAATACGCTCCCAGATTCAACATTTCATGATAATAGGGAATGGAGCGCTCCAGCATGTCGTCAAAAACATGGGCGACTTTCTCATCAAAACAAAAGCGTTTGTTTAGGGATTGATTAAACAGAGTGTCTTTCATTCAAAAAAGAAGCGTGGTTTAAAAATCTTTAAACCACAATAGCCGTAACGCTTAAGCTTTTTTATGCACCAACTCATTGATGTAATAATCCACTGAGCCTAAGCCTTCTTTTTTCGCCCATTCATAGCATTGAGAGACAAAATGCCAATTGATATGCCCATAGAATTTTTCCAAATACACAGGGCGTGCGTTTTTGTGGTCAATATAATAAGCATGCTCCCACACATCCACCACTAAAAGCGGCACTTTTTTATCCGTAACCGGGGTTTGAGCGTTGCTAGTTTGAATGATTTCAATTTTTTGAGTGTCTAAATTATACGCTGCCCAATTCCAACCAGAGCCAAACAAAGTGGTCGCACTCTTAATGAAGTCTTCTTTAAATTTTTCCAACGATCCGAAATCTTTTTCTAAAGCCCCTTTTAACTCATCGCTTAAAGCAGTCGCTTTGGGGCTTAGGCAATCCCAATAAAAATCGTGGTTGTAAATTTGAGCGGCGTTATTGAACACGCCTCCGCTAGACTTCGTCAAAATAGCGAACAAAGAACTTTTCTCAAAATCCGTGCCTTTGATAAGGTTGTTCAAATTATTCACATAAGTTTGATGGTGTTTCCCATGGTGGAAATCAAACGCTACAGGGCTTAAAAAATCTCCCATGCTGTCTTTAGCAAAAGGCAACTCTCGTAATGTAAACATGTTTTCTCCTTGTGATCAGATAGCCGTATTGTAATCATTTTTTAATACTTTTTGGTAAATCTTTTCTTAAAAATTGATCTTTATGCAAATTTTGTAGATTTTAAGGGGTTTTTTAAAATGAAAACGACTTTTTAAACAAATTCTTTTTAAATTTGTTAAGAGTTAATCTTAATGGGCTACTATTCTAACGCAATATAGCAATTCAATTAGAAAGGATTTAACCATGCAAAAAGTTACTTTTAAAGAAGAAACATACCAATTAGAAGGGAAAACCTTGAAAGTGGGCGATAAAGCTCCTGATGTGAAATTGGTGGATGGCGATTTGCAAGAAGTCAGTTTGTTGAAGCCAGGCGTGCGTTTTCAAGTCATTAGTGCGCTTCCTAGCTTAACCGGATCGGTTTGCTTGCTCCAAGCCAAGCGCTTCAATGAGCAAGTCGGCAAACTGCCTTCTGTGAGTTTTAGCGTTATTTCTATGGACTTGCCTTTTTCTCAAGGGCAAATTTGCGGCGCTGAAGGCATTAAGGACTTAAGAATTTTAAGCGATTTTAGGTATAAGGCTTTTGGGGAAAATTACGGCGTGCTGTTAGGTAAAGGCTCTTTACAAGGCTTGCTCGCTCGATCAGTGTTTGTTCTTGATGATAAAGGGGTGGTTATCTATAAAGAAATCGTTCAAAACATTTTAGAAGAGCCCAATTATGAAGCGCTTTTAAAAGTGTTGGAATAGGAAATCCTTAAAAGGAGGGGGCTACAATCTAGCAAGTTTCAATGCAAAAAGCCCCACTCATTAAAAAGTGTTGGCGGTAAAGACTAACAAACAAGAAGTTCTTTTTAATCCGTTTAAAAAAGTTTCACGCTATGTTTAAAAGAAAATGTTAAAAAAGACTTTGTTTTCAATCAAACGCTAAGGTTATCGCTTGATTTTAATCAAGCTTTTTAACGGGAAAAGTCTTTCTCAAAGCCCATAGGGGCTATGGATAAACTAAAATTTTTAGAAGTCTTTCTTTAAGATTTCTTCCACTCTTAAAATGGTTACGAGTCTGTCGTTTTGTTTCCCAATACCATAAGTTAAATTATTGTTATCGCTCAAGGTTTCTGGCACCGGGTCAATATCGGTTTGCTTGATGCGAATGGCTTCGGTTAAGCGATCAATGAAAAACCCAGCGATCTGATCGTTATGGCGCACCACCAAATAACGAGTGTCTTTATTTTGTTTTTCAGCCTTCAAGCCAAACTTTAGGCGCAAGCTGATCAAAGGGAATACATTACCTCTTAAATTGAACACGCCAAGCACATAGTTTGGGGTTTCAGGGACTCGTGTGTAACCAATGGGTTTGACGATTTCTAAAATATTCAAAATAGGAATGGCGTATTCTTCATCGCCAATAATAAAGCCAATGAATTGCAAAATTTCTTCATTGTCTTCTTGTTTAGAACCCACACTAGCTTCTTTTTGTCTTTCAAATAAATCTTTCAATTGATTGCTCACGATTCGCCTCCTTCTAATTTAATGCTGCGCTTCACTACGGTGGTTAAATACTCACCGCTATAAGGTTTGGTGATGTATTCAGTCATGCCGGATTCAACGCCGCGCATCCTATCGGTTTTGGTTACCCGACTGGTTACTGCGATCAAAGGCAGGTTTTTGAATTTATTGTATTTACGCACTTCAGAAGCGAAAGTGTAGCCATCCATTTTAGGCATTTCAATATCCACTAAAATAGCGTCCGGAATCTTATCGCCATTTTTAAGCATTTCTAAGCCCTCTAACCCGTTAGTGGCTTCTAAAAGCGTGATGCCTAATGGTTTTAAACATTTGCGGATAATCGCTCTGTCCGTGCTGCTGTCATCAATCGCTAAGACAATGTAATCGCTAGGAGAATTTTTGCTCTTCGTGTTTTCGGATTCATTCATTAAGGTAGTGATATTGACCTTGATGCTTTTTGCCATATCCATCATCGCCCCCACATCTACAATAAGGGTGATTTTCCCATCGCCTCTCACCGTAGCACCAGCAATGCCTCTAGTGTTTTTAAGGTAGTAGCCTAAAGATTTGATGACCACTTCTTCTTGACCGATCAAATAATCCACGATCACGCCAATTTTTTGATCGGCTAAGCCAATGATGACCACATACACATCTGAGTTGGATTCCAAAATAGCATCCACTTTAAAAATATCAGAAAGGCGCACCAAAGAAAGCACCTCATCTCTCAAACGCAACACGCTCTTGCCATCAACGGTGTAGATTTCATCTTGGCTGATGCGCACGGTTTCTAAAACTGAAGAAAGCGGGATAGCGTAGTATTCTTCTTGAACGCCCACGAGTAAAGCTTGAATGATAGCCAGAGTGAGAGGGATTTTAAGCTTTTGAGTCGTGCCTACCCCCACTTCTGAATCAATTTCAATGATCCCATTGAGCTTTTCAATATTGGTTTTCACCACATCCATGCCAACGCCCCTGCCTGAGACATTGGAAACGACTTTTGCGGTAGAAAAGCCTGGCTTGAAAATGAGGTTAAACGCTTCCCTATCGCTCATGCCTTCAGCGTCTCTTTCGCTAATCACCCCTTTTTCAATCGCTTTTTCTTTAAGCATCACAGGGTCTAACCCCTTGCCATCATCAGAGATTTTGATCACAATGTGGTTACCCTCATTATACGCGCTCAATTGCACTTTACCGGTTTCAGGCTTGTTAAGCCTTCTTCTTTCTTCTAAAGGCTCAATCCCATGATCGCATGAGTTGCGGATAATGTGGATGAGCGGATCGCCAATCTCTTCTACAATGGATTTGTCTAATTCGGTTTCTTCGCCCTCAATGATTAATTCAATGCTCTTGCCTAATTCCCGGCTCAAATCCCTTACCATGCGAGGGAATTTATTGAACACCTTGCCCACTGGTTGCATACGGGTTTTCATCACCGCAAGCTGCAAGTCTGTCGTTACCGCTGAAATAGAAGAAACCACCTGGTTTAATTCCTCTAAAAACTTTTCCCCATCATAGCGTTCTTCCACATCGCTATAAATCCTGATCAAGCGATTTTTTCCTAACACAAGCTCACCGATTAAATTCATCAAGTGATCCAAGCGGCGCACATCCACCCTAACGGTTTGCTCCACGCCAATAGAGGGGGCTTTATTTTCTTCAGTATCGGCTTTAGCCTTAGCTTTAGTTTCGGTTTTAGGGGCTTTGGGGGTTTCGGTTTTAGGGGCTTCTTTTGTTGGGGTAACTTCTTGTTTGGCTTCTTGTTTTTTTTGAGCTCTTCGCTCTTTATCGGCTTCTTGGCGCTTGTTAAGTAGGCGTTCAATTTCCGCTTCCACTTCTTCAGCGCTCATGTTGGAATAATCCAAATCCGGCTCATCGGCTAGCGGGTTATCGCTTGCGGGATTTTCTGCAGTAGGGGTTTTTGTTTCTGTCTGATTTTCTTTTTTATTTTCTTCTTTTGCTTCTTTTTGGGGGGCTTCTTTAGCTTCTGAAGTTTCTTTAGCGCCCTCTAAATTTTGACTCGTGATGGCTTGAAGCTGTTTGACTACTTCTTCAATCTCGTTTTCCTTGCCGTTATTGGTATCTGATCCGGTATCTCTAATCGTTACGAGCAAGGTTTTCATCAAATCAATGGAACGCAACACGACATCCATAATATCAGGCGTGATTTTGATTTCACCCTTTCTGGCGCGATTTAGGACATCTTCCATGTTGTGCGTGAGATGCGTGAGAATGTTGAGATTCAAAAACGAGCTAGAGCCTTTAATAGTATGAGCGACTCTAAAAATGCGATTGAGCAAGTCCAAATCCTCAGGGTTATGCTCCAATTCCACTAAATCCTGATCCAACTGCTCGTTCATTTCAAAGGCTTCAATCAAGAAGTCTTCCATTATTTCTTGCAAATCATCCATTTTAAAACCCCTTTTTAGCGTTTGAGATAAGAGTATTTTACAATTTTATAAAAAGAATTACGCATTCTTGTCTAAAATCTTAGAAATTTCTTCGGTGAATTTTTCTGCGTCAAACTTGACTAAATACGCTACAGCCCCCATTTCTTTAGCCCTTTCAGCGCTGTAATTATCGCAAATAGAAGAATTAAAAATCACAGGAATATAAGCAAACCTAGGGTCTTTTTGGAGCTTGAATAAGAAATGATAGCCATCCATTTTAGGCATTTCAACATCTGAAATAATGAATTTCAAATGTTTCCTCAAATCGTCCCCGTATTTTTTGAATAACATTTCTAATTTGTTCAGCCCGTCTTCCCCATCCACAGCTTCCGTGATGCTAAAACCCAATTTGCTCAAATGGTTTTTTAAGGTTTTTCTCGCCGTTCTGCTATCGTCTAAAAACAACACTTCGCCTTCAAAACGCTCTTTATTAGGGGTATCTTTAGTGTTTTTAGCGTCTTCATTAAGCTTTAAATCGTCTAAAATGCTTTCTAAATCCAAAATGAGCAGGGTTTTGTCGTTTTCAATGCGCGTGGTGCCGGTGATATTTTCCTTATTGATGCTATTAGATGCACTAAAGGATGCAGGCTCCACATCTTTCCAGCTAATGCGCCTGATGCGCCTAGCGGAATGGACTAAAAAGCCCAATTTGACATTGTTAAATTCAGTGATAATGACGATTTTTTCGTTTTCCTTGCTTTTATCCGGGACAATCCCTATCCATTTAGCCAAGTCTATAAGCGGAATGATCGTGGAGCGCAAATCAAACACACCGATAATGTAATCCAAATTCGTGGGGTATTCAAAAAGGGTGGGCATGGGGATGATTTCTTGGACTTTAGCCACATTAATGCCATAAATCCCCTCATAAGGGACGCCCTCTTGCATGCCATAAATACGAAAATCCACGAGTTCTATCTCGCTTAGTTTTAAATCGTTAGCTGTTTTTTCTGCCATGATTTAGGCGTCCTTATTTTGAGATGGTTCTAAAACGCTTGATGATACCTTAAAAAGGCTTTGTTCGTAATAAAAGGAGGGCAGTGGGCAGTAAATGGGCGCATTCAAGGGGATTTTTACACCGCTTTTGAGATGAAAATGCCCCTCTATAATGCCGTCAATGTTACCAATGTTAAGATTTTTAATGTAGTTTTGATAGGTTTTTAGGCGCTTTTCAATAAAAGATTGCAATTCTTTTGGCTCTAATTCCCAAAGGCGGACGGGTTTTTGATAGATGCGTTTTTTCAAAAAAGGGTATAAGGTTTTAAAGCTCGCAAAATTTAAAAAAGTTAAAAAAAATCTAGCCCAAGTGGAAGTGAGCTGCGTGATGTAAAATTCATACGCTTTAGTAATGAATAAATCCCCATGGGCTAGCAAAAAGCGTTTGTTATCGTATTGGAATAATACGGGTTGGTTTTGGCGCTCAAAAACCATCACTTTGGAATTGAATACAAAACGCATGGAAAAATCATGGTTACCTTCAAAATAAAAGACTTGTGAAATTTCGCTTAACGCATGGATTAAATCAATGATTTTTTGTTGCTCTTTGTCTAGGGGTAAATAGCCCACAAGAACATGGAAAATATCGCCCATGAAAAAGACTTGTGGGGGTTTGGCGCATAAAAGTTCTTTAAGCGTGTTGATTAAATGAGGGCTTTTGGGCAAAAAATGCGCATCAGAGATAAAAACAGCCCCACTTTTAAGCGCATAAGTTTCTAGCATCTTACTCTTTGAACAAAAAAGAGCCAATCCTTAAAAGATTCGCCCCGCAAGCAATCGCTAATTCAAAATCACAACTCATGCCCATTGAAAGAACGCTCGCGTTCTTTAATCGGTCAAAAAGCTTTTTGGTGGTGATGAAGGATTTTTCAATTTCCTTTTCATTATCAGCATGAGCCCCTATACACATAAGCCCCTTAAGTTTGAGATGCTTGCAAGTTTCACTGATTTGAGAATAAACTTCTAGCGTTTCTTCAGGCATCACCCCGCTTTTACTTTCCTCATACGCGCTATTAACCTGTAAAAGAGCGTTTAAATTGACGCCCAACATTTCGCAACGCTTTTCTATCTTCAAAGCGAGTTTTAAGGAGTCTAAAGAATGCAAAAGAGCGGGCTTTAAACTCAAAAGCGCATTGATTTTATTCTCTTGTAAAGAGCCTATCATGTGCCATTCAAGGGGTAAATGCTCTAAAGAATGCATTTTGATTTTTAAATCTTGAACTTTATTTTCTCCAAAAGCCCTTTGAGAGCAGTTGTAGTAATTTTGAATGGCTTCTAAGGAAGCGTTTTTTGAAACAGCCACGATTTTTACAATGTGGTGCCTTGAATAGGCGATGCGAGCCTTTTCTATTTTTGCGATGAGGGTATCAATCCTTTGGCTATAATCTGTCATAGCTCTTCTTTATAGATCTTCTTTATGCGTGCTAAAAGAATGCGTGAGGTGGAATTTTTGATTTAAAGTTTCAAAATCTTTTAAAAGCCCTTTCTTTTTCAAATTTTCTATGACTTCCATGGAGCAATTGGTTTCGGTGGGCCATTCTCTAAAATGTTTATCCATAACGCCCTTATTGGTAGCGTCTATAAAAAAACAATGTTTAGAGGTGAGGATATCGCGCTTGGCATCAATATTATTAACGATGCGCCATAACAGCATGTAAGGGTTGTTCAAATCGTTGCTGGTATGCTCTACAAAGATGACAATGCGTAAATGCTCTTCAAAACCGAGCAAGTTTTTAGCCAATTCAATGACGCTTTTGTCTTTTTTTTCCACGCTAATGACGCAAATGGGGTTACGGGTGTGCGGGTAATATTGCTTCAAAAGAACGATATTTGGCATTTTATCTTGTAAAAGCGCTAATAAGGCGTTATCGTTTAAAAGCGTGGGGTGGGGGGTATTGCTTTTAGAGGTCGCATCAATACCGAGTTTCCCTCCCATAGCGTATTCAGGGCTTGCATGATCTAAGGCGTCGCATATGCCTTGAGAGATGAGCGCGTTTTCTTTAGAAAAATTTTCCAGTATATACTCAATGATAGCGTTGGTGTCCCTTAGATTAGGAGCGTCTTCATTGACAAAAATCGCATGTTTGACAAAACTCATCTGCCCCACACCCCAAAAAGCATGCATGACTTGCTTGGCATGAGCGTTATAGCGCGTGTGTATTTTGGCTAAAATCAAATTATGAAACACCCCATTTTCTGGCATGTAATAATCTATGAGATTGGGGGCGTTCATTTGAAGCAAGGGCAAGAACAAGCGTTCAGTCAAATACCCCATGTATTTGTCTTCTAAAGGGGGCTTACCCACCACAGTGGCTAAGTAAATGGAATCTTTTTTATAGCTAATGGTTTTGACTTCTAAAACAGGGTAAGGCTCAATGGGGGTATAATAGCCAGTGTGATCCCCAAAAGGCCCTTCAAGCTCTAATTTTTCGCAATCCACAAACCCTTCTATCACAATATCGCAATCGCTTGGCACGCTCAAAGGATTGCTCAAGCATGGCATCACGCGTGCTTTTTTTCCTCTCATAAACCCATAGAGCATGAGTTCATAAATCCCATAAGGTAGGGGGGCTGTCGCGCACCATGTGTAGAGTAAATCCCCACCAATAGCGATACTGACAGGCATTTTGACTTTAGCTTTAGCGTATTCGTGGAAAAAGAGTTGGGAGTCTTTATGGATTTGCCAGTGCAAGCCTAAATGGTTTTTATCATAAACTTGCAAGCGGTACATGCCTAAATTCTTTTTTTTATGATCTAGGCTTTGGGTATAGACTTGCCCCATAGTGATAAAAGCCCCGCCATCTTTTTCCCAAGTTTTTAAAACGGGTAGATCCCACAAATTGACTTCTTTATCTTGCTTGATGATGAGATCTTTAGGGCGAGTGGTTTTTTTAGGGAAAATGTGTCTTAAATCCCATAAATCTTTTAAGACTTTCAAACCCTCAGTGAAATTTTTAGGAGCGCTAAAGTGCAAGAGCGCTTGCATGCGTTGTTGCAGGCTTTCTATGGGGGTTTTTAATAAAAGATCTAAGCGTTTGAAAGAACCAAAAGCGTTCATTAAAACCGGCATGCCAAAGGTTTTGATCTGGTCATGCCCTTTTCTTATGGGTTGCGTGAATAAAAGGGCTTTGCCTCCATTAGGTTTTTTCGCTTCTATATAGGCTAGATGAGCGATTTCCAAATCCACTTCAAGGGGGGTGTCAATGATCTCTAATTCATCATGTTTTTTTAAAAGCTTTAAAAAATCTCGCATCCAACTACCTTAAATAACCACATAATGAACGCTTAAGCATGCAGGAATGTTTTTAAGCTCTTCTAAAACTTCCAAAGAAACTTCTTCATCTACAATAATGAGCGCTAAGGCTTCTTTTTGCGTGTTACGCCCCAAACGAAAATCAGCGATGTTAATGCCATGCCTAGCGAACGCATTCCCCACACTCCCAATAACGCCTGGAATATCTGTATTCCTAAATAGAAGCATTTTACCCTTTGGCTCTATATCAATATGAAACCCATCAATCTCAGTGAGTTTTAAAATATCTTCTTCAAACACCGTGCCGCTCACGCTGATTGAACCATTAGCCGCATTTAGAGTTAAAGAGAGCATGTTTTTATAGGGCGAAGCGCTTTCTTTAAGGCTAACCTTAACCTCAATGCCTCTTTCTTTGGCCACAAAGGGGGCGTTAATGTAATTGATTTTATCCCCTACAACGGGTTTTAACACCCCCACTAACGTAAAGGCTACAAGGGCATCTTTAAATTGGTTAATCTCCCCACAAAGACTGAGTTCAATTTTTTGGCACACGCCCTTATGGATTTGACTGGAAAAATAACCCAGTTTTTGCGCTAAATTCAAGTAGGCTTTTGCGTTTGCATCAAAAGCTTGCATGGGTAAATTCAAAGCATGCGGATGGCTTGAACCCCTTAAAGATTCCATAACCCCTTGAGCGGCTTGTTTGGAAATTTCTTCTTGGGACTCTAAAGTGTTCGCGCCAATATGGGGGGTCGCATACACATTAGGTAAGTCTAAAAGCTTGTTATGAATGCCAGGCTCTTTAGAAAAGACATCAATGCCAAGCCAACGCACTTTTTTGGTTTCTAAAGCTTCATAAAGGGCGTCTTCATTATAAAGCCCCCCTCTAGCGCAATTGATCAAAATAACCCCTTTTTTCATGCGTTCAATCTCTTTAGCGCCTATCATGTTAATGGTTTCTTTATTTTTAGGGGTGTGGATAGTGATCATATCGCATTGCAAAATATCTTCAAAATTTTTTGTGTAAATGACCCCTAAATCAGTGGCTTTTGAAGAAGGGATATAAGGATCATAGGCTAGGACTTCCATTTCAAAGGCTTTAGCCCTAATGCCCACCCTAGAGCCAATGTTTCCAAAACCAATGATGCCCAACTTTTTATTTTTCAATTCCGTGCCATACCAATCTTCTCTTTTCCATAGCCGTTGGTGTTTGATTTGATCGTTCGCGCAAGGGAACGAGCGCACTGCATTGATCAAATGCGCCATGGTTAATTCCACAGCGGCAATCGTGTTAGCAGTAGGGATATTCATCACCACAATGCCTTTTTGAGAGCAGCTTTCTAAATCAATATTATCCACTCCCACGCCCGCTCTTACGATGGATTTTAAGTGGGTTAAGGGCTTTAAAAAATCGCTTGTGATAGGGGTCATGCTACGAGTGATGAGGGCATCCATGGGAGTGAGTTTTCCTAAAAGCTCATTTTTGGGGCATTTGGAATAATCATGCAAGACAATGTCTTTTTGAGCTTCTAAAATTTGAATGCCTTTAGCATGGATGGGGTCGCAAATGGCTACTTGATACATTTTTATCCTTTGAATTTAAAAAACAGCATGATAGCGTATTTTATAATAGTCTAAATCAGCCAGCAAGCGTTCTTTTTTATTTTCATCTAAATAGATGATGAGATTGGATTGGTTTTTGGTGTTATCGTAAGCGTAATCAATTCGTTCTTTTTTAAGGATTTCTTTTAAACACCACCATTGATAGTCCTTTAAATCCTTAATGATAAGCTTTGAATATTCCCTTTTTTTTTCTTCAAAAGGGATTTCAAAATGATGCTCTATAACAGGGTAATTGATAGATTCTTGCGCATCAAGGTTTTGAGAAAGGGCGTTATTGCGATCTTCTTCGTTATGGGAGGCTTTTTCATCGTTAGGGGTATTAGGATTATTGGGGCTTTCTTCTAGGTTGATTTCATGGCTTTTTGCATCTGTTTGAGAGAGGCCTTCATTTGTTTGAGAGATCGCATGAGAAGTAGCGGGCATTTCTTTTTTAACGCTTAAAAATAAATAGGCTAAAACGCCAAGAGCGACAGCTAGGGAAATAAAAGCAACAACACCCTTAAATCTCATGCCATTCTCATGCTTTTAAAATCGCTCTTTAGAGTTTTTCTTTAAGAATATCCCCTAAAGTCATTTTATCATCGCTCGTGTTAAAAGCTTGCAATTCTTCTTTTTCTTTTTTGCGCTCTAACCTATGCACAGAAGCGCGCACCTTGTTATTAGATTTTTCAATCGCAACCACCACGCATGTGATTTCCTGCCCCATTTTGATTTCATCTTTTTTCAAGGGGTTCAAATCTTCATTTTTGATCAGCACATCAATGCCATCAGCATTAATGAAAACGCCAAAATCCTTAATACTCACCACTTTGCCTTGAATCACGCTGTCTGTTTTATGCTTTTGAGCGAATTCTTCTGTAGGGGAAGTAACCAAGTGCTTCGCACTCAAAGAAATCTTTTTATCTTTTTTGTTGATTTTAAGGATTTTGACTTTGATCACATCGCCAATTTTATAGTGGTCTTTGCATTTTTTATCTTTATCCCAAAAAGCGTCGTGATTGTGGAGCAAACCATCCACCCCACCCAAATTCAAAAACGCCCCAAAATCCGTTAAAGTCGCCACTTTGCCTTCTATAATGTCTCCTACTTGGTGTTTGGATTCAAAAACATCAAAAGGCCTGTTAGTGAGTTGCTTTAAAGAAACCCTTAAGCGGCGGTTTTTAGGATCAATGTCAATGATCTTCACATCAATCTCTTGCCCCACGCTCAAGTAATGGCTAGGGTGGCTGACATTTTTATCCCAAGAGATTTCAGAAACATGCAAAAAGCCTTCAATATCATTACCAATATCCACAAACACCCCGTAATGTTCAATATTGCTCACCACCACCTTAATGGCGTATCCGGGTTTTAGCTTGTCTTGGATCTCTTCCCATGGGTCTTCTATGGTCGCTTTTATGGAGAGTGAAAGGCGTCTTTTTTCTGCATCATAAGCGATGGCTTTGACATAGACTTCATGGCCCTCTTTGTAGTATTTTTCAGGATTGACTGGCCCTTTATGGCTGATTTCAGAATAATGGACCAAGCCCTCAATCCCCTTAGCTTCTACAAAAATGCCAAAAGGGGTGATCTGGCGCACAACCCCTAACACCGGCTCTGTAGCTTCTAACAATTCTTTAGAAACCTCAAGCTGCCGTTTGTCATTGACTTCAAAGAATCGTTTGCGAGAAATATTGATAGAATGGTTTTCCTTATCCACACGAATGATGCACGCTTTAATGCGTTTGCCGATATGGTTTGCGTCATTCTTTAAAGAAGAGTGCGAGCGGGAGAGAAAATACTCCACGCCTTGAGACTCCACGATATAACCCCCTTTATTCTTGCCTACGATCTTGCCTTCAATAATGGCGTTTTCATAGTTTTCGCCCAATTCTTCAATTTTAGCCTGAATCTTTTGTTGGGAAATGGCCTTTTTGTAGGAAACGCTAGGGTGTTCACCTTTCTCGGACACATGCACGACAATGGGGTCATTTTTTTGATACAGCAACTGCCCCTTTTCATCGGTGATCTCACTCAAAGCCAAACGACCTTCTGTCTTACCGCCCACGCTCACCATGGCATAACCATCATTCTCATTGATGGAAACGATTAGCCCTTGTTTAATAGTGCCTTTTTCTAGGGTTTCTTCTTTTTCTAATTCTTTTTTAAAGAGTTTTGCGAAGTTTTCCTCCTCGTCATTAAAGTTCTGATCATCTGCTATCTTGCTCATTGATTGCCTTACTATAAAATAAATATAAAATCCTTAAGGGTATTGTATCCTTTTTTGGCTTACAAAATCGTTTAAAAACTAACAATTAGCGGTTTTTTAAAAGAAAATTTTCAAAATGTGTTAAATCGTGCTGATTTTTTGCTTGACATTTTCTATAATCCAGTCCGGCGTGGAAGCCCCAGCGGTAATCCCGCACAATTTTTTATCCTTAAACCACGCTAACTCTAATTCGTTTTCATCTTCTACCAAGTAGCTGTCTTTGCAATGCTGTTTGGCGATGCTTAAGAGCTGTTTGGTGTTTGAAGAAGTCTTACCGCCCACGACTATCATAATATCCACTTCCTTACTCAAATCCAAAGCGGCTTTTTGGTTGTAGGAAGTAGCGTTACAAATCGTGTTAAAAATACGCACTTCAGTGCATCTTTCCACCAAATAAGAAGCGATTTGCAAGAGTTTTGGGGTTTGTTTGGTGGTTTGAGAGACTAAAGCCACTTTCCGTTGGAGCTTTTTTTCTTGTAATTCTTCTAACGAATTGACGACTAAAGCCTGGTTAGTGGCATAGCTGATCACGCCCTTGACTTCAGGGTGGTTAATATCCCCAAAAAGCACGATTTGATACCCTTCTTTACTCATGGATTCCACAATTTGCTGAGGCTTGATCACATACGGGCAAGTCGCATCAGTGATTTTGACCCCCTTGTTTTTCAAGTATTCTAAATCCTGCTTAGGAATGCCATGGGTTCTTATGATCACGCTCTTATTTTTAGGGATTTTTTTAGGGTCTTCTTCAATTTTCACATTGAAATTTTTTTCCAAACGATTGATTTCTTTAGCGTTATGAATGAGCGAGCCAAAAATCAAGCTGTTTTGATTTTTTTCAGCGATTTGTATCGCTCTTTTGACGCCAAAGCAAAAACCATAATCCTTAGCCATTTTAATTTCCATTAAAACTCCCTTTTTTGAATTGATTGAGTAAGTGTTTGAATTGCGGGAAAGAAATGTTTGCGCATTCTAAATTATCAATTTCTAAAGGCAACGCTAAAGTTAAAACAGCAAAACTCATCGCAATCCTGTGATCATTGAAGCTTTTGATAAGGGGGGGTTTAATCCTAGAAAAGCGCTGTTTTAATGGGCTTATATCTTCTAATCCCTCTATGTAAAACCCGTCTTCAAACTCTTCGCACTCAATCCCTAAAGCTTTGAAATTAGAAACAACCGCTTTAATCCTATCGCTTTCTTTGGCTCGTAAATCTTTAGCGTTTTTAACCATGCTTTTGCCTTTTGCAAAAAGCATAGCGACACTCAAAGCAGGGATTTCATCAATAAGACTGGCGATATTTTGATCAATATTGATCGCTTTTAAAGGGGCATGCTCTATGTAAATATCGCCAATAATTTCTAAATCTTTGGATTGAATCGCATACTCTATGGAAGCGCCCATTTTTTTCAAAACCTCAAACGCTTCTATGCGAGTGGGGTTGAGCAAGACACTTTTTAAAAGAAGGCGACTTTTTGGCGTAATCGCACAAGCGAGAGCGAAAAAAAACGCGCTAGACGGATCATTAGCTATGGTAAAATCAAAAGCTTCTAGGGGTTTTTCTAGGGGTGAAATTTTTAAAACGCCGTCTTGATTGTGAATGTTAGCCCCTAAACTTTTAAGCATGATTTCTGTGTGGTTACGGCTAAGCTCGCTTTCTTTATAAGTGCTTGCGCCTTGAGCTTGTAAGGCGCTTAAAATAAAAGCGCTTTTGACTTGAGCTGAAGCGATAGGGCTTTCATAATGACAAGCTTTTAAAGGACTCCCTAAGATCACTAAGGGGGCGAAATGGTTATCCTCTCTCCCTAAAATCTTTGCCCCAAAATCCTTCAAAGGTTTAATGATTCTTTTCATGGGGCGCGCGTTTAAGGAATTGTCCCCGCTTAAAACAAAAAGCCCTTTTTGAGCGCTTAAAAGCCCGCTGTATAAACGCATGGTTGTGCCAGAATTGTTGCAATTTAAAATCTTGTTAGGCTCCTTTATAGTTGTTGGGGGTGTGATTTTAAAAGAATTTTTGGCGGTATTTTCCACTTTAGCCCCTAAATTTTGAGCGATTTCTAAAGAGCTTAAACAATCTTCTCCCATTAAAAAATTCCGCACGAAACAAGGCTTTTGAGCGAGTAGGCTAAAAATAACGGCTCTGTGCGAGAGCGATTTATCGCTAGCGTTAATGTCAAGCTCTATCACATATTATCCTTTATATTATCCCTTAAGGCGGGCGTTAAATTCTTTTTCTAAAATTTCAAGCGCTTTTTGCACGGCTGAATTGACCTCTTCATCATTCAGGGTTTTTTCTAAAGAATGGATCACGCAACGCAGACTTAAGGCTATGGTGTTATCGCTTTCTTTAAAAATATCAAGGGGTAGAATCTCGCTTAAATTAGGGATTTGAGCGTTCTTTAGGGCTTTTTTAATCCCACTAAAAGCGGTGTTTTCATCAATGATGAGAGTCAAATCCCTCACACTGCTAGGGTAAATGCTAAAGGGTTTTAACAGCATGGCAGGGCGTTTGAGTTTAGAAGCGTCTATCTCAGCGTAATAGCTTTCAAACAAATCTAATTCTTGGATCGCTTTGGGGTGGATTTTAGCGATTACGCCTATGATTTCATGATTTTGAATGATTTTAGCGCTCTGGTAGGGGTGGTTAATGGGGGTTTGAGCGTTTAGTTTTTCCAAGCTGAAATCTCCTATAACTTTTGAAACGCATTCGGCAAAAGAGTAAAAATCCCAAGCCTTGCCTTTAGTGTCAGGGTAGCTTTCTTTTTTTTGTAAGCCGCTCGCTAAAAAGCCTAGTTTTTGGATCTCCTCTCTTTTAGAGTTATACACACTCCCCTTTTCATAAAGGGCTATGCTTTTAAACCCTAAATTTTTATTCCTTAAACTGGCGTCTAAAAGCCCGCAAACAAGGCTCGTTCTCAGGGTGTTTAACTCCGTTGTGATAGGGTTTTGCAATTCTAGGGGATCTTCTAAAACTTCAAAGCCTAGTTTTTGCTGCTTTTCTTTAGAATAAAACACATAATGAATGACTTCTTTAAAACCGCAAGCGAGAGCCTTGTGTTTAAGGTTTTCAAAAAAGCGGTGCGTGTCATAATGGGGGTTTGAATTTTTATTACTGATGCAATTAAGAGGCTTTGAGACTAGATTATCAATCCCTACAAAGCGTAAGATTTCTTCAGCAATATCTTGGATCGTTTTAATGTCATGCCTGAATTTTGGCACAACAACCTCTAAAATTGGGGGTTTTGAGTTTGGCTCTTTTACGCTAACTTTAAAGCCTAAACTTTTTAAAATGCCTTGAATTTTTTCTTCCTCTACAGCAAGCCCCAAAATTTCGGTAATGTCTTCAAGTTGGAATTTAAGGGTGCGATCTTTTAAAGAATGCTGGGTCTGTTTGCTTTCTAAAATCGCCGCTTTCAAATGAGCGCTTAAAAAATTCAAGCCGTCTGATAAATTAGGGTTGCTCCCCCTAGCGCTCCTATAAATAAGGGCGTTGTCTTTTTGAAGCGTTTTATCTTTTAGGGCGTGTAATTTTAAAGACAGGCTTATCGGATCAATATAGCTCGCTTCTAAAAGCAAATGCTCGCTCAAATCTTTTTGATCTTGATGCTTTATAGCGATAGTGGAGCGTTTTTGATGGTTGATATAAACGCTTTCAAGGTTGTTTTCATCGTTTTTCACACTCAAATCAATAGGGGTTATATTCAGGCTATAAGCGTTCATTATTACCCCACTAAAATGCATGCTAAATTCTATGAAATTGTTTAGATCGTTCTCGCTTAAGGCGTTATTATGAGCGAGCGAAAGTTTGACATTTAAAGGGGTTTTTAAAGAATGATTGCAAACCAAATAATAAGCCAAATGCGATTCAATATTTTTGTCCGCACTAAGTGTGATCAAATCGCTTGTTGGCGTAAAATTTAAAGCCTTAATAGGCTTTAGGGGCGTGTGGTAAAACGCGCTAACCTCTCTAGCAACGCCTAAAACGCTCAAGCAATCCCCACGATTGGGGGTCAATGAAATTTCTAAAACATGCGTGTTGAAAGGGGCGTATTCATTCAATTCCTTCCCCAAAACCAACTCCCCAACACTCTCATCTAATTCCAAGATGCCATCATTGATTTTAGGGAATCCCAATTCGGTGCTAGAACAAATCATGCCGCAGCTTTCAACCCCCCTAAGCTCCGTTTTAGCGATGGTGGTTGAGCCGATTAGCGCCCCATTTAAAGCGACTGGCACGAATTGGTTTGGCGCGACATTTTTAGCCCCACACACGATTTGTAACACTTCCTTGCCCACATCCACTTGACACACGCTGAGCTTTTCAGCGTTTTTATGGGGGGCTTTTTCTAAAACTTTACCAACAACCACATTTTTAGGAGCGACACAAAGCATACAGCTCTCCACTTCTAAACCTAAGCAGCTCAAATCCTCACAGAGTTTGGCTATATCTTTAGGCGTATTGACAAAAACGCTCAAATCATTGACACTCAGTTTCATTAAAAGCTCTCCAACACCCTCAAATCAGTTTCAAAGAAACTGCGCAAATCATTGATTTGGCAAGTCAGCATGGCCAATCTTTCAATCCCCATGCCAAAGGCAAACCCGCTCACATTCTCATACCCTATGGCTTCAAACACCGCATTATTGACCATGCCACAACCCAACACTTCTAGCCAGCCTGTGTGCGAGCAAACCCTACAGCCTTCTTGCTTGCAAAACACGCAACTAATATCCACTTCAGCGCTTGGCTCTGTGAAAGGGAAAAAGCTAGAGCGCCACCTTAATTGCACGCCGCCAAAGAAATAATGCAAAAAGTCTTCGATCACGCCCTTTAAGTGCGTGAAACGGATATTCCCTTTTTGATCCACGACAAGCCCTTCAATTTGATGGAACATGGGCGTGTGGGTCAAATCATAATCGCGTCTAAAGGTTTCGCCTAAACAAATCATCTTAATGGGTGGGGTTTGTTCTTGCATGGTGTGGATTTGCACGGGCGAAGTATGGGTCCTTAAAAGCTTGTGATCTTTAAAATAGAAAGTGTCTTGCATGTCTCTTGCAGGATGGTAAGGGGGCAAGTTTAAAGCGCTGAAATTATGGAAATCATCTTCCACTAAAGAGCCGATTTCAAGCTTGTATCCTAATGGGGTAAAAAATTCAATGATTTTATTTTTAGTGTAGTTTAAAGGGTGAGAAGAGCTTGTTTTGATAGCGTTAAACAAACTCACATCAATTTTTTCTTGTTTCAAGCGTTCTTCTAATTCAAGCTCCAAAATAGCCTTTTTTTTCAATTCAAAGGCTTTTTCAAACGCTTGTTTATAATGGTGAATTTCTTTAGCAAAGGCGTTTTTTTCTCCGCCGTTCAGATGTTTGAGCTGGTTGAATTTATCCGCAAAAACCCCTTTTTTACCCAAAGCGTTCAAGCGTGCTTCTTCTAACTCTTTGCTATTAGTAACCTTTTCTAATCGCTCTATTAAGGTGTGCAATAACGATCCTTATATTTTATTTTTAAAAAGCTATAATACAACTTTAATAAAAGAAAAACCTTAAAAGGGAGCAAAAAAGCATGAATGTGTTTGAAAAAATAATCAAAGGCGAAATCCCTTGTTCTAAGATTTTAGAAAACGAGCGTTTTTTATCCTTTTATGACATTAACCCTAAAGCTAAAGTGCATGCATTAGTGATCCCCAAACAAAGCATTCAGGATTTTAATGGCATCACCCCAGAGCTTATGGCTCAAATGACAAGTTTTATTTTTGAAGTGGTGGAAAAATTAGGCATCAAAGAGAAAGGTTACAAGCTTTTAACGAATGTGGGTAAAAACGCCGGGCAAGAGGTGATGCATTTGCATTTTCATATTTTAAGTGGGGATAAACATTAAAAGCGTTGGTGGTATTTCATGCAAGCGTTTTTAAATAGGAGTTTCGCTCCCTTGCTCAACCCTAATGAAAGTCCTTTAGAGCAGGTTAAATCCAGTATTATTTTAAAAAAAGGGGTGTCTTATTTTGATTGGGGGGCTTCAGGTTTAGCGAGCGTTTTAGTGGAAAAGCGCGTGAAATCCTTACTGCCTTATTACGCGAACGCTCATTCTGTCGCTTCTAAACATGCGATTTTAATGGGCATGCTTTTAAAAGAGTGCCAAGAAAAGTTAAAGCGTTCTTTAAATTTGAGCGATGCTTATTGCGTCTTGAGCGCGGGGTATGGGGCGAGCTCAGCGATTAAGAAATTTCAAGAAATTTTAGGGGTGTGCATCCCTTCAAAAACGAAGAAAAATTTAGAGCCGTATTTGAAAGATATGGCTTTAAAGCGTGTGATTGTAGGGCCTTATGAGCATCATTCTAATGAAATCAGCTGGCGTGAAGGCTTGTGTGAAGTGGTGCGTATCCCTTTGAATGAACATGGCTTATTGGATTTAGAAATTTTAGAGCAAACTTTAAAAAAATCCCCTAACAGCTTGGTTTCTATAAGTGCGGCTTCTAATGTAACGGGGCTGCTTACGCCCTTAAAAGAAGTTTCATTGTTGTGTAAGAAATATCAGGCCGCTTTGGCTTTGGATTTAGCGAATTTTAGTGCGCATGCTAACCCTAAAGATTGCGAATACCAAACCGGTTTTTATGCGCCTCATAAGCTTTTGGGGGGCATTGGAGGGTGCGGGCTTTTAGGCATTTCTAAAGATTTGATTGACACGCAGATCGCCCCGAGCTTTAGTGCAGGGGGTGTGATCAAATACGCTAATCGCACACGGCATGAATTTATTGATGAATTGCCTTTAAGAGAAGAGTTTGGCACGCCAGGGTTGTTGCAATTTTACAGGAGCGCTCTAGCGTATCAATTAAGAGATGAATGCGGTTTGGATTTTATCCACAAGAAAGAAAACAACCTTTTAAGAGTGCTTATGCATGGCTTAAAAGACTTGCCCGCTATTAATATCTATGGGAATTTAACAGCGAGTCGTGTGGGGGTAGTGGCTTTTAATATTGGAGGGATTTCGCCCTATGATTTAGCGAGAGTTTTAAGCTATGAATACGCTATTGAGACCCGGGCAGGTTGCTCTTGCGCGGGGCCTTATGGGCATGATTTATTGAATCTTAACGCTCAAAAGTCAAGCGATTTTAACGCTAAACCCGGATGGCTTAGGGTGAGCTTGCACTTCACGCATTCCATAAACGATATTGATTATTTGCTAGACAGCTTGAAAAAAGCGGTTAAAAAATTGCGTTAAGCTAAAACTATTTTTAAGGAAAAATTTGGATATTTTAGATTTGAATAAAGCGCAAGCGACACAACAAAATGAACAAGAGGTAGAGGATAAAGAAAAAGAGTCTAAAGAGCCGGTGGTTTTAGAAGATTTGAGCACCTTAGCATGGCTTGAATTAGAAGAATTTAGCCGCCTTTCAGGGCTTCCTAAAGAAAGGATTTTAGAATTAGTGAATCTTGGTAAAATCAAGAGCAAAATAAGCCACAACAAGCTCTTAATTGATGCGAGCAGCGGGACAAACGCTCTAATCAAAAAGGTAGAAAATAATTTGATTTCTATGGATATGAACGGGCGTTCTTTAGAGCCTGTGTTTGTGGAAAAAACCATTAACACGATTTTAAACTTGCATGATAAGGTCATTAACGCTAAAGATGAAACGATTTCAGCCTTTAAAAATGAAAACATGTTTTTAAAAGACGCTTTAATCTCTATGCAAGAAGTCTATGAAGAAGATAAAAAAACCATCGATCTTTTGTGCGATGAACTCAATCAAGCGAGGGAAGAAATTGAATTTATGAAGAGGAAATACCGCTTGATGTGGGGGAAAGTCGCTGACATGAGCAGCGTGAATAAAAAGTAGTTTAAATTAACGCCCATGCTGAGGGCTTATTAGCGGTAATTTTAGGTGAATCTATGTTAGAATTTGGGGTGTTTTAACAGAATGCAAGCTTGAAGGAGAACCATGTCCATCTCACGCAGAAGTATCCTAACAAAAGTCCCCATCGCGCTCGCTAGCACTAATGTTTTGAAAGCTGTTGGTGTTTTTGAAAAAGTAGAATCCATTCCGCATGCAACGCATTTTGGCCCCTTTATCGCAAAGGTTCAAAATGGAGTGATTAAAGATATTGTCCCCCAAAAGAGCGATTATAACCCCACTATGATGTTAAAAGCGATGGCAGATAGGGTATATTCAGATAGTAGGGTGAAGTATCCTTGCGTGCGTAAGAGCTTTTTAGAAAACAAAAAAAACCACAAAGAATTGCGCGGGAGAGAAGAGTTTGTGCGCGTGAGTTGGGATGTGGCGTTGGATTTAGCGGCTAAAAAGCTTAAAGAAATCCCTAAAGAAAACATTTATAATGCCAGTTATGGTGGTTGGGGGCATGCGGGCAGCTTGCATCGTTGCCATCATTTAACATGGCGTTTTTTTAATACGACTTTAGGGGGGCTATTGGCACTGATGGGGAATATGGCAATGGCGCGGCTGCAAGAATAAACCCTATGATTGTAGGGGATATGGAAGTTTATTCGCAACAAACCACGCATGAAGAGATGATTAAAAATTGTAAGGTGTATGTCATGTGGGGGGCGGATTTATTCAAGTGCAACCGCATTGATTATTTTGTGCCAAACCATGTCAATGACAGCTACTACCCTAAGTATAAAAGAGCCGGTATTAAATTCATTAGTATTGATCCCATTTATACCGAAACCGCTCAAGCCTTTAGTGCTGAATGGATACCCATTCGCCCTAATACTGATGTAGCGTTAATGCTAGGCATGATGCATTATCTTTATACAAGCAATCAATACGATAAAGCGTTTATCGCTAAATACACTGATGGTTTTGATAAATTTTTACCCTATTTGCTAGGAGAGAGCGATAATGCGCCTAAGAATTTAGAATGGGCGTCTCAAATCACTGGAGTGAGCGCAGAAAAAATCAAAGAATTAGCGGATTTATTTGTCTCTAAGCGCACTTTTTTAGCGGGCAATTGGGCCATGCAAAGAGCTCAGCATGGCGAGCAACCGGATTGGGCGTTAATTGTTTTAGCCAGCATGATTGGTCAAGTGGGCTTATCGGGTGGGGGCTTTGGCTTTTCTATGCATTATGGAGGGAACGCTCAAGCAAGCTCTGGGGCAAGAATTGTTCCTATGATTTCGCAAGGGCATAATTCTGTAAAAAGCGTTATTCCAGCATCTAGAATTTCTGAAGCGATTTTAAATCCGGATAAAGAAATTGATTTTATGGGTAAAAAACTCCAATTACCTAAAATCAAAATGATTTATAATTGTGGGGCGGATTTATTAGGGCATGAAGCTGATACAAACGAGCTGATTCGTGCTTTAAGAACCTTAGATTGCGTGATCGTGCATGAGCCTTGGTGGACGCCTACAGCGAAATTTGCTGATATTGTCTTTGCTTCCACTAGCACTATGGAAAGAGATGATATTACTTTTGGAGGGAGTTATTCTAAGAATGTGGTTTATGCCATGCGTAAAGTGGTAGAGCCTGTTTATGAATCCAAAGACGATTATGAGATTTTCAGACAGCTTGCTTTGCGCATTGGGGGCAATGAAACAGAGCAGAAATTCACTGAATCTAAGAGTTACATGGAATGGATTAAGGGCCTTTATGAAAAAAGCGATGGCCCTACTTTGAAATCGTTTGATCAATTTTGGAGGGATGGCTTTGTGGAGTTTGAAATCCCTGAAAATGCGAGAAAGTTTGTGCGTCATGCGAAATTCAGGCAAGACCCTATTAGTAATAAACTGGATACAGAGAGCGGGAAAATTCAAATTTTTTCTCAAAAATGCACGGATTTTAAACTGGCTGATTTTAAAGGGCATCCTACTTGGTTTGAGCCAGCTGAGTGGCTAGGCTCTAAAATGGCTGAGATTTATCCGTTCCATTTGATCTCTCCGCACCCAAAATACCGTGTCAATTCACAGCTTGATAACACTTGGGTTAGGAATGTGTATAAAATTCAAGGCAGAGAGCCTGTAATGATCAACGAACTAGACGCTAATAAATTAGGCATTAGGCATGGTGAAATCGTGGAAGTGTTTAACGCTAGGGGGAGGTTGTTAGCAGGGGCGTTTGTAACTAAGAATATCCGTCAAGGGGTTTTGAGTATCCAAAAAGGGGCGTGGTATGACCCAGAAGATGAGAGGGTTAGAAACCCACGATGCAATGCAGGGCATGTGAATACGCTCACTTCTTTACGCCCCACAAGCAGCATGACACAAGCCATTTCAGCCAATACCGCCTTAGTTAATATTAGAAGACTCAGAAGGTATGAACTAGTCAAACCCTATCATTCCATTTCAACACCAAGCATCATTGGGGTTTAAACGGAGTGAAAATACTAGCATGAGAGTGTTTTAGAAAGACTTAAGCACTAAAGACTTGAGCGCTAGCCAAGCTGAAGCGTGGGGTAATTCTCAATTTTTATATTATAATACCCAATCAATGTGTTTAATTTCTGTTTTCAATATTGACGCTTATAAGGATAAAAGATGAATATTTTTCAAACGAGTTTGAAATGTTGCGTGGGGTTGGTTTTGTCTATGGGGGTCTTATTAGGGGATTCTAAAGCTTTTAAGGTTAGGGTGGATAAAAGTTTGACTCCGCCCTTTTTGAATGTGCTTTCATTAGCTTTTAAACAAGACATGAAAAAAGAGATCATTTTTGTGGTTACCAAAAGCAACAAATTGAGTAAAAAAGTGCTTTGTGATTTTGACGCTTTTTTATTGCCTGAGACTCTGATGAGTGGCATGCCTAAAAAAGCGCTATTCCATAAGGAGTTTTTATTCCAATCTAAAGAAAATAAGACGCTCTATGTGTTTTCGCTGATTGATTCTCAATATTGCTCAAAAGGTGGAAATTACAGATACGAACTAGAAAAATTAGAACGCTGGTTTGTGCAAAAAGCGCCTGAGTTGGCTGAAAGCTATAGGGTGAATTACAAAAATCAATACAATAAAACACAGATCCCACAAAAATAAAGAATGAGCGATGATTTTAGTATTAGATTTTGGGAGCCAATACACACAGCTGATTGCTAGAAGATTGAGAGAGAGCGGGATTTATACAGAAATAGTCCCTTTTTTTGAAAGCATAGAAAACATTCAAAAAAAAGCCCCTAAAGGTTTGATTTTGAGTGGGGGGCCAGCGAGCGTGTATGCTAAAGACGCTTACAAGCCTAACGAGAAAATCTTTGATTTGAATTTGCCGATTTTAGGGATTTGCTACGGCATGCAGTATTTGGTGGATTTTTTTGGGGGGGTAGTGGCTGGTGCGAATGAGCAAGAATTTGGTAAGGCTGTTTTAGAAATCGTTCAAGATTCTGTGATTTTTGAAGGCGTGAAGATTAAAAGCCTTGTGTGGATGAGCCATATGGATAAAGTCATAGAATTGCCTAAAGGCTTCACTACCCTTGCCAAAAGCCCTAATTCCCCCCATTGCGCGATTGAAAACGGCAAGATTTTTGGCTTGCAATTCCACCCAGAAGTCGTTCAAAGCGAAGAAGGGGGTAAGATTTTAGAAAATTTTGCCCTTTTAGTTTGTGGCTGTGAAAAAACTTGGGGGATGCAGCATTTCGCTCAAAGAGAAGTTGTAAGGTTGAAAGAAAAAATTGCTAACGCTAAGGTTTTGTGTGCGGTGAGTGGGGGCGTGGATTCTACGGTGGTCGCTACGCTATTACACAGAACCATTAAGGATAATTTGATCGCTGTTTTTGTGGATCATGGCTTGTTGCGTAAAAATGAAAAAGAAAGAGTCCAAGCGATGTTTAAAGACTTGCAAATCCCTTTAAGCACGATAGACGCTAAAGAAATCTTTTTGTCTAAATTAAAGGGCGTGAGCGAGCCTGAATTGAAGCGAAAAATCATCGGCGAAACCTTTATTGAAGTGTTTGAAAAAGAAGCCAAGAAGCACCATTTAAAAGGCAAAATTGAGTTTTTAGCCCAAGGCACTTTATACCCTGATGTGATTGAATCCGTGAGCGTTAAAGGGCCTTCAAAAGTGATCAAAACCCACCATAATGTGGGCGGACTGCCTGAATGGATGGACTTTAAACTCATAGAGCCTTTAAGGGAATTGTTTAAAGATGAGGTCCGTTTGTTGGGTAAGGAATTGGGCGTTAGCCAGGATTTTTTGATGCGCCACCCCTTTCCAGGGCCTGGACTTGCGGTAAGGATTTTAGGCGAAGTCAGCGAGAGTAAGATCAGATGCTTGCAAGAAGCGGATTTTATTTTTATAGAAGAGCTTAAAAAGGCGGATCTGTATGACAAGGTTTGGCAGGCTTTTTGCGTGCTGTTGAATGTCAATTCTGTGGGGGTTATGGGGGATAATCGCACTTATGAAAACGCTATTTGTTTAAGAGCGGTAAATGCGAGCGATGGCATGACGGCGAGTTTTTCATTTTTAGAGCATTCTTTTTTAGAAAAGGTTTCTAATCGTATCACTAATGAAGTGAGCGGTATCAATAGGGTGGTGTATGATATTACTTCTAAGCCACCAGGAACGATTGAATGGGAATGATTATCCGTAAAAATAGCGCTAAAAGTGGGATTTTTTGGGTAAGATTAGGAATTGATTTTAAAAAAGAAAGGAAGTTAATGAAAAAAGGTAGTTTAGCGGTAGTTTTAGGATCGTTATTAGTGAGTGGGGCGTTTTATACGGCTCTAGCTGATGGAATGCCTGCAAAGCAACAGCACAATAATACGGGCGAGTCCGTGGAGTTGCATTTCCACTACCCTATTAAAGGCAAGCAAGAGCCTAAAAATGGCCATTTAGTCGTTTTGATCGAACCTAAAATAGAGATCAATAAGGTTATCCCTGAAAGCTATCAAAAAGAGTTTGAAAAATCTTTAGCCCTTCAATTGAGTAATGTTTTGGAAAGGAAGGGTTATAGCGTTTCGCAATTCAAAGATGTTAGCGAAATCCCTCAAGACATCAAAGAAAAAGCGTTGCTTGTTTTACGCATGGATGGGAATATGGCTATCTTAGAAGATATTGTAGAAGGAGACGATGCGGCGAATGAAGAAAAGGTTATAGACATGTCTTCGGGGTATTTGAATTTGAATTTTGTTGAGCCTAGTAGCGAGGATATTGTCCATAGTTTTGGTATTGATGTTTCAAAGATTGAGGCTATGATTGAAAGAGTGGAATTACGGCGCACCAATTCTGGAGGTTTTGTCCCCAAAACTTTTGTGCATAAGATTAAAGAAACCGACCATGACAGAGCTATTAAAAAGATCATGAATCAAGCCTATCACAAAGTGATGGTGCTTATCACCAAAGAGTTAAGCAAAAAACACATGGAACATTATGAAAAAGTTTCTGGTGAAATGAAAAAACGAAAGTAGTTTTTAAGAAACGAAAAGCTTAAAAATCCTTTAGAGTTGTTTTTAAAAGAGTAGCTTTTTAAAAGGGTGGGGGAGTTGGATTAATATCATTTTTGAGTGCCGCTTTTGATTTTAGTGGCATTTTTGAAAAATTACGCTCAAAAATCAAAAAATTCAGCTATAATAACGCTTCATGTGAAAATTTCGGGGCGTAGCGCAGTCTGGTTAGCGCACTTGGTTTGGGACCAAGGGGTCGAAGGTTCGAATCCTTTCGCCCCGACCACTTTTTTGCATAATTTATTGTTCTGTTTAAAATTCTTTGGTAGAATATTGCTTCCTTTCATTGAATGGTGGGAGTAGCTCAGTCGGTTAGAGCATCAGATTGTGGTCCTGAGGGTCGTGGGTTCAATTCCCATCTTCCACCCCATCTCATTAAATAAGCGTTTTACCAAATTTATATTAGTCGTTTCTTTATTTGAATTGTAAGCGTTCGTAGCTCAATTGGATAGAGCACCAGACTTCGGATCTGGGGGTTAGGGGTTCGACTCCCTTCGGGCGCACCACCTAACGCCAAATACCATGCGCTTGTAGCTCAGCTGGATAGAGCAACAGCCTTCTAAGCCGTAGGTCGCAGGTTCGAGTCCTGCCAAGCGCACCACTTTTGACATTCTTTAAAGAGGAGTTATGGATTCTTTAGAGTGGGGATTGCTCATTTTCTTAATTCTTGTTTTTCTTATAGGCATAGGATACTACATCTTTATGGTTTTTTCTTCTAAAGATTGATCATCAAAATAGCCCAATCACAAGTGGTAGGGCTGGAAATCTCTAAAACACAGATCTTGCATGAAAACATTAATAAAAGCGGTTATAAAAACCTAAAAAGTGAAACATGTAAGAATAAAAGATATGCACATTATCCGTGACTTTATTGCACCGAACAGAGAAAGCTTTTTGACTGCGACTTGCGCGAAATCCTACTATAAAAATATCAAATATAAAGCAAGATTTGTTAAAAATTAAGGCTCTGTTTTTAATTGAACTTCAATCATAAAATTAAAAAATACTCAAAGCCATCAAGCAATATAGCGATCTGAAAAGAGGCTCACAATTGGGATAAAGCCCGCTTTTTAGGGATAAATAAAAAGCGCTTTCAAATTGCATGGGCAACTTTATGGGGTGAAGCGTTTCTAATTTTTGGTATAATCGCAAGACATTGGCTAAAAATCATAGAAAGAAATTTTATTGTTTGAATGGGGTTTTATATGCGTTGGTTATTGTATTGGGCATTGGTATTGTCATTGTTTTTAAATCCTTTGAGAGCGGTTGAAGAGCATGAAACAGATGCGGTGGATTTGTTTTTGATTCTCAATCAAATCAACCAACTCAATCAAGTCATTGAAACTTACAAGAAAAACCCTGAAAAAAGCGCTGAAATCTCTCTGTATAACACCCAAAAGAATGACTTGATTAAAAGTTTGACTTCTAAAGTGTTGAATGAAAGGGATAAAATTGGCATTGACATCAATCAAAATTTAAAAGAGCAAGAGAAAATCAAAAAGCGTTTGTCCAGAAGCATTAAGGGCAATGATTTCTACACTTTCATGAAAGACAGATTGTCTTTAGATATTTTGTTGATAGATGAAATTTTGTATCGTTTTATAGATAAAATTAGGAGCAGTATTGATATTTTTAGCGAACAAAAAGATGTGGAAAGTATCAGCGATGCTTTTCTTTTGCGTTTAGGGCAATTCAAACTCTACACTTTCCCTAAAAATTTAGACAATGTCAAAATGCATGAATTAGAGCAGATGTTTAGCGATTATGAATTGCGTTTGAACACTTACACTGAAGTCTTGCGTTACATTAAAAACCACCCTAAAGAAGTGCTTCCTAAAAACCTGGTCATGGAAGTGAATATGGATTTTGTGTTAAACAAAATCAGCAAGGTCTTGCCTTTCACAGCCCATAGCTTGCAAGTGAGTAAGATTGTGCTTGCTTTGACGATTTTAGCCTTATTGCTAGGTTTAAGGAAGTTGATCACTTGGCTTTTAGCTTTATTGTTGGATTGGATTTTTGAAGTCATGCAACGCAATAAAAAAATGCATGTCAATGTGCAAAAAAGCATTGTTTCGCCGGTTTCTGTCTTTTTAGCCCTGTTTAGTTGCGATATAGCTTTAGATATTTTCTACTACCCTAACGCGTCGCCCCCTAAAGTTTCTATGTGGGTGGGCGCGGTGTATATCATGCTTTTAGCATGGTTAGTGATAGCGCTTTTTAAAGGCTATGGGGAAGCGTTAGTTACGAATATGGCTACCAAAAGCACGCACAATTTTAGAAAAGAAGTGATCAACTTGATTTTAAAAGTCGTGTATTTTTTGATCTTTATTGTCGCGCTTTTAGGGGTTTTAAAACAACTAGGGTTTAATGTTTCAGCCATCATCGCTTCTTTAGGGATTGGGGGGTTAGCGGTGGCTTTGGCGGTTAAAGATGTGTTGGCGAATTTTTTTGCTTCTGTCATTTTATTATTAGACAATTCGTTTTCTCAAGGGGATTGGATCGTGTGCGGTGAAGTGGAGGGCACGGTGGTGGAAATGGGGTTAAGACGCACCACGATCAGAGCCTTTGATAACGCTCTTTTGTCCGTGCCTAATTCAGAATTAGCCGGAAAACCCATTAGGAATTGGAGCCGCCGTAAAGTGGGAAGGCGTATTAAAATGGAAATAGGCTTAACTTATAGCTCCAGTCAAAGCGCTTTACAGCTTTGCGTGAAAGACATTAAAGAAATGTTAGAAAACCACCCTAAAATCGCTAATGGAGCCGATAGCGCTTTACAAAATGTGAGCGATTACCGCTACATGTTTAAAAAAGATATTGTTTCTATTGATGATTTTTTAGGGTATAAAAACGATTTGTTTGTCTTTTTAGACCAGTTTGCGGACAGTTCTATCAATATTTTAGTGTATTGCTTTTCTAAAACAGTGGTTTGGGAAGAGTGGCTAGAAATCAAAGAAGATGTGATGTTAAAAATCATGGGGATTGTAGAAAAGCACCATCTGAGTTTTGCTTTCCCATCACAGAGCTTGTATGTGGAGAGTTTGCCAGAAGTTAGCCTGAAAGAAGGGGCTAAAATCTAAAATTATTGGTAGATGTATTCTTTGGTTAAGGGGAAAGTGTTATCCACGCTGTTGGTTAAAAGCAATTGGAATAAATCCGCGCTCCCCACCCTAAAAGCGGACGCGCAAGTCCTTAAATACAGATCCCACATGCGGATAAAGCGTTCGTCATAGCCGAGTCTTTTCACTTGGTCTAGATTGTGGTTGAAATTGTCTCGCCAAATGTCTAAAGTCTTAGCGTAATGGATGCGTAAGCTTTCCGCCATGAGCAAGTGGAAGTCGCATTCGCTCATCACGCTCATCACTTCTCTTAAAGAGGGCAAGTAGCCACCTGGAAAGATGTATTTATCCACCCATGCGTTAGTCTTGCCTTCAAAACAGCATAAAATGGAGTGGAGCAAAAACATCCCGCCTCTCTTTAGCACTTCTTTAACTTTTTTGAAATAAAAGGGCAAATTATCCTTACCCACATGCTCAAACATGCCCACGCTCACCACCTTATCAAAGCGGTATAAGCGCCCGTCTAAATCCTGGTAGTTCAATAACTTGATCGTTACTTTATCCTCTAACCCTAGCTCTTGGACTCGTTTGTTAGCCTGTTTGTATTGTTCGCTAGAAATGGTGATCCCCATCACTTGCGCCCCGTATTCTTGCGCGGCTTTTACAGAGAGATAGCCCCAACCACAGCCTATATCCAGCAGTTTTTCGCCAGGCTTTAAATGGAGCTTTTTTAAAGTGTGATCCAATTTTTGGAGTTGGGCGGCATGGAGAGTGTCATCGTCTTTTTTGAAATACGCGCATGAATAGCTTAAGGTTTCATCCAGCCAGATAGAATAAAAGTCATTCCCTAGATCGTAATGTTTAGAAATGTTGGAGCTTTCTTTGATGGGTTTTTGGATAGCTTTAGCGTTGTCATGTTTGTGCAAATGCTCATAATTGGTTTGCAAATACAAAGAATGCATCACCTCATCCATAGAGCCTTCAATGTCAATCACGCCGTCCATATAAGCCTCAGCAATCGTCAAAGACATGTCTTTTTTAATGTCGCTAAATTTTAGGGGGCGGTGGATCTTAAGGGTGAATTTAGGCGAATGTTCGCCATTTCTATAAACGCTATTATCCCAAAAAACGACCTGATAATCGCCGTTTTTCCACTGCTTGAACATGCTTTTGAGTAAAAATTTTGAAATCATCTGTCTATTCCTTAACTCATTTTTCAATTTTTTGAGCGTTAATTATAATGAATTTTAAGCTAAAAACACCCCATGAATACGCATAAATTCAACCTCTATTCTCTAAATTTTTAAAAGCATGTTAAAATTAAGAGATTTAAACAATTTTAAGGTAACACGATTATAAAGATGCAAAAATCACTGATCACAACTCCCATTTATTATGTGAATGATGTCCCCCATATTGGCCATGCTTATACGACTTTGATTGCGGATACTTTAAAGAAGTATTACACGCTTCAAGGCGAAGAAGTCTTTTTTTTAACCGGTACCGATGAGCATGGGCAAAAGATCGAACAAAGCGCGAGATTGAGAAATCAAAGCCCTAAAGCTTACGCTGATAGCATTAGCGCGATTTTTAAAGACCAGTGGGATTTTTTCAATTTAGATTATGATGGTTTTATCCGCACCACAGACAGCGAGCATCAAAAATGCGTGCAAAACGCCTTTGAAATCATGTTTGAAAAAGGGGATATTTATAAAGGTGCTTATAGTGGGTATTATTGCGTGAGCTGTGAGAGTTATTGCGCGATCTCTAAAACGGACAATACGAACGATAAAGTCTTATGCCCTGATTGCTTGAGAGAGACCACGCTTTTAGAAGAAGAGAGTTATTTTTTCAGATTGAGCGCGTATAAGAAGCCTTTATTGGATTTTTACGCTAAAAACCCTGAAGCGATTTTGCCCATTTATCGTAAAAATGAAGTAACTTCTTTTATTGAGCAGGGTTTATTGGATCTGTCTATCACGCGCACGAGCTTTGAATGGGGCATTCCTTTGCCTAAAAAAATGAACGATCCTAAACATGTGGTGTATGTTTGGCTGGACGCTTTATTGAATTATGCGAGCGCGCTAGGGTATTTGAATAATTTAGACAATAAAATGGCACATTTTGCATGCGCTAGGCATATTGTGGGTAAGGATATTTTACGCTTCCATGCCATTTATTGGCCGGCTTTTTTGATGAGTTTGAATTTGCCCCTATTCAAACAGCTTTGCGTGCATGGGTGGTGGACGATAGAGGGCGTGAAAATGAGTAAGAGCTTGGGTAATGTTTTAGACGCTCAAAAAATCGCTATGGAGTATGGGATTGAGGAATTACGCTATTTTTTATTGCGTGAGGTGCCTTTTGGGCAAGATGGGGATTTTTCTAAAAAAGCGTTAATAGAAAGGATCAATGCGAATTTGAATAACGATTTAGGGAATTTGTTGAATCGCTTGCTAGGCATGGCTAAAAAATATTTCAACCATTCTCTAAAAAGCGCAAAAATCACCGCTTATTATTCTAAAGAGCTAGAAAAAGTGCATCAAATTTTAGATAACGCTAATTCTTTTGTGCCTAAAATGCAATTGCATAAAGCTTTAGAAGAATTGTTTAATGTTTATGATTTTTTAAACAAACTCATCGCTAAAGAAGAGCCGTGGGTTTTGCACAAAAACAACGAATCAGAAAAACTAGAAGCCTTATTGAGTTTGATCGCAAATGTGCTTTTACAATCAAGCTTTTTGCTCTATGCGTTCATGCCAAAGAGCGCGGCTAAATTAGCGAGCGCTTTTCATGCAGAAATTACGCCTGATAATTACGAACGCTTTTTTAAAGCTAAAAAATTACAAGATATGATTTTACAAGACACCGAGCCTTTATTTTCCAAAATTGAGAAAATTGAAAAGGCTGAAAAAGCGGGAGAAGTCTTACCAGAAAAAAACGAAAAAGAAAAAAAAGAAAAAAAGGACGCAAAAGAAAAAGCCCCACTAAAACAAGAAAACTATATCGGCATTGAGGATTTCAAAAAAGTAGAAATTAAAGTGGGGCTTATCAAAGAAGCTCAAAGGATTGAAAAATCCAATAAATTACTGCGTTTAAAAGTGGATTTAGGCGAAGGCCGTTTGAGACAGATTATTTCAGGGATCGCTTTGGATTATGAGCCTGAAGGCTTGGTGGGTCAAATGGTGTGCGTGGTGGCTAATTTAAAACCCGCAAAGCTTATGGGTGAGATGAGTGAGGGTATGATTTTAGCGGTGCGAGATAATGATAATCTGGCTTTAATCAGCCCTACCAGAGAAAAAATTGCAGGAAGTTTGATTAGCTAAATGCGATTAGGGGTGAATGAAGCCGTAGAATTGAGTTTGGGCGAATTGCAAAACACGCCCTCAATCAGCTATTTTAATTCTATTGTTTTGTCTTTAAACAAAGTCCAAAAAGGCTCTTTATTTGTAGCCAAAGATCACACTCTCATTCCTAAAGCTTTAGAGTTAGGGGCTTATGGGATTTTATACGCAGGAGAGTATCCTTTAAACGATAGAGATGTGGCATGGATCAAGCTTAAAGATATAGAGCATTCTTTGAATCATTTGTTTAAATTTTGCTTGTTGAATGAGCGCGTGGTTGGAGCGCTGTTAAGCCCTATAGAATTAGAGATCGCTTCTAAAATCATGGTGAGCGATTTTGTGTGGTGCTTGAAAGAGAGCCTTGAAGATTTGTTCATTATAGAGGGGTGTAAAATAGCCTTTTTTGATAAATTGGAGTGGCTTCATTTGTTTTATAAGCAAGAGCGTTTAAAAGAAGATTTAAAAGAAAGCCGTTTGATCATTCTCAACCAATCGTTTTTTTGCAGCGCTTTAGTCTATGAAAAACAAGAATACGAATTAAAAATGCCATGCATCTTTTTAGAGCCTTTAAAAAGGGTCATTCAATTGTGCGAGAAATTACAAATTGCGTTTGATTTGAATCTTTTGGGCAAAAAAGAATACCCACTAGATCATTGTAAACCCTTTTTTGTGAATAAAAATTTAGAAATAGCCCCCTATGGTGCAACGGCAAGGGTGATTGCCGCTGAGACTTCAAAAGAATTGTTTGAAATGATGCTTCAAAAAGCCTTTGAGACTTTATCGTGGGGGAAAATTGTCGTGTTTTGCCGTAAAAACAGCGCGGCTTTCTTTCAAAAAACCAACCCTTATTTTTACACCACCCACAACAACTTAAAAGAGCAATTAAAAAATTTATCGTTTAATTTCGCTTTTATTTATGGGATTAGCTCTCATCATTTAGAATCCCTTTTAAACCCCCCCCTTTTTAAAAAAACCCCCACGCTATGGTAAGTCATGCTCATTTGTAACGATAAATTCAATCCAAAAACCCTTTTAGAAGAAATCATGGCGTTAAGGCCATGGCGTAAAGGCCCTTTTGAAATTTCTCAAATCAAGATTGACAGCGAATGGGATAGCTCTATTAAATGGGATTTAGTCAAAAACGCCACTCCTTTAAAAGATAAGGTTGTGGCTGATGTGGGTTGCAATAACGGCTATTACTTGTTTAAAATGCTAGAACATGGGCCTAAAAGTTTGGTGGGGTTTGATCCGGGCGTTTTAGTCAAAAAACAATTTGAATTTTTAGCCCCCTTTTTTGATAAAGAAAAAAAAATCATTTACGAGTCTTTAGGGGTAGAGGATTTGCATGAAAAATACCCTAACGCTTTTGATGTCATTTTTTGCTTAGGGGTGCTATACCATAGAAAAAGCCCGCTAGAGGCTTTAAAAGCCTTGTATCATGCTTTAAAGATAAAAGGGGAGCTGGTGTTGGATACCTTAATCATTGATTCGCCCCTAGACATCGCCCTTTGCCCTAAAAAAACTTATGCTAAAATGAAAAACGTTTATTTTATCCCCAGTGTTAGCACTTTAAAAGGGTGGTGCGAAAGGGTAGGGTTTGAAAATTTTGAGATTCTTAGCGTTTTAAAGACCACGCCTAAAGAACAGCGTAAAACGGATTTTATTTTGGGGCAGAGTTTGGAAGATTTTTTGGATAAAACAGATCTCTCTAAAACTTTAGAGGGGTATGACGCTCCTTTAAGGGGGTATTTTAAAATGCTTAAACCAAGCAAGCGTTAAATAAAGGATTAAGATAGTGCAAGAATCAGTCGTTCGTGTGGATTATGACTCTTTAGAGACTTGTAAGAATTTCAAACCAAGCGTTGGCACTGAATTGGTCGTTTTAGAAAAAGATATAGCCCATGCACGTTTCAAGGGCAATGAAAGCATGGTGTATGAAGAAAATTTTGTGCATACCGGGTTTGTGCTTATTGCGTGCAATTATGCGGCCTTGTGTGCGTTGAATAAAAGACACAGCGTGGTGGTTTCTAATAACATCAATTTTTATGCCCCCCTAGAATTGAATCAAGAAGCGCTCATTAAAGCGCAAGTCATTCAAGATGGCGTGAAAAAAGCTGAAATCAAAATAGAGGCGTTTGTGTTAGACATTCAGGTTTTAGAGGGAATGATAGAAATCGTGGTGTTTGATAAAAAGCCTTTTAAATTCAATTTTAAAGAAGAGTAGTTAATGGTTATTGTTTTAGTCGTGGATAGCTTTAAAGACACCAGTAATGGCACTTCTATGACGGCGTTTCGTTTTTTTGAAGCGCTGAAAAAAAGAGGGCATGTTATGAGAGTGGTTGCCCCTCATGTGGATAATTTAGGGAGCGAAGAAGAGGGGTATTACAACCTTAAAGAGCGCTATATTCCCCTAGTTACAGAAATTTCACACAAACAACACATTCTTTTTGCTAAACCCAATGAAAAAGTCTTAAGAAAGGCTTTTAAGGGAGCGGATATGATCCATACTTATTTGCCTTTTTTGCTAGAAAAAACAGCCGTAAAAATCGCACGAGAAATGCAAGTGCCTTATATTGGCTCTTTCCATTTACAGCCAGAGCATATTTCTTATAACATGAAATTGGGGTGGTTTTCGTGGTTTAACATGACGCTTTTTTCGTGGTTTAAATCTTCGCATTACCGCTATATCCACCATATCCATTGCCCATCAAAATTCATTGTAGAAGAATTAGAAAAATACAACTATGGAGGGAAAAAATACGCTATCTCTAACGGCTTTGATCCCATGTTTAAATTTGAACACCCGCAAAAAAGCCTTTTTGACACCACACCCTTTAAAATCGCTATGGTAGGGCGCTATTCTAATGAAAAAAATCAAAGCGTTTTAATCAAAGCGATTGCTTTAAGCCGATACAAACAAGATATTGTATTATTGCTCAAAGGCAAAGGGCCTGAGGAGAAAAAAATCAAACTTTTAGCCCAAAAACTAGGCGTAAAAACGGAATTTGGGTTTGTCAATTCCAATGAATTGTTAGAGATTTTAAAAACTTGCACCCTTTATGTGCACACAGCCAATGTGGAAAGCGAAGCGATTGCGTGTTTAGAGGCTATTAGCGTGGGGATTGTGCCTATTATCGCTAATAGCCATTTAAGCGCGACCAGGCAATTTGCGCTAGATGAACGATCGCTATTTGAGCCTAATAACGCTAAAGATTTGAGCGCTAAAATAGACTGGTGGTTAGAAAACAAGCTTGAAAGAGAAAGGATGCAAAATAAATACGCTAAAAGCGCTTTAAATTACACTTTAGAAAATTCAGTCATTCACATTGAAAAAGTTTATGAAGAAGCGATTAAAGATTTTAAAAATAACCCCCATCTCTTTAAAACCTTATCGTAACAAAAGGATAAAAAATGCAAGAAGTCCATGATTATGGGATTAAATTTTGGAGCAATAACGAATTTAAGATAGAAAAAGGCTTGGTTAAAGTTTGCCATGGCAAAAACCCCTCGCTTTTAGAAATCGTTCAAAGCGTGCGCGATAAGGGCTATAGAGGGCCTTTGTTGGTGCGATTCCCCCATTTGGTGCAAAAACAAATCAAAAGCCTGTTTGATGCGTTTTCTTCAGCGATTAAAGAGTATCAATACAGCGGGGCTTTTAAGGCGGTTTTCCCTTTAAAAGTCAATCAAATGCCCTCGTTTGTTTTCCCTTTAGTGCAAGGGGCTAAGGGTTTGGATTACGGCTTAGAGGCCGGGAGCAAGTCTGAGCTCATCATCGCAATGAGTTACACTAACCCTACAGCCCCTATCACCGTGAATGGCTTTAAAGACAAAGAAATGATTGAGCTTGGCTTTATCGCTAAAAGCATGCAGCATGAAATCACTTTAACCATTGAGGGTTTGAATGAGTTAAAAACCATTATCGCCGTGGCTAAACAAAACGAGTTTTTAGCCTGCCCTAAAATTGGCATTCGCATCCGTTTGCACAGCACTGGCACTGGCGTTTGGGCAAAGAGTGGGGGGATCAATTCTAAATTTGGTCTTAGCAGCACTGAAGTTTTAGAAGCGATGCGCCTTTTAGAAGAAAACGACTTGTTAGAGCATTTCCACATGATACATTTCCACATAGGCTCTCAAATCAGCGATATTTCGCCTTTAAAAAAGGCTTTAAGAGAAGCGGGAAACTTGTATGCAGAATTGCGTAAAATGGGCGCTAAAAATCTTAATAGCGTGAATATTGGAGGGGGGTTAGCCGTAGAATACACCCAACACAAGCACCACCAAGACAAGAACTACACTTTAGAGGAATTCAGCGCTGATGTGGTGTTTTTATTGAGGGAAATTGTGAAAAATAAGCAGGAAATAGAGCCGGATATTTTCATTGAATCAGGCCGTTATATTTCCGCCAACCATGCCGTTTTAGTGGCCCCGGTGTTAGAATTGTTTTCGCATGAATACAATGAAAAATCCCTAAAAATCAAAGAAAGTAATAACCCTCCCTTGATTGATGAAATGCTAGACTTGCTCGCTAATATCAATGAAAAAAACGCCATTGAATACTTGCATGATAGTTTTGATCACACCGAGTCGCTATTCACGCTTTTTGATCTGGGCTATATTGATTTGATTGACAGGAGCAATACTGAAGTTTTAGCCCATTTGATCGTCAAAAAAGCGGTGCAGTTGCTTTATGTTAAGGATCATAACGATATTTTACGCATTCAAGAGCAGGTTCAAGAGCGCTATTTATTGAATTGCTCGTTTTTCCAAAGCTTGCCGGATTATTGGGGCTTGAGACAGAATTTCCCAGTCATGCCCTTGAATAAATTAGATGAAAAGCCCACCAGGAGCGCGAGCTTGTGGGATATTACTTGCGATAGCGATGGGGAAATCGCTTTTGATTCCACAAAGCCCTTGTTTTTGCACGATATAGATATAGATGGAGAAGAATACTTTTTAGCGTTCTTTTTAGTGGGAGCGTATCAAGAAGTTTTAGGCATGAAACACAATTTATTCACGCACCCTACGGAATTTAGCGTGGTTTTTGATGAAAAAGGCGATTATGAAGTGGAAGATATTTGCGAAGCCCAAACGATTTTAGATGTGCTAGATGATTTAGACTATGACACTAAAGAAATCGAGCGCCTTTTAAAACAAAAAATTGAAGACAACAACCAACTGGACATGGAAGAAAAGAAAGAAATCATGGGGCGCTTGTATGTCATGCTGAGCGAAAACGGGTATTTGCGCACGATTTCTTAAAGAGCGCTATCAATGGATTTAAACGACTTTAATCGCTATCAATCAATGAAAAAAGAAAAATAAGAGAGAAAATAAAAGAGAGCCCCCTTATAAGGGTGGGGTTATTCTACCTCGCCCTCCTTATCTAAAATACCAAGATACTCATCGAATCTAAATTATCAAGATACTCATTGATCTCGCCCACGCTCGCCAAACCAAAGACAGGGTAAATGTCTTTTAACAGATTTTCGGTAAGACCTGCACAGCTTAATCCGTATTTATTGATACCGCCATCGCATAAAAGTTGCGCAACAAATTTCGCCTCTTCTTTATTTTTAGGTAAAAACCTCGCCCACTCCTCCAAAGTAACACCAACACTCTTACCATCGGGTCTTGTTAAGTTTT
>NZ_JAHXLB010000013.1:0-50401 GCF_021062735.1 Helicobacter pylori | reverse complement strand
CCGCTCAGCATGGCATTGAACTAGGTTTTAAAATCCCTACGATCAACACAAGCTACTATTCTTTCATGGGCTCCAAACTAGAATACAGAAGGATGTATAGCCTTTTCCTCAATTATGTGTTTGCTTATTAGGTGGCACAAATTCTCTTTTTAAGGGGGTTTCATTGCGAAATGCCCCTATGCGCTTATGAGTTTTGATTAAAATTTAGTTGTTCATAAAAGCATGAAAGCCTTTTACAAATAACTCCTTTAATTTTGTTTTTAAAAAACGCTTTTTAACTTTTTTTCATTTTCTTTTCTATGAAAATGTTCAAGCATTCTATGAGCAAGGCAAAACCAATGCCCGCATACAAATAATTTTTATCAACATGCAAATGCAAGCCTTCTAAAAACAAAAACACGCCCACAACGAGCAAAAAAACAAAGGCTAAAGTTTTGATGCGGTAGTGCTTTTCAATAAAATCGCCAACGATTTTGGAAAAAAACATCATCACGATTACAGATAAAATAATAGCAAGCGCCATGACTTCTAAGTGTTTAGCGATCCCAATAGCCGTGATCACGGAGTCTAAAGAAAAGACAATGTCTAAAAACATGATTTCTATTAAAGTGATGAAAAAGCCAAACGCTTTTTCTTGGTGTTTTTCTTTAGGGTAGATCTGCTCTTTTAGCTCCGCTAACGCTTTAAAAGCCAAAAACGCCCCCCCTACAAGCAGCACCACATCACGCCATGAAAAACTCATGCTTACTAAAGTGAATAAAGGCTTTTGCAAATGGCTGATAAAAAACAAGCTCCCTAAAAGCCCTATACGAGCGATCATCGCTAGGCCCAAGCCTAAAATCATGGCCTTATTTTGCTGATGTTTGGGGAGTTTATAGACCATCACCGTGATAAAAATGATATTATCAATCCCTAGAACGATCTCTAAAAGCGTGAGCGTAGCCAAGGAGACTATGCCATGCGGTGTAGAAAGAGCGTCTAAGAGTGAGGATAAAAACTCCATAAAAGGCTACAACCAGCCTTTCTTTTTAAAATAGAGCACAGGCAAAATCGTAGAAACCGCCATGACAATCAGTGCGAAAAAATACCCATATTGCCATTCTAACTCCGGCATGAATTTAAAATTCATGCCATAAATCGTGCCAATCAATGTGGGGGGCATCATCGCCATGGTCGCCACAGTGAAGAGCTTGATGATTTTATTTTGCTCCACATTGACTTGAGAAGCGAACAGGTTTTGAATGTTATCAAGCGAGTTGAGATTGACCGTTGTAGACTCCACCAAAGAGCTAAAATCGGTTAAAATGATATTTAAATTATTTTTAGTATCGCTATCCACTTTATTGCTCCTTAATAAAGCGGTGATAATGCGCCGTTTGTCAAAAAAGGAATCCCTTAAAGCCACATTAAATTCTTGCAAATTGGACAAGTGCACTAAAATATCATCATGCGTAGAAGTTTCTTTGAAAATGATGTTTTTGCGCAACAGGCTCGTTTGTTTGTTGATCCACTCCAAACATTCCACGCCTTTTTCAAAATACACTTCAAAGATTTTGGTTAGAATATCAAACCCGTCTTCAAATTTTTTAGGGCTAGCCAAAACCTTTTTTTGGATAGAATCAAAGATTTCTAAAGTTCCGTAATAAATCGTGAAAAGAATGTTATTAGACAAAATAAAGGTCGCCATTTCCGTGTGGAAAGTCTCATTTTCATCCTGGTTGGTGAAAAAGGCGTTGATCGTAACGCTGGAGCTGTCTTCCCAATATTTGGTAACTGATGAGACTCGTTGGGAATGATCTGTGTTGTAGTGGATAGCGTATTCTTGGCTTAGAGTGGCTAATTCATTGGGCGTAGGGTTGATTAATTCAAACCATAAAACTTCATTTTCCTCTATATCAAAACCATTAAAATCATTAAAGCGTTTTTTAATGACAAATTTTTGCTGTTTGAAAAACACGTTCACCATAAGCGATCCTTAGAGTTAATGGCGTTTATCCAAAACCTCAAAACAAGGTAAAATTTTGCCCTCTAATAATTCCAAACTCGCTCCCCCACCGGTGGAAATAAAACTCATGTTGTCCTTTTCGCCCGTGCGATTGATCGCATCAATGGTATCGCCCCCCCCAATGAGCGAGAAAGCGTAAGTGTCAGCGATCTTATGGGCTAAAAAGGTTGTGCCTCTGGCAAATTCTTGTTTTTCATGCACGCCTAAGGGGCCATTCCATAGGATCGTGGGCGCGCTCTCTATGACTTCAGAAAATAATTTCACGCTCGCAGGCCCTATATCAGCGATCTTGTGTTTAGGTTCAATGTCTTGGACGGGTGAAATTTTGATGTGTTTGGGGTTGAGAATGTCATCAGTGGTTACAGCGTCTATAGGCAAATAGACTTTGACTTTTTTTTCTTTGGCGCTTTTTAATAATTCTAGGGCGTCATTGATTAGAGCGTCTTCTACAGAAGAATCTTGCACATCATAGCCTAAAGCTTTTAAGAAGGTGTTACTCATGGCTCCAGCAATGATGAGCTTATCAATGAGATCTAAAATGTTTTTTAACAAGGTGAGTTTGGAGCTGACCTTAGCCCCCCCCACAATCAACAATAAAGGGCGTAAAGGGTGGTTAAACGCTTGATAAAACGAATCAATTTCTTTTTTGAGTAAAAACCCGCTCACTTTAATAGGGGCGAATTGCGCCGTGCCATAAGTGCTGGCATGCTTTCTGTGGCTCGTGCCAAAAGCGTCATTCACAAACACATCGCACAAGCTCGCTAAATCTTTAGCCAGATTTTCATCATTTTCTTCTTCGCCTTTTAAAAAGCGGATATTTTCTAAAAGAAAAATCCTTGTGGGCGCGTTTTCGTTTAAAGCCTGCTTGAGTTGCGCAATATTTTGAGAAAAAACCACTTCATGATTTAAGAGTCTTTCAAGGCGTTTTAAAAAAGGTTTCAAGCTCAATTTTTCTTCAACCCCTTTAGGGCGGCCCAAGTGGCTCACTAAAATAATATCCTTAGCCTTATTGTCAATACAATATTGGATGGTAGGCAAGCTCTCTCTAATGCGCGTATCATCAGTGATATTCAAATTTTCATCTAAAGGCACATTAAAATCCACTCTAATAAGCACCCTTTTATGGCTCACTTCCACTTCTTGAATGTTTTTAACATTTTGCATAAACGACATTTTAGCTAACATGAAAAATCCTTTCTTTTAATTTTGTGCTATATATTGCGCCATGTCTATCAAGCGCTCGCTATAACCCATCTCATTGTCATACCATGCCAATACTTTAGCATTTTTTTCGCCTATTGTCATGATTTGATCATCAATCACGATCGCGCTAAAAGGCGAAGAAATAAAATCGCTTGAAACAAGCCTTTCTTCATCAATGCTCACAACCCCTTTAAAGGCATGCTTACAAGCGTCTTTAAGCGCATGCTGAACGCTCGCTTTACTCACGGATTTTTTAAAGCTTAAAGACAGATCCACCAAGCTCACATTAGGGGTAGGCACTCTAATAGCAAGGCCTGTAACTTTAGGGCCTAAATGCGGTAAGACTAGCGAAATGGCTTTGCTCACGCCGGTGCTTGTGGGGATGAGGTTAAGGCTAGCCGCTCTAGCGCGGCGGATGTCTTTGTGCTTGGTGTCTAAAAGGTTTTGATCGTTAGTGTAGCTGTGAATGGTGGTTAAAAGCGCGTTTTCTACTTTAAAGGCTTCGTCTAAGATTTTTAATAGGGGAGCGGTAGCGTTAGTCGTGCAAGAAGCGTTAGAAATCACGCTTTCGTTATGGTAATTCTTATGATTCACACCATAGACAAAGGTGGGGGCGTTTTGTGCGGGAGCGGAGATGATGACTTTTTTCACGCTGTTTTTAAGATGAGCGCTTGAAGCTTCTAAGGAATTGAATTTCCCGGTGCATTCTATGATGATTTCTGCGTTAGCGACAGAAAAATCAAGCTTGTTAATGTCTCGCTCGCTCAACACTAAAATGTTTTTACTATGCCCGATATTTAAGGTTCTATCAGCGTTTAATTTGGCTTCAAAATGCCCATGCACGCTGTCATGGCGGATCAAATGCAAAAGAGTTTCTAATTCAGCGGTAGAATTGATAGCTACAATTTCTATATCCTTTCTTTGACTGGCGACTCTTATAGCGCACAAACCGATGCGCCCAGTCCCATTGATAGCGATTCTAATTGGCATGTTTTCCCTTTATTTAAAAATCACCATTTTATCACAAATGCTCTTAAATAAAGGTATTCTTAAGGGGTTCTGTCTCATTAAGCATCAATCACAAACTGAAGTCAAAATCCTTGCGATAAATCTCTCTATAAGCTTTTTGAACGCTTGTAAAAACCCCGCTCCCTAAAAACCCCCTAGATAATGGGCTTGGGTGAGGGGCTGTGATGATGATATGCTTATTAGGGGGAATTAGCGCGATCTTTTTTTGGGCGACTTTCCCTAATAACACCACGATTAAGGGGGCGGTCGTTTCAAAAAGGCGCATCAATATTTGATCGCTAAAAGCTTCCCAGCCAATATATTGGTGCGAAGCGGCCTTATTTTTTTCCACGCTTAAAATGGCGTTCAATAACAGCATGCCCCTTTTAGCCCATGCGCTCAAATCCCCACAACAAGGCACAGGCACGCCTAAATTCGCATGCAATTCTTTAAAAATATTTTTTAAGCTTGGGGGGATGGGGGCGTTTTTTTCCACGCTAAAGCTCAAGCCCATCGCCACCGGCAATTCTTGCTCATTTTCTAGGTAGGTGGAATGGTAGGGGTCTTGCCCTAAAAGGATGATTTTAACCGCACTAGGGGGCGTTAAATTGAGTGCATAAAACAGATTAGAGCTTTTAGGGAAAATGGTTTTAGGGCTTTTTAGGGCTTCTAAATAGCGTTTTTCTATTTCTAAAAAATAAGGCTTTTTAAATTCGCTTTGCAAAAACTCCCGCCAAGCCAAACTCAAAGGAGCGTAGTCAAAAAGCCTCATGCGTTTAGTTCGTGGTAGTGTTTTAAATACTCTTTTTGCATGCGTTCTTGTAATTCTTCATACCAGATGGGCGAGTTAAAATCAGGCGTATAGCTTTCTAGCATGACCAAACGGGTGCGCGCTTTATAGGCTTCTAGGGGCTTGGAATTAAAGATTTTAATGGAATTGATTAACACCATGGGCTGGATTTTGAGCTGGAATTTTTCAGCGATAATCTTAGCCCCTTGCTTGAAAGGGAGGAATTTTTCTCCCCCTTTGCCTCTAGTGCCTTCAGGGAAAATCACTAAAGGGCGGTTTTGATCTAGCTTTTCCTTACACGCTTTCAAAAGGCTCACAATCCCCTTTTTATCCTCTCTGTCAATTAAAATCATTCCCGTATCCGTTAAGGCATGCCCATAAAAGGGGATTTCGCCCAGCTCTTTTTTAGCGATCCAGCAAATATTGCTAGGGTGGTAGGCTTCTAAATAAATAATGTCTAGTAAGCTTTGGTGGTTTAAGACAATGAGTTTAGCGTCCGTATCAAAAGCGCCTATTTTTTCTAAAGTAACCCCGGTAAGGGAAAAAAAGCACGAACAAGCCCTACGGCTGGAGCGGGCGTTATTGTTTTTGCGGTTAAAGTAATTGAAAACAATGATAACGGCTAAGCCTATAGCGATCACTAAAGCCCTATAAATCGCTCTTAAACTATTTGATTTCATCTTTTTTGACCCATCCTATTTGTTCATGCGGCGTTAGGATTTTGTAATAATCATCATGCGAACCTAAGATTTTAATCGGCATTTCATTTTTAGAAAGCCCTAAAATGGTGGAATTTTGCGTGGGCAGAATGCGGATTTTTTTATGAGCGAGCAATAGGGCTGATTTTTGCGTGAATAAAAGGTGATACAAAACAAACCCTAAGCACAAAATCCCAAGCCCTAAAAAAATGAGTTTGCGCCCAAAAATGAAAAACAACACCAAGAAAAACACGCACAAAGCGAGCAGCGCCACGTTAGAAAAGACTAAAAAATTGTTTTTAGGGATGAGATCGCTTTGAATACCGGTAGTGTCTTGAGTGGGAATGGCTGAAAAAGATAAGGTTTTAAACTGCCTATTAGAAAGCGAAAAATAATCAAAAGAAAGGTTTTGAAGGGTTTTAGGCAACACGCAATAATAAAAAACGCTCCCTTCTTTAGCCTTGATCTGATTTAAAGAGGCGTTATCAAACCCTTGCTTGATCGCTTCTTTGATGTGAAAATCTTCCCAAGTGGCTTCTTTGAACGCTATTTCCATCACCAAAATATTGTTTTTATCGTCATAATCTTTGGTTTTGTATTGCACAACTTGTAAATCTTTGGCCATGACATTCGCGTAACGAGGGTTTTTGGACAAATCCGTTACCTGCAAAGTAACTTTTGGGGCTATGGAATGATCGATGTATTTGTCTTTATTGGAAAACGCGCTCACTTCTAAGGACGGAATAATCGCTTTTATGCCCTTAATCTTGTAATAATAAGTCGCTCTGAAAAGCTCTTTTTCCACCTTTTTCCATTTAGGCATCTTGTTTAAGAGCTCAATTTGGGTTTTATCCCACCCGTCTTTGATTTTGGCTTCCAAAAACTCAGCGTCAAACAGCAATAAATCATAAGTTACGCCTATAATTTGACCGATATAAACCGGGTTGTTTTCTAAATCTTCTAATTGGGGGATTTTCACATAAGCCACTTTAGCTTTGATTTCTTCTGGCTCATGAGTGTTTTCGGCAACCAAATCAGCAACCAAAAAAGTGGCTAAAAAGCTTAAAATCAAACTGATGGTTTTAACGATTTTGATTGAATGGGCCAAAAAACCCATTAACGATTTTTCAAATAAAAACCCCATGAGTTTTTATTTCTTCTTAGGCGCTTTTTCATCCATTTTCTCATCAACGATAGACCAGGTTTTCAAGCTGTCAATAGCGGTTTTTAGCTGAATATCATCATTGATCATTTTAGGAGTAACCTCTTTTTCCTCTTCATTTTTCTTGTCTTTATCCGCCTCTTTAGAATTGGGGGTTTTATCATCAAGTTTTTTAAGCTCTTGCTCTAAATGGTGTTTTAGATCCGCTTCTTTCAAGCTGAATTTGTTTTCATTTTCTGGCGCTTTACCCGGATAAATCACAATATCAGGCGTGATCCCCTTAGCTTGAATGGTGCGCCCGCTCGGCAAATAGTAGCGTGCGGTCGTGATTTTAATGGCTTCGTCTTTATTGACAGGGAGCAACATCTGCACGCTTCCTTTACCAAAGGTTTTTTCACCGATAATCACGGCCCGTTTGTGATCCTGCAGTGCCCCTGCGACGATCTCGCTCGCGCTCGCTGAACCACCATTGACTAACACCGCAATAGGTAAATTGGTATAAGGGGCTCTGCCGTTAGCCTTGTATTCTAAATTTTCTTCTTTGTTTTTGCCTTTTTGAGAAACTAAAACCCCCTCTTTAATGAAGAGGTTAGACAAGCCCACCGCCTGGTTTAATAGCCCTCCAGGATTCCCCCTTAAATCCAACACGATCCCTTTAGCCTTAGGGTTAGCTTTTAAGCCATCTAAAACCGATTTGGTAACATTCTTGTCAAAACCACTCACTCTCACATACAGATAAGGGGTTTCTTTAATCTTTTTCACATAGACAGAGGGGAGTTTAATGATGTCTCTAATGATGTTAAACACTAAAGGTTTTGGCTCGTTTTTTCTCACAACGGTGATCTGGATAGGGGTCTTTGGCTTGCCGCGCATGAGGTTGATCGCATCATCAATGCTCATGCTCAGCGTGCTTTCGTTATTGATTTTTAAAATGTTATCGCCTGACTTAACCCCAGCCTTGTAAGCGGGAGTGCCTTCTAAAGGGGCAATAACAGTTAAAACGCCATCGCGCATGCCCACCGTGATCCCAAGCCCCCCAAATTCGCCCTCGGTTTGGGCTTGAAATTCCTTAAACTTCTTTTCATTCAAATACGCTGAATGCGCGTCCAAATTAGAGAGCAAGCCTTCAATCGCTTTAGTCATGATCTCAGAAATACTGATTTTATCCACATACTTTTTTTCAATTTCTGTAACCACATTAGAGAAACGACTGAACGCTTCCACCCTTTTAGCCGCTAATTCTTGCGGATCTTCTTTAACCGGCTTGACCGGCTTTTTTTCCTTAACTTCACCACCATGCAAACTCACAGCAAGAGAAATCGCTAACAACCCTTTAAAAAGTCGTTTTGTCATTGTTAATAGCACCACCCATTTTTGAGATTAGAAAGAATCACCTTTAAGGTTTTATTCAACTTTTTGCGTTTATTCTATCTAAAATTTAGATAACATGCCCATTCATTCACTCATTTTGAGCCTAAACGATACAACAAAAACGCATAACTCCCCGATCCATTCACATGCAAATCACAAAGCATGCTCGTTACAAAAACATTAGAAATGGGGCTTGCTTTAAAGCCTCTATCGCAAAGGCAATAACTTTTCTTCTAACTTTGACGCTAATTGCTGATAAATCGTTTTATTTTGTCGTTTAAAATACTCTACTAACATTTTTAAAACTTTTTGTTCTGGGAATAAGATTAACACAAGATTGAAAATTCCATCATTATCCAAAAGTTTTCTATAAACGCTTGGCGCTAAATCTTTGATTTCTTGAAAGCTCTCTGAAGGATTTTCATCAAAATTCAAACTGGGCAAATCAGGTAAGCTTTCACGCCACCATGCTAAATGGTTTAAAATCTCATCCCAAACTTGCAAGATATTAAGATTTTCAAACAACTCCTTACCATAACACAAGCTCAAAGGCACGCCATAATCAACAGATAATTTTTGCAATTCTTCTTTATAATAATTTTGATTTTTATTCAAACTCTCATCTATAAAGTAAAAATAGCCTTGAATGTTTTCGCCATAATGATGGATTAAAGCCTCTAATTTTCTTTCAAAGTTATCTATTTGCCCTCTCTTTTTGGCGCTGTCATGGTCATCTCGCATTTTTTGTTCTATAAAATAATAGGTGTTATCTTTTTTAGCCAACTGATCTAATTCTAAAGATTCCATCTTTTCTTTATCTTTATTATAAAAGGGAATTTTTTTAGATAAAGGTGAAAAGTTATGCTCTTTTAATAATTGTTCTATTAAGCATTCAAACGCATCGCCAAATTTAATCTCATGGGAAGTCAATAAATTTTGTAATAGTTTTGTTTTAGGCTTAGTGGGTCTAAAAATCCCCAAATAGCGTTCAGGATTTTGAGCAATATTTTCAAGTAATTTTGCTTTAGATGTTCCAAAGACAAAACGATTAAAAATCTCGCTAAAGGTTTGATAATCCATTAAAACTCCTTTTGGCAGATATAGCGCAGTTCATCGAGCAACAAAAATTGATTTTGGTAATACGCATAAAAAAATTTCCAGCCATTATGGTTGGTTTTATTCAAATATTTAGCGCTCATCTTATGAATAGAAGTTTCATAATTTTCATTATCCCTCACTTGTCCGTTTTCTAAAACTTGACAAATTTTTTCTTTGTTAGATGAGTATAAAAAATCTCCAATTTTTAACAATTGCTTAGAAATTAAAAGACTCATAGGGATTTTTGGGGGTTTAGTTTCTAAATCTAAATTAGTGATAAAATCGCTTTTATCCCTAGCGCTATTAAGGCGTTTTGTTGCTTCTTTGATATAAAAAGAATCTTTTTCAATGCCAATAAAATACCTATTCATAGATTTAGCCACAGCCCCTGTTGTGCCTGTGCCAAAAAAGGGATCTAAAATAATATCTTTAGGTTTAGTCGCGCTTAAAATGATTTTTTTTAAAAGCGCTTCTGGTTTTTGCGTGGAATGCACTTTCTTGCCTTGCGCGTCTTTTAACCTTTCGTTACCCATGCAAATAGGGATTTGCCAAACCGATTTTTCTTGTTTGTCATTATTGAGATACTTCATTGTTTTATAATTAAAGGTAACTTTGCTGTTTTTGTGTTTAGCGCACCAAATAAGCGTCTCATGAGCGTTGCATAGTCTCTTGCCAGCAAAATTAGGCACCGGATTACTCTTGTGCCAAATAATATCATTGAGTATCCAAAACCCTAAATTTTGCAAATGAAAACCAATTCTAAAAATATTTTGAAAACTCCCTATCACACAAATACTGCCATTATCTTTTAAAATCCTTTGGCACTCTTTTAACCAACCCAAACAAAAGGTATCGTATTCCTTAAAAGAGCCAAATTTATCCCAATGATCCTCAACGCCTTGAAATTTTGTGCCTTCAAAACGCTTCAATTCCCCCTCTGTTTGCATAAAATATGGGGGGTCAGCAAAGATAAAATCAACGCTTCTGTTAGGGAAATCTTTCATTTTTTCTAAACAATCCCCCTCTATGATAGTGTTTAAGTTTTCTTTTAAAAAATCCATTATTAATTAACCTTTTATATCTGCTACTCTAGCCATTTTAACACAAGCGTTTTAAGGCTATCTTAATGTTTAATCTTTAGCTTTGTTCTCATCAAATGATAGAAGTTACCTATCTCAACCTATGTTAAACGATACAACAAAAACGCATAACTCCCCGATCCATTCACATGCAAATCACAAAGCATGCTCGTTACAAAAACATTAGAAATAGGGCTTACTTTAGAGCCTCTATCGCAAATGAGAGCGAGATTAGGCAATACAGAATAAAGGGAAGGCTGAACCTCCGTCTCTGCGATAGATAAGATTTCTCGCATTAACGCTTGGCTGTCATTCCCTTTTAAATGAGGCAAATCGCTCGTCAAAAATCCAAGCGTTTTTTGGATTTCAATCGTGCGCGCGATGACTTTAATGATATTGCTTACATGATCAAAGTTACAAGACTCGCCTTTATGGCTTTTTAAATATTTGTCTAAAACGCCATACCCCCCTATCATGTAATCATGAATTTCTTGACTCACCCCCATAAAATAAGCGCTATGGTTGATATAAAGGCGTTGTTCTGGCTCATTATAAGAGGGTTTTTTGATGATGGGGTTACGCTCATGCGCTTCTTTGTAGTAGGATTTGCCTATGGTGGCGTCTTTTAATTTGTTAAAGCTGTAATTCAAGCTTTCTTTATTTAAGACATGCAAGCCGATTAGTTCAATCCCTAAAAGGCTTAAAGCCCTAAACAAATCTTTATTGTTTGTGAAAAGGATTTTAGGGTAATCGGCTTTGAGAAACTCTTCATAACGCTTGCGGTAGTTTGGGGAATACAATAACGCATAAATATAGCCTAAAACCTCTAGCGGCTCAAAAGAGTGGTTATAATGCTTGTCTATAAAGCTTCTAAACTCTGGCGTAAAATTTTCGGTGTAGTTGGGATCTCTAAACCGATAAAGGGGGTAATTGACCCCAGCACCATTGCCCCCAGAGCTTAACCCCTGATCGTTAATACAAGAGCTTATAAAGCATTGCGTCCAACTTTTATCGTTGTTTTTTAGCTGTCGTGGGGTGTTTAGTGCGACATTTTTGCGCGTTTGATTGGGTGTTTTAGGGTTTGTTGGGGGGGGGGGGGGGTAACATGTGCTTAAAAACATCATATACAGGGTATGCTAAAAAAGTCCTTGAATTAGGTGTGTAATAAGTCCAACGATAATCAAAAGGGCGGTATTGGCACAAAACAATGTATTCTTCTAAACGCTTAATATTAGTCTTAACTTCTTTGATAGCATTGTTTAAACGCCAATCCCTACTATCATCGCCAATATCATACTTTCTGCGTAACTCGCTAGGTTCTAAGGTTGAAAAATCTTTTAAAAGCTTTAATAAGTTTTCTTTGTCTTTATGGAAAACGACATGGTCTCGTTTAGAGCAAATACCGGTACCTCCAACTTGAAACATCTCTTGAACGCTAAAGCCTTGCTCGTATTCCTCTAACAAGGGCGTTTCTAAAGGCAACAGCAAGTAAAAAGGCTCTCTTGGGCAAAGCTCAAGCCATTCAATGCTATTCAAATCATTTTGGGCTAAAAAGGCGTATTTTTCAGCCCTTTGGCCATAAACATCATAATAGTGGATTTTTTGCTTGGTTGTTTGCACCTTTTTGACAAAGAGGTTAATGGACACGCCTTGCATGATATTGAAAACGTTTTCATCTTTTGCGCCTTGCGGGGTTTCCTCCTTTTTCCTCGCGTTTCCATGCAAATTTAAGATATAAAGCTCATCGTAGCATTCTAAAAGAGAGTGCCTTAACCCCCTAAAAGTAGGGTTGTCTAAAAAGGCGTTGTTAGAGATAAAGCCAAAAAGGCCATGCTCTAATGATTCGATCTTGTTTTGAGCGAAACGCATGAATTTCACGTAATCGTCTAAGAGCCATTTAGGGTTTTTCTCCTTTTGTAGTTTGTATTTGGAATGGAGTTTTTTAAGTTCCTTTAGGGCGTTTTTGCTGCCGCTTTCTTCTTGTTTTTGAATGTTGTTTAAAAGCGTTTGGATTTTATCGGTGAGTTTAACCTTTTTTTCAATTTCTATGGTTTGAAATTCAGGCTCTATGCCGTAAGTGGCTTTCACTTCCCATTCAAACAAGCCCTCATTACTGCTCGCCCCGCTATAAGGGGGGTTACCGGTGATGATAAGGATCTTTTCATCTTTTTTGATTTCTTGAGCGCTTGAAAGCTCTTTTTCAAAAATCGGGCTTAGCCCACGATAAGCAACGATCTCACTAGGCTGTATGAGGGTGTTGGTTAAAATGATTTGAGGTGCATCGTTTTCTTTGAGAGGTTTTTTAAATTCCTCCTTAAAGGCTTGGCTGAGATTCAAGTGAGCGATCGCATAAGGAGCGATCAAGTATTCAAACCCATAGAATTGCTTTAAAAGGTTTTGGTATTTGTCCTCTTTAGTGGAGGTGCCTCCATCGCTTGTTTTTCTCACTTCTAGCGCTTTCCTGAACGCTTCCAATAAAAAAGTGCCGGTGCCGGTAGCAAAATCTAAGAGCTTGATGTTTTCGTTATCCAAAGCACTTTTTAAGCCTAAGGGAGCGTCTTTGAAATGCGTTTTAAGCAGGCTATCCAAAGCGTTAATGATGAATTTCACCACAGAATCCGGAGTATAATACACGCCCTTTTTCTCTCGCAATTTAGGGTCATAAGCGCTTAAAAAGGTTTCATAAAAGTGCAAATAAGGGTCTTTATCATCATTCAAATCTTTGATGATAGAGTCCATATCAACATGATTGATCAAGCTTAAAATTTCATTTAAAAGCCATTGGATTTCTTTGATTGCATCAAGCTTCTTTAAAAAATCCGCCATTTCTCTGATCACAGCGAAATTTTTAGGGATGGAACTCCTCACATTATCCAAATTGATTTTTTCAAAAGGGTGGTTGAGCTTGGCTAGAAAAAGGCTGTAGGTGAGCGTTTGAGCGAACGCATCGCTAAAGTCTTCAAAACTCAATTCTTCATAAAGATATTCTTTAAAATTCTTAAAAATGCTAGAAACTTGCTCGTCTTTTTGGTATTGGATTAGAGCGTCTTTTAAATACTTGGTGGGCGTGCTTAAATGCGTTGCGAAATCTTTAGCGTTAGTAATAGGGGCTGCTTCGTAATTGAAAAAGCTTTTGAACAATTCAATTAAATCACGCTCGGTTTGCGGGTTGGGTTTTAGGGGTTTAGAGAGTTCATCAAGGCTAGCGACAGAGATTTCTCTTTTAATTAAAGGCTTATTCTCTTCATCTTTCCCTACCCACACGAAATTAAGATAATCCGTGAGCATGAGATTAGGGTTTAATTCTAAATATTTAAGGATTTGTTTGCTTTCGCTTTCTACAATCTTTCTAAGATCGGTCCCCACTCTTTTATTTTCTATATAGCCGATGTTTAGCCCTTGATGAGAAATGCGAAAATCAGGCTGACCCCCTTGTTTGTCTTTTTTAGGCTCATGTTCAATCTTAAATTCTGTATTGAAATTTTCTTTTAAACCCTTAAGCAAGATTTGTAAAAAGGCACGGTGCGTGAGTTCGTTCTTTTCAGGCGTCAGATCTTTAATGCCTTCTAAATATTCTTTTAGCATGCTAATAACCCCTTTTTAAAGTCTTTAAGCCATTTTCATGTGCATGTCAATAAAAGTGGCTTGATGGATTAAAGCCCCTACGCTAATGGCATCCACGCCGCTTTTAGCGTAAGCGTTGATTGTCTCTAGCGAGATGTTCCCGCTCGCTTCCAATAAGACAAAGGGGTAATGCGCCTCTCTATAAGCGGCAATTTCTTTCGTCTCTAAAACGCTCATGTTATCGCACATCACAATATCCGCTCCCGCATTCATGGCGTTTTTGGCCTCTTCAAAACTCTCGCATTCAATTTCAATTTTAGCCGTGAAAGGCAAATTTTTTCTGGCATGCGTTAAAAAGCTTTTGAGATCTTTCACATGCTTTAAATGCGTGTCTTTAAGCATTAAAGCGTCATCTAGCCCTAAGCGGTGGTTGCTCGCTCCCCCATTAAGTACGGAGTATTTTTCAAAGATCCTTAAAAGGGGTCTAGTTTTTCTCGTGTCCAACAAACGCACTTTATGAGAATTTAAAGCTTCTACAAAACGACTCGTTAAAGTGGCGATCCCGCTGCTGTGTTGCAAAAGGTTTAAAAGGGTGCGCTCAACCTTTAAAAGCATGCTAAAATCCCCCCTAATTTCCATTAGGGTGTCTTTAGGCTTGAAGCGTTCTTTATCTTTAATATTTTGAACGCATTCAATGCCGGTCATTTGAAGCAACTCTAAAGCGTATTTTTCGCCTGAAAACACGCCCTCTTGTTTAGCCCTAACAAACGCTGTGGCTTTAAAATCCTTTTCTAACACCCTTTCAAACAAATCCCCATGCCCTAAATCTTCTTTTAAAGCGCGTTCTAAAAAGGTTTTAATCTCCATTAGGATAACTCCATCATTTTGGTTAAAGCGAGTTTGGCTAAGCGCACCACCTCATCTTTTAATTCAATCGTATTATAAGCCCTGTGGTTTTTATAAGCCTTTAAGACTTCAAACAAATCCTTTAAAGTCGTTTCATTCATGGTAGGGCAAAGCGCGAGCGTGCTAGAAAGAATGAAAGTGTTTTGATGGTTGCGCTTGGCTTTCAAGCGGTTAACCAAATTGCTTTCAGTGCCTATGGCGACTTTTTGATCGGGGCTTAGCTTTTCTACAAATTCTATGATTTGACTCGTTGATCCGCTAAAATCAGCATTTTTAACCACGCTAGGCTCGCACTCTGGATGGACAGCGATTAAAATATCCGGGTATTTTTGGCGGTAAAATTCAATGTCTTCTAATTTGAAAAGCTGATGCACCGAACAAAAGCCGTTATAACAAACCACATCAGCGTTTTTAATTTCTTCTTTGCTATTTGCGCCTAAAATCGCGCTTTTTAAGCCGTTTTCTAGGGCTAGATTTTCCCCCAAGCATTTATCCGGTAAAAAAAAGATTTTTTTATTTTGTTTTAAAGCGTGATTAAAGATCTTAGAAGCGTTGCGGCTCGTGCAAACCACGCCACCATCTTTAGCGACTTTGGCTTTCACTTCAGCGTTAGAATTAATATAAGTGATAGGGTAAAATTCTTTAACGCCGCATTCTTTCAATAAATGGACGCTTCTATCGTAGTAATGGCTGTCTATCATTCTCGCCATAGAGCAGCATGAGAGTTTGGGCATGATCACTTGTTTGTCAAAGGCTAGGGCTTTCACGCTTTCGCCCATGAAATGCACCCCGCAAAACACGATGAGGTTTTTATCGCTCTGGCTTGCGATTTTAGCTAATTCCAAGCTGTCCCCTGTATGGTGGGCTAACTCTACAATCTCATCTTTTTGATAAAAATGAGCCACTAAAAGCGCGTCTAAATCGTGCAACAATTCCAAAATAGAAGCTTTTAAATCGTTATCAGTTGGCATGAAATTCCCCTATACTTTCCCCAAACTTCACGCTTTTTTCTTTCAAATCTTTAAAAGCGGTGTTTTGAATGAATAAAACGATCGTAGAACCCATTTCAAAATTCCCTAAATTATCCCCCTTTTTAACCTTAATCGGCGGGTTGTAAGAATAGGTTTGCGTGAAACGGGCTTTAGCGTTAGTTTGGATATTCTTATCAAAATTAAAACGCATTTTACCCACATTTAACGCTCCCACCGCTACAAAATACAACCTATTGCCTTGAATGTCTTTTGCAACAAGTGCCACCCTTTCATTGCCCACAAACAGATTGTTGTTTTTGTAAAGCGATGGTTTATTGACCGGCAGTAGTTTCCCCGCAAAATAACGAGCCTCTAAAATTTCTAAATCGCAAGGGGCGTGGTAGTGGTGGTAATCTTTAGGCGAAAGGTAAAAATTCACATAGAAAAAAGAAGGGCTTAAGGGATTGATTTCGCCCACTAATTCATGCACTTTATAGGGCATGCCTTTAATCTGCAAAGCGGTATCGTTGTCTAAAAAAGTGCATTCCGTGATCAAAGCATCGCAAGGTGCAATGCAAATATTAGGGGATTTGTCAAAGGGGCGTTCTTTTTTTAAGGAGCGCGTGAAAAGAGCGTTCAAACTCTTGTAATTTTCTAAAGGTTCAAACTCGCTCAAATCAATTTTAAAGATCTTAACGTAAAGGGCGTTGATGCCTTTTTGGATAAAAGAAGGGAATTTATAGCCAGCCACAGAGCCAAAAACCCTTGAAAGAGCGTTGCTTAAAGCTACCATTTTAACCCTGCCATGTTCAATATAAATTCCACCTCGCCCTTACTCACTTTAAACTCTTTAGAAATAGAATCCACGCTATAACCTTCTTGATACATTTTCAAAACCTGTTTTTCGTTGATTTCATCGCTAGCGGCATAATGCCCCATGTCTTTGAATTTGTTTTCTAAAGTAATGATTTTTTCTTCTAAGTAATCGCGCTCTTTGTCCATGGATTTTTGGATTTCTTGCAACTGGTTATAAAGGTGTGAAAGAGTCGTTCTCAATGAGCTATCCTCTTTAGCGCTTTTTTCTAAAGAAAGGCCTTCCAAACGCCCCTCTAATTCTTTCAAACGCTTAGAATAGATATAGTTTTCTTGATAGGATTCGTCTAAGGTTTTTTCTAAACGCCTCATTTTATGGTAAAACTCTTTTTCTTTAAGATATAAATACCCCACCAAGCACACCAACACCAATAAAATCGCCCCCAAAACGACCATAAACAAATCATTAGAAGATAACATGATTGCTCCCGTTCATAATTTCAAGCCTTTTCTTTCGCTATGGACAATAAAAGAATCATAACGCTTGATGTCTAAGGCGTGCATGCGCGTGATTTCTAAAAAATCTTTATCCCTTGCCACGCCAAAAAAGGCTAGGATTTTCCCCTCTAACACGCAACGCCCATAGTAAGTTTGAGGCGCTATCAGGCTTTGTTTTTTTAAGCAAACTAGCCCATGCCCTAAAGCGATGATGCGGTTATTTTGCTCCAATTCAAGCAAGTTTTCTTTTAAAAGCAGACTCTCTAGTTTTTCTAATTTAAAATACAACGCTTTGAATAATTCCAAAGTGTCGTTTTCAACATTCAAGCGTGAAAAATCAAAGCCAGAATTTAACCAATCAAATTCTTCTAACACCGCTAAAGAGCGTTTACTTTTAGAGATAAACCTTTCATAAGAGAACGATAAATCGCACTGGACTAAGCGCGTTTCAAACCCTAAAGCTTGGGATCTTAAAACCAACTCATGCATGCTTAAACCCCACATCAAGGACGATGAAAATAAAAAACACCACCCCCAAATAGCCATTACTCACAAAAAAGGCTTTAGGGATGTTTTTATAATCTCTAGCCACTAAGATCTGCTCATAGAGTAAAATCAAGGCTGAAACCCCTAAGCCTAAATACGCAAAAAGCCCCCCATGATAGCACTTTATAAAAAAAAGCCAACACACAAGTGCTACAAGGTGTGAGAGCCTTGAAAGATTCAAGCACCATTTTTCCCCTAATTTACTAGGAACGGAAAACAAGCCTCTCTCTTTATCAAACTCCATATCCTGTAAAGAATAGAGCAAATCAAACCCAGCCACCCATAGCATCACCCCTAAAGCCAAAAAGACATTCCATAAAGGAATATCCCCTAAAACCGCCACACTCCCAGCAATGGGAGCCAAACCCAAAGCCAAACCCACGATAAAATGTGCCAAAGAAGAAAAGCGCTTGAAATACGAATACCCCCCCAAAATGATTAAAAAAGGTAACGAGAGCTTGAACGCTAAAGGGTTGATGCAATAGCTCACCACCACGAATAAAAGAGCGTTTAAAGCGCTAAAAATGACCATGCCTTTAACGCTGATCCGGCCATCCACGCTCGGGCGGTTTTTCGTCCTTGGGTTATCCTTATCAATGTCTCTATCCACCAAGCGGTTAAACCCCATAGCGAAATTTCTTGCCCCTAGTAAGGCTAAAAAGCAAAGGATTAAGGTTTCTAAGTCAAAAAAGAGCGTTTGATTTTTTTGATAAGAGCTTATGACCATAGCCATGAGTAAAAACATGCTAGAAAATATCGTATGCTCCAAAGCGACCAATTCGCTTAAAGCTTTGATTTTGTGTGCAATTTTTTTAAGCAATTATTTGATCCCTAGTAAAATGACTTTTCTAACCTACAATTAAGCTAGGCATTATAATATATTGATAGCAACAATACAAGAAAAAGCCCGCACTTAAAACGTTCATGCTTAAATAAACTTTAAAAAATCGCGCGCTTAAAATCGTTAAACATAAATGCACCCCTAAAAGCCATAAAGGCGAAGAGATTGAAATCGTAGGGATTGCTAAAGGCATGCTTAAAAGGTGATCCAACAAAGATCCCAAACCCACCGCATGCAAAAACAAACTCAAAGGGAAGAACACGATAAAAATCAAGCCTAAAGGAATGCTAAAAAGTTGGTAGGGCGAAAACATAGGGAAAAAGGCATGCGCGATAATGAGCATGTTCAAAAACACCAGTGCGCTTAAGCTTATGGCTTGAAAAGATCGCCTTAAAAAAGAAGAGGTTTTAAAAAAAGCTTGAGTGTGTTTTAAAAATAAAAAAATATACCACACCCCACAAACAGAAAGCAAAAACCCCACGCTAAAAAGCAATTTAGGGAGTAACGCTATGGCGATACAGCACGCTAAAATCAAAAGTTTAAAACTCAAAAGCCTTACCCCAAAAAAGCATGCCAAAAACCCTAATAAGCCCATTAAAAACGCCCTGAAAAAAGAGGGTAAAAAATCCAATAGCAACAAATACCCTAGCAAAAAAACCCACACCAAAACCCCTATATCATAAAAAGCGTTCCTATAAGGGAAATAGCGTTTTTGTAAGGGAGTATAAAAAAGAGAGAAAAGAAAATACACACTAACGCTCAAAATCCCTAAATGGAACCCGCTAATGGCTAGTAAGTGGTTGATCCCTAGTGCATTAGCCCTGTCTCTTAAATCCTTATTCAAGCTATCCCCTATAAAAAGCGCTCGATACAAATTACCCACTAAAGCGTTGGAATGAGCGCTGTCAATGAAATGGCGCAAATGCGATTTGAAATCTTGTTTTCGTGTTAAAGAAAAAGAATAGGTTTGGAAAAAGCATGATTTTAGAGACTCTAAGAACGAGCAAGATTTGATTTTGCCAAAAAATTGCGCATGGCGGTATTGGAGGTTTTTTAAAGGCTCTTTAATGGTGGAATAAAAGATCATGCCCTTTGATTGGAGCTTTAAAACAAAATAGGTTTTTTGATCTTTAGTTTTAGGGTATTGCAACAAGATTTGAGCGTTTAGGCTTGTCGGTTTTGAAAAATCAAGCTTTTGGTAATTCAAGTATTCTAAATAAAGATTGATTGCCAACAAAAGGCTTAAAAACACCCCACACAACAAGTATTCTTTGGGGGTCGTAAGAAGTTCAAACGCCCCCTGAAAAGTTTTGTCTTTCAAGTTGTAACTATATCGTAATCCACTTTAGTTTCTTGGTTTTCTTCTAAATGGGAATCTATGGGCATGTCTTCATAGCGCGTGAAAGGAGCGTTAAAGCGCGTATAAACCGTTCCTGTAGCCCCATTCCTGTTTTTAGCCACGATGATTTCAGCCTCTTCAATACTGCCATTTTGCTTGTGGATACGCCTTTCTTCATCAACTTTTAGGCGCAACTCTTGCGCCTCTTCAATTTTGCCTTCTTTTTTGAGTTTGTCTATTTTGTTGTCTTCAGCCCTCATTTGATAGATATAGCCTCTATATAAAAATAAAACAATATCAGCGTCTTGTTCAATCCCCCCGCTGTCTTTAATATCCGAAAGAATGGGCCGTTTATCGTCTCGATTTTCTAGGCTGCGGTTGAGTTGGACTAGTGCTATGATAGGGATTTCTAATTCTCTGGCTAAAGTTTTAAGCTCCCTTGAAATTTCAGCGATTTGCTCATGGCGTTCTTTAGTGGCTTTGCTCCCTGACATGAGCTGCAAATAGTCAATAAAAGCGATACCCAATTCCTTGTGTTGGGATTTAAGCTTTCGTAGTTGCAAGCGGATCTGTTCTATCCTCACATAGCTTTTATCGTAGAAAAAGAGTTTTTTGCAAGAAAGGTGATCGTAGCATTTGGCTAAATTTTCCCATTGATCATCATCAAGTCTCCCGCTTTCTAAATCATGCATGTTAATAGAAGTGAGATCCGATAACGCTCTTAAAGCGAGTTGCTCTGCAGACATTTCTAAACTAAAAACCGCTACCCCTCTATCATCATTGAGCGCAGCTAAGACCATGTTCATCATCAAACTGGTTTTACCCATAGACGGCCTTGCCCCTATAATGACTAAACTCCCCTTATTAAAACCGCTCGTATAATTATCCAACTGAACAAAGCCAGTCGGTATGCCAGTAACTTCCAAACTCCCTTTTCTTTGGTTTTCTGTAATAAGATCCATCGTGCTTTCAAGCACTTCTTTAATGCTCCTAAAGCCCTCTATGGTGCTGCCATTCAATAACGCATAGACTTCTCGCTCCACAGCGCCTAAAATATCGTTGGATTTTTGCGCACTTTCTAGGGCTTGCTCTCTAATGGTGTTAGCCAAGCCAAAAAGTTTTCGTTTAATGGAAGCGTTTTTAATCTCTTCCACATAGGCTTCAATGTTATCTATGGGGCTTGCCGCAAAAATAGCGACTAGATCTTCTTCTTTAATTTGCTTGTCTTTAGGCATTTTTTGGCGGATAAAATTCTCATCAATGGGGTAATCTTCTTCATGCAGTTTTAAAGCGATTTCAAAAAACAAGCCGTTAGGCGGGTAGTAAAAATCGCTAGGCTCTAAAACGCTATGAACCTCTTCAATCTTATGATTGGCCAACACAATGCCTGAAAGCACGATCCTTTCAATGTTTTGCAATTGCTGCAAATGCTTTAAATGATCCATTTTTATCCTTTTATAATCGTTTGATCTTTTCTATCAAATCTAAGGGCGTTAAAGCGTAATTATTTTTAAATTCTAAACTCGCTAGCGCGTGCGCTAAACTTGCATTAATTGCGGCGTCTAAAGGCGTGTAGTTTTGAGAAAGCAAGCTTAAAATAAGCCCCGCTAACACATCGCCACTGCCTGCTTTGGCTAAAGCCACGCTCCCTAAAATGTTGATAAAAACCCGCCCTTGATGAGCGATTAGGGTATTAGCCCCTTTTAAAAGCAAAACCACTTTGGGGTATTTTTGAGAAAAATCCCTTGCGATTTCTAGTTTATTGTCTAACAATTCTAGCATGCTTATATTGATCCCCACTAATTTTAATAACGATAAAAACTCTTTAGGGTGAGGGGTTAAAACGACTTCTTTTTCTAAGGCTTGTAACACCTCTTTGTGGTAAAAAACGCCCGCATCTAAAACGCATGGGGCTAATTCAAGCCACTTGTTAAAATCCTTTGGGAAACCCTCTAACCCCATGCCAAGAGCGAACGCACTTAATGAGTTAGGGAAATTTTCACAAAAAACCAATTCTAAAGGCTTGTTATTAGAAGTTATCCCGCATTCTAACGCTTGAACGCTCACCACCCCAGATCCAAAACTTAACGCACTTATTGCGCTCAATAACCCAGCCCCACTATGCTTGCCCAAAAGAACATGCGCATGCCCGTAATCGCCCTTATGAGCGTTTTTTCTATCCCTTAAGGGCAGTTTCAAATCGCTTTTTTCTAGTAAAAAAGTGTCTGTTGGGATCTCATAGATTTGATTAAAAACCCCCAAATGCCCCACTTTCAATTCCCCTATATAGTCTTTAGCCCTATCGCTTAATAAGCATGATTTGATAGCGCCCATACTGATAGTCAAATCCGCTTTAAACGCCCTCTTATCCACCCTGCCTTTAGAATCGATCCCGCTAGGAATGTCGCAAGCGATTTTAAAGCACGCTTTTTGAGAAAGGCTTTCAAAGTCTAAAAACGGCTCTAATTCGCCCTTAAAAGCGCTCCCTACCACGCAATCTATTAAAACATCGCATTCTAAATCTTCATTCTTTTCTTCGTATGCTTTGATGACTACCCCTGCTTTTTTAGCCCTTTCTTTTTGCAATTGGCACATGGGGCTTTTGGCTAATTTCATTTCAAAGACCAGCGTTTTAAAACGCCCTATTAAACGCCTGGCTAACGCATAACCATCGCCTCCGTTATCCCCGCTCCCACACAAGATAATGACTTTAGCGCCTAAAGAAGCGTTTTGTAAAACCGCCCTTTCTAAAGCCATAGCGGCGTTTTCCATTAAAATGTCTTCGCTTAAAAACAATTCTTCAATCGCCCTTTTGTCTAGAGCGTTCACTTTTTCATACACTGAAAGCATCTTTATCCTTGAAAATGAATGCAAAACGAATTTTCGTAAAACGATCCTTTTAAAGAGGGTTCGCTATGAATTTCTAAACGCATTTTATACTTTTCGCACACTTTTTTCACTAAATCTAACCCTATACCATAACCCAACACGCTAGAATTGAAACGCGCGTAACGAACGCTTAATTCTGCGATCTTGTCTTTAGGGATTTCATACCCTAAATTTTTCACTTTCAAAAACTCAGGCGTTAGCTCTATGTGGATATACCCATGCATGACGCTGTATTTGATCGCGTTCATGAGCAAATTGCTATAAAGCGAAATAAAATCCTGCTCTTTAGCCTTAAATTCCACTCCCACTAAATCGCTTTTAAATTCCAGCTTGTGGTAGTCTATCATCTCGCTAAAAAGCGTGTTTTCTTTGGTAATCAGGGCTTTTAAATCTAAAAGCATAAAAGATTCGCGCTCAATATCTTGCATCACTAAATACGAGAGCGATCGGTATAAAAAACTCATGCGCTGGATAGCGATTTTAATGCGGCGGTGTTGTTGGTTGTCTTCTAAGGTTTTTAACGACAAGACTAAAGCACTCATGGGGGTATTTAATTCATGCGTGGTGTTTTTTAAAAAATGATCAATACGGGTGATTTCATTCCTAATGGGCTTTAAAAACAAACGCCCCAAAAACACAGAAACCCCTATCACGCATAAAAACGCTACGACAAACACTAAAACAATATTACGATACAAAGAAGAAAAATGCAGGGGTTTAGAATTTTTAAAAAGCATTTTAGCCACGCCCAAGTGAGCGAAAGTCTCATCGCTGAATAGGTAATATTCCCCCTTAAAACTAAAAAAGCCCGCCTCTTTATGAGTTTTAATCAAATCCGCGCTTTCAGGGATATTAGAATACAAAACACGCTTTTTACTATCAAAAAGGGCTATGGAAGCGTCTTTATAGCGTGAAATGAGAGCGTTTAAAGCGTTGTGGTAATCCCCATGCGTTTGCATGTGCAAGGCAACCACTTCACTAGCGATCTTAGAAGCCATTTTGTCCATGTCCATGCGTATCATTTTGATTTTTTCGTTTTTTTCATAGTTAAACGCTAAAACGCTAATCACTAGCATCAACACAAACGAAGACCCTAAATAAGTCCCTAAAAAGAGTTTAAGGGATTTTTTTTCATAGTGGGTTAAAGCGATAGCCCACCCCCTTATGCGTTTCTATGCAATTTTTACCCAAAAGCTTGCGCAACACTTTAATGTAAGTGCGTAAGGTGGAATCATCAATCGCTTGCTCCCATAAATTGTTTTCTAGCGCTTGAGAGCTAATGATTTGCCCTTTATGCTCTAAAAAATATTCTAAAAGTTGGGCGGTTTTGGGCGGCAAGATCTCTTTTTTGCCCCTGACACTCAAGCAATTTTGGTGGTAAAAAATGTTAGGCATGATTTCTATGGGATCATCATTGAAAAACCTTTTAATGCGCGCTTCCAATTCGTCCAAATCAAAAGGCTTTTTCAAATAATCGCTCGCTCCTAAATTAAAAGCGTTTTTTAAGGTAGCGTTATCCTGTAAGGCGGTGATAAAAATCACAGGCGTAGAGATCAAAAAATCGTTTTTGATGCGCTTAAACAATTCCAAGCTATTCATTTCAGGCGCTTGCACGTCTAAAAGCAAGAGGTTGAAGCGCTCAACAGAGAGCCTTTCATAAGCCTCTTTCCCGTTAAAAGCGCAAAACACTTCATAGCCTAAATGCTCCAAAAACTCCTTAACGCTCTCGCTTAAAAGGTAATCGTCTTCTAGTAAAAAAATCTTTTTTTGCATGGGGGTATTGTAGCACTAATTGCCTTTATACTAAAAGCGGTTATAATAAAACGCTCTCTTTAAAAAGACACCGCCTTATTTTATCAGCCGTTTTTAGAATGCAATAGATCTTTATTGTATTCCAACATGGCATTTTGTAAATCAAGTTTATATAACACATTTTCAATGTAAGTCAAATAAAGGCTTTCTTGTTCTTCTTTGAAACCTTTAGATAAAACCACATCGCAATTTTCAAAATACAAACAAATATGTTTATTTTGCGTTTGAGATATTTTCGCATGGTTAAAAGCGTCAATATAGATTAAATTTTCCCATTTATCCAAAAGATCAAATTCTTCTACAGAGCGAGCCAAGCATAAAGGCACAATATGGTGCAATTCAAAACCCTTTTCTTTTTTAACGCCATGTTTTTCAAAATAAAGGGCTTTCTCTTTAATAGAGCGTTTGAGTTTTTTATCGTTTTGTTTGTTTTCTTCATTGAGCGTTTTTAAAATAAGCCTTTCTTTATTGGTTTCAAAAAACATGCTTTGTTCTAGCAAGCTAAAAATTTGTTGGGCTTGATTTTTCCAATTATGATAATCTCTCTTGTCTAACTTATTCCCGTTAAAATGGTTAGGGTTGCAATAGTCTTGCACTAACTCTTTTAATTTTTCTTTTTGGATACGGCTTAAACTCCTATACTCTCTAACATATTCTATAATTTCGCTTCTAGTAAAATTTTCAATATTTAAAAATGTAACAAAAAACATCATTTCTTCAATGTCTAAATAATGATGGTCAAGCTCTATCATCACCTCTCTGCATTCTGCTCCAAAACCTTGCAAAAGATTTTCTAAAGCTTGCGTGTAACAAAAATTTTTTCTTAACAAATCTTGCGCGTTTAAAAATTCTATAGCTAAGGGAGTTAAACTGATATATTTAATATTGCTTTGAATGTAGGGGTTTGTAGGTTTCTTATTTTTATTGTAGCGTTCAATCAGCCCCATTCTATGCATATCTACAAAAAGATTTTTTCTCAAGCTATCTTGGGTTACTTGATTCTTGTTTCTTAAGTTATCTTGAGACATTTCAGACTTGCAGATATTATCAACCACTTTTGCATAAACCTCTTCGCCTATAATATTGCTAGGGCGTTTGCTCATATCGGTGGTGCGGATTTGCAAAAAATCTCCTCCCACTTCATTAAAAATAGCTTGAATAATAATTTTAATCTTATTTTGATCGTAACGATTGTGTTGGGATAAGTGTAAGCCCCTATAATCAGAACTTTTTATGCGATTAGCTAAGAATTTCAAACACTCTTTACTAGGGTCAAGCTGTGTGATTTCTAGCAAAATTTTTTCTAATTTTGGCATGTTAAATATCCTTTTTTATTGGCATTAATTATACTTAAACATTTCCAAACTCTCATGCACATATTCAGCATGGCTCTCACACCCTATAAAATTACGCTCCAAACTTTTAGCCACTAAGCTAATCATGCCACTGCCGCTAAACAAATCTAAAATCAAATCGTTTTTATGAGAGCTAGCCTTTATCATGCGTTCAATGAGCGCTTTAGGTTTAATGCTAGGGTGTTTGGGCTTAAGGATTTTACCCTTCTCTTTTTCAACATGCCTTTGTGAAGCGATTTCCCACACATCAAGGCATAATTTGCCCTTAGGGTTAGGGAACCAGCGTTTGTTGTTTTTTAAAATCCCCTTACTTTGAGCATGCTTGATGCGTTCGGTGGATTCATAAGCGGTGCGAATCTCATCGGCATTAAAGGTGTAGTTTTTCTTGTGCATGCTATAAAATAAAATGCTTTCTTGCGCATGGTTATAACGCTTTTTGGCGTTGGCAAACCCATCTTTTTTAACCCAAGTGATAAAATTTAAAAAATGCACTTTTTTATGGTGCAAATACGCTAAAAATAAAGCGCAATTAAAAGGGGTGTTAAAGATATAAAAACTCCCTGTGTCTTTGATTTTGGGTAGTACTTTATCAATCCAAGCGTAAGAAAATGTTAAAAACTCTTCATCATTTTTAAAATTATCCCATGAAGCAATTTTAAGATTGTAGGGGGGATCAATAATGGCTAAATCAACGCTTTTATCTTCTAATTTGTCTAAAAATGTGAAAACATCTTCTATATAAATCTTATTCAAAATCAAACAAGTTTCCTAATTTTTGCTCAATCAAGGGCTTATAATTTTCATAGAGTTCATAACCTATAAAATTTCTTTTTAAAAGCTTTGCTTCTCTTAAGGTTGTCCCGCTCCCGCTAAATGGATCTAGCACCACATCGCCCACGCAACTATACAACCTAATCAAACGCCTTGCTAATTCAGCCGGCATTAAAGCCGCATGCTTGCCAAAAGCAATATCGTTTTTATTAGGGATTGGGATTTCCCAAATTTGTTTGGTAAATTCCACCCATTCCTCTTGAGTCAATTGGCTTTGTTCTTTTTGTTCTTCTGTGGGTTGTTTGGGCTTGCCGTCTTTGACAAACACGCCGATAAATTCTATAGTGTTTTGCGCATAAAAATTTCTAGGATAAGGGTAACTCCCAAACATCAATCTTTTAGTAGGATTTGCACGTTTCCAAATATAGACATCTAGTAAGAACATTTTAGGCTTGTTTTCTAGCGTATTATTTAAATCATGCAAAATGGAGTGTTGGATATCAGCATGCAAATCAAAAATATGGCGGTTGTAGTGCGTGTTTAAAACCTTTTTAAGCATGGGCATTAAAGGCACATTGATGCATAACTTACCATTGGGTTTTAACGCTCTGTAGCACTCAAGCCAAACTTTTAAAAGACCTAAAAGATAATCTTCATATTTTTCTAACGCCCCCAAATCTTCGACATGTTGGGCTGAATGTTGTAAGTCTTGTGTGCCATTTTTTGCGTAATCTTTGATGTTGAAATAAGGCGGGCTTGTGATGATCAAATCCACGCTATTATCTGGCACTTCATTCATGTTGGTGCTGCTATGATAAAACACTTTATTGATATTCAATCTTATTTTTACCTTTTATTAAATTCCAATGGGTTTTGCATGAAAGAATTTTACAATGAAATAGGGGTATTTTAAAAAATGAGTCAGTCAAGGCAATCTAAATTTTCAATGAGTCAAACTCCTTAACGCTCTCGCTTAAAAGGTAATCGTCTTCTAGTAAAAAAATCTTTTTTCGCATGGGGGTATTGTAGTGCTTAATGGGTGGGCTTTGTTATAATACTTTTTTATGTTTTTTAAGGAGCGTTATAATGAAGACGAACGAAGCACAATTTTATGAAGTTTTAGAAAACCTTTTCATAGGCGTTAAGATTGAAGACAAACAAGAAAGCCTTTTAGATCCTACCCCTAGAGCGGTAAAAAATGGCATGGTTAATCTCATAAAGGCTAAAAGCCAGTATTACCAAAGTAAAAAACAAAAATTAAAAAAACTCATTGATTTAAAATGCCAAAATAATAACGATCTCAAAGAAGAATTGTTTGACAAACTCTATAGCTTTTTCAAGCGTTATTTCAGCGCTAATGGAGGGATTTATTTCAACGACACGCCCCTTTATGACAGCCTTTATACTAAAAGCGATTATGAAAAATGCTCCCTTAAAAAAGACACCGCTTTATTTTATAAAACTAAAGATCTTTATTATGTGAAAAGCGAAACCATTTATAAGGATTTTTGCTTTGAATTAGAAAACATTCTTTTTAATTTTGACACTTCTTCATTGGAAAGTAAAAAGAATCAATGAAAAAATAGATTTAGTCTTTACTCTAAAAGATACAGACACAAAAACTAACACCCTAAACTTTAGCGTTACGCTCAGCAGCAAGGGGAATCAAACTAAAGTGAATGAAATCCTAAAAGGTTGTTTCAATCAAGGCGTCAAACTTGATGAAGAAATTTTAAAAAAAGCGTTTGGAAAATTCAAAAAGCAAGGCAGTATGGATTATTTCATCCATAAAAACGCACTAGGGTTTTTAAAAGAGCAGTTGGATTTGTATCTGTTTGAATACCTTTTTAAAGAAATGACTGCATTTGATTTAAAACGCCTGAATGAAATCAACATTATTAAAGAAGTGGCTTTAGAAGTGATTGTATTAGTGAGCGAGTTTGAAAACGAACTTTGTAAGATTTGGAACAAACCTCGTTTTGTATTAAACTCGCATTTTATTGTAAGCCTAGATCAATTAAAAGCTAAAAACTACGATTTGAATAAAATCACAAACCACCCAAACTACCCCAAACAAGTTAAAGAATGGCAAGACTTGAATTTAAAAACCACAGACAATCTTTTAGAAAACGAGTTTTTGCCCCTAGACACGATTTATTTTAAAGATTTAGAAGAAGGGATTAAAAAATTATTCAATGAAGATGAAATCAACGGCACGCTCATTAAAAGCGAAAATTACCAAGCCCTAAACTCTCTCAAAAACCGCTATAAAGAAGCCATTGATTGCATTTACATTGATCCGCCTTTCAATACCGGCAGTGATTTTGCTTACATAGATAAGTTTCAAGATAGCACATGGCTAAGCCTTATGCACAATCGTTTGGAACTCGCTTATGATTTTTTAAGCTCTCAAGGAAGCTTTTATCTGCATTTGGATAACAATGCTAATTATTTGGGGCGTATGCTACTCAATGATATTTTTGGTAAAGAAAATTTTAGGAATGAGATAATTTGGTATTACTCTAATAAAATGGCAAATAGTGGCAATAGTTTTGCTAAAAACACCGAAACAATTTTAAATTATTCTAAAAATGAAGAATATATATTTTATAGACAAAAAGAGCCACGAAGTGAGCCAGTTCTTTTAAGCAAGCGAGAAGGGCGAGATGGTAAAAATATGAGAGCAAGGGATGAAAATGGTAAGGTTATTTATGAATTATCTCATGAACGCTATGTAGATACCTTATGGAATATACCTATCATTGGCTCTACTTCAACAGAAAGGGTAAAAAACAATGAAAATCTAACCCAAAAACCGGAAAAATTGCTAGAAAGGATAATCAAAGCGAGCAGTAACGAAAACTCTATCGTGTGTGATTTTTTCGCTGGGAGTGGGACGACTTGCGCGGTGGCGCACAAAATGAAAAGGAAGTATATCGGTATTGAAATGGGGGAGCATTTTGAGAGCGTGATTTTGCCACGCCTTAAAAAGGTTATAGGCGGTTTTAAAAGCGGTGCGCTTAAAGAATTTAATGGGGGTGGAGCCATCAAAGTTTATGAATTGGAAAGCTATGAAGAGATTTTAAGGAAAATCAAGTATGAAGACAATGACAAACCCTTAGCTTATGACGAACAATACAGCGATTTAGTGGGATGCAAAAACGAATCTTACACGCTCAATGTAGAAGCTCTAGAAAGCATGGGCGTGGATATTAAAGAGACTTTGGAAAATTTATGGGGGGTTGGAGTGGAGTTTTTCAATGAAAAAGTGGTGAAATTTAAAGGGAATGATAAAGAAGTAGAGATCTTAAAAGCCTTAAAAGAAGCGCTCATTTGGTAAGGAAAAAATCATGGCAAAGAAAAAAGATGTAACCACCGATAACGAAATTTTTGTCGCTCAAAAACTCGCTGAAGAGGAATTGGACACTAACGAGATTAACGAGCCATTAGAAATGCTAGACTTTAAAAGCTTTGATAATAATAAGGAGCTTTTAGATTACCAACAGCAAGCTTTGATTAACGCTTTTAGAATGCTTGTCGCTTATTTTAGGGATTTCAAAGAAAATAAAAAAGAATTTTACGCTTTTTATCAAAAACATTATTCATTCGCCAATTGCGATTTCGCTAAAAAGAAACTCAATCCTTTGTTAAAGAGCCATTTTAAGGTAGAAAATGGTTGCGTGAAGTTTGAAAATTTTATCAACCGCCTAGCCTTTTACATGGCCACAGGGAGCGGTAAAACGATTGTCATCATCAAACTGGTAGAGCTTTTAAGCGTGGCTATAAGAATGGGTTTAATCCCTAAGAAAAATATCATGTTTTTTAGCGCGAATGAAAATTTGATCAAGCAATTTGAAAAAGAAATTGAAAAATACAACCGCAATAAGGACTATTTTAAACAAATTGATTTCAAAAACCTTAAAAGCGTTACCAATAAGGATTTTTATCACGCTCCAAAAGATTTTTTTGAAAAAATCACCCTTTTTTATTACCGCGCGGATTTAATGAATGATGAAGAAAGCAAGGAAAACCTTTTAAATTATAAGGATTATTGGGATAATGGGGAAAATTATGTGATTTTAGATGAAGCGCATAAGGGGAACAAGACTGAAAGCAAAAGACAGGCTATTTTTAGCCTGCTGTCTTTAAAAGGGTTTTTATTCAATTTCAGCGCCACTTTCACTGAAGAGAGCGATCTCATCACTGCGGTGTATAATTTAAGCGTGGGCGAGTGGGTGAAACTTGGCTATGGCAAAGAGTCTGTTTTATTGAAGAAAAACAATTTAAACGCTTTTAAGGAATTGAAAGATTTAAACGATAGGGAAAAAGAAATCGCTCTTTTAAAGGCGTTATTGCTTCTAGGCATGCAAAAACGCTATAAAACAGATGGCTATTTTCATGACCCTTTAATGCTCGTGTTCACGCATTCTGTGAACGTGGAAAACAGCGATGCGGAAATCTTTTTTAAAACTTTAGCACGCGTGATTGAAAATGACGATGAGAGCGATTTTTCAAAGGCTAGAGAAGATTTATTAGAGGAATTGAAAGCCCCAGAATTCCTTTTTAGCGATGGCAAAGATAAAGACTATAAGGTTAGGGTTTTTAAAGAGGGTTTAAAGAGCATGGATTTTAAAGGCTTAAAAGAAGAGGTTTTTTATGCTAATAGCGGGCATATTGAAGTGATCATTAACCCTAAAAACAACCAAGAAATCGCTTTCAAGCTCAACACGAGCGATAAAGTCTTTTGCCTGATTAGAATAGGCGATATTACAGAATGGATCCGTGAAAAATTAAAGAACGTGAAGGTGGTGAGTAAGAATTTGAGCTTTAAAGAAGAGAGCTATTTCAGCCAGATTGATAAGAGCAGTATCAATATCTTAGTGGGGTCTCGCGCTTTTGACACTGGGTGGGATAGCACAAGGCCTAGCGTGATTTTATTTTTAAATATAGGGCTTGATGATGACGCTAAAAAGCTGGTGAAACAATCTTTTGGCAGGGGCGTAAGGATTGAAAGCGTCAAAAACCAACGCCAAAGGTTAGCGTATTTAGAGATAGATGAAGCCATTAAAAAAGACTTGAAACCAAACGCTGCAATGTTAGAAACGCTTTTTGTGATACCCACTAACCATGCAAGCCTTGAAGCGATTTTAAAGTTCCAAAAAGAGAGCGAAAATGGAGACGAGAATAGAGGCTCATGGCGTGAAATCAAATTAGAAAAAACGCCTATAAAACACGCATTATTCGTGCCTTGCTACCGAAAAGAACAAACCAACGCTCTTAAAATTTCTCCAAGCGCTTCGTTTAAAATGAGCGAAAAAAATTTTAAGGATTTAAAAGAATATTTTCATTTGATGAGCGAAAAGCATTTTATTTTAAAGCATGAAATTTATAACCCTAAAGATTACGAGCTGTTAAAAGACATGATACAAACAGTGCATTTTAAAAAGGTATCAACTTGGCATTATAAAGATTTAGATTACATGATTTCTGAAATTAAAGGCAAGCTATACCCCAATCAAAAAGTGCCTAAAGACGAGTTTAACGCCCTAGATAATGAGAAAATCGTGCATTTTAAAAGGGTTAAAGTTAGGGCGGATAAAAAAGAAAAATTGATTCAAACCATCCAAGAAGTGAAAGAGTATGCGCCTTTGGATAAAGAAACTTTAAGAATAAAAATCGCGCAAGGCGAGATTGACATTGATAATATAGACAAACACAAACAAGACAAAACATTTAAAGTTGATGGTGCAGAGCTGTTAAAACTCAAGGAGCATTACTACACCCCTTTAATTAAAGCCAAAAACTGCGATTGGCTTAAGCATGTGGTTAAAGTAAAGAGCGAGAGCGATTTTTTAGAAGAGTTGTTAAAGATTACAGAAACGCTGCAAGAAAACTATGATTTTTGGGCGTTCAGCAAGATTGATGAGCATTTAGACAATTTGTTTATTCCTTATATAGACAACGCTGCAGAAAGGCGCTTTTTCCCTGATTTTATCTTTTGGCTAGAAAAAGGCGGCACGCAGATCATTTGCTTCATTGATCCTAAAGGGAGCAAACACACTGATTACGAACATAAGGCAGATGCGTATCAACTTTTTAAAGATAAAATTTTTAACCCTAAAGACGATCCCAATCTCAAAATCAAAGTGGTTTTAAAATTTTATGGGGATAAGGATGAGGTGGGGGAGCGTTATAGGGATCTTTGGATTGAAAAAGGGAAACTAGAATATTTTTTTCTGGATTTAAAGGATTAGCCTAATTTCATTGAAAGGGGTTAAAATGCACTTGAATTAGCCTTGAATAGAGCGCTAGTTTTTCACATCGCTCAAAAACACATGCCTTAAAAGTTTGGCTTCGCTTAAAAAAGCGTTTTTCAACACCGCGCTTTTATAAGTGTAATGATCTTCAATGCTTGAAACTTCACCCACAAACACCCCCGCTCCAAAAATCCCGTCTAACCCGCTCGTTAGCACCTGATCGCCTATGTTGATTTCAGCGCTTGGGACAATGAAATCCACGACTAATTCTTGCCTAAAATTAGATCCTATGAAGCCTAACACTTGATTTTTGCCTATCATCACGCTATAAGCGCACCGCTTGTGAGCGTTCAAAAACCCGTTCAAGCGCCCTTTTTCTAACACCGCAATGCCTATGGCTTGGTTGTGAGAGACAAGGCCATAAATCTTATTTTCTTCTAAATTTACAATAGGGTTGAGAGAAACGCTGTGCGTGTCTTCTAAACTGATGAATGAAGTCATAAAAGTAGGGGTATAAGTCATTTTTGGATTTTCTAAAGGATAAACGCTGTTCAAACGCTCTTTCAAATCAGCGTTTTCTAGTTTTAAAGCTTCTAAAATCAAGCGTTCTTTTTGAAATTCCTTAATGTTTTGGGCTTGAAAAAAATACGCTTGAACGTTGTCTAATAAGCTGTTTTTAGCGCTCATCAAGGCGTTTTTAATCCGGTCGCTGATATAAGAAGAACTGCCCTTAATGTCTAAAAAATAAAAAATAAGAAAAATCCCTAAAAGCCAAAGGAATTTAAAATAAAAACGCATGCATTATTCACTAAAACCCACACGGCTGAGTAAATCCAAATCTTGTATGGCTTCTCCCGTGCCTTTGGCTACCGCCAATAAAGGCTCATCGCCCACATACACAGGGAGTTTAACCATATCGCTTAAATACTTGTCTAAGCCCTTAATCAAAGCCCCACCACCGGTAAGCACCACGCCATTTTGCACAATGTCTTTAGCTAAATCCGGCTTCACCTCTTCAAGCACACTCCTTAAAGCGCTAGAGATTTCTCTCACCTGATCTTTAATGGCTTCAAACACATCATCAGAGCTCAATTCAATCGTGTGCAATAGCCCGCTCACTTGATCCCTCCCTGACACTTCCATTGTGAGAGGCGGATCCAATTTGATCGCGCAACCGATTTCAATTTTAATCTCTTCGCCGGTGCGCTCCCCTATCAATAGGTTGAATTTCTTGCGGATGTATTCCACGATGCTTTGATCCAATTTATCCCCAGCCACTCTAATGCTTTTAGAAATGACTAACCCCCCAAGACTGATCACGCCAATTTCAGTCGTGCCGCCGCCAATATCCACAATCAAACTCCCTTGCGGCTCTTTCACGGGCAAGCCTGCTCCGATCGCGGCTGCCATAGGCTCTTCAATCAAAAAGACTTCTCTAGCCCCCGCGCTTAAAGCACTCTCTTTAACCGCATTCCTTTCCACGCTCGTCAACCCATAAGGCACGCACACCATGATGCGCGGGCGAATCCATGTCTTTCGTTTGTGCGCTTTTTCAATAAAGTAGCGGATCATTTTAGCGGTAATGTCATAATCGGCGATCACGCCATCTTTCATGGGGCGAATCGCTCTGATGCTGTTAGGGGTTTTGCCTAGCATTTCCTTAGCCTCGCTCCCCACTGCCAAAATATCATAAGCTTTAGAATCAAACAATCCCATGCGCACCGCCACAATAGAAGGCTCATTGATAATAATGCCCTGCCCTTTGACCAACACGATCGTGTTAGCCGTGCCTAAATCTATGGCAATATCATGCGAAAACAAACCGATTAATTTGCTAAAAATCATGCCCTTTCTAATCCTTTATCGTTAATTTTATAAGCGTGTTCCTTAAGGAAGAATTTTAGAATGCGTTTTAGCAATGATCAAAGGTTCAGCCTGTTTCAAAACACAATCTTTAGTGATACGCACTTCCGATCCCTTAAGCTTGGGTAAATCAAACATAATATCCAAACAAAAATCTTCAATGATCGCCCTTAAGCCCCTAGCCCCGGTTTTTCTTTCTAATGCGAGTTGAGCGATTTCTTTAATCGCTTCTTCTTCAAAGATCAAATCCACTTCATCCATTTTGAAAAGCTGCTGGTATTGCTTGATGAGAGCGTTTTTAGGTTTTTGCAAAATATCCACCATCGCTTCTAAACTGATGCTATCTAGCGTGCTTAAAACCGGCAAACGGCCGATAAGCTCAGGGATAAGCCCATAAGTAACCAAATCATGGGTTTGGACTAAATGCAAGATCGCTTCTTGCTCTTTTTTGCTCATCTTTTCTTGAGTGAAACCCAACACATTCTGCGTGGTGCGTTTTTTAATGATTTCAGCTAACCCGTCAAACGCTCCAGCGCAAATGAATAAAATATCGCTCGTGTCAATTTGAATGAAATTGCCCTCAGGGTGCTTTCTGCCGCCTTTGGGGGGGATATTCACTAAAGAGCCTTCAACGATTTTCAACAACGCTTGCTGAACGCCCTCGCCAGAAACGTCTCTAGTGATAGAGCGGTTTTCTGACAAACGGCTGATTTTATCAATCTCGTCAATAAACACAATGCCTTTTTGGGCTTTTTGAACATTCCAATCGCTCGCTTGCAACAATCTTGTGAGGATATTTTCCACATCTTCGCCCACATAACCCGCTTCAGTCAAGCTAGTCGCATCGCTAATGGCGATAGGGATATCCAAATGCTTGGCGAGAGTTTGCGCCATTAAAGTTTTGCCTGATCCTGTAGGGCCGATCAGTAAAATATTAGACTTGCTCAATTCCACTTCTTCTAAATGTTCTAACTCTAAATCGCTGTCTTGGTTGTCTTGTTTTTTGAGTTTTTCTTTAAAAGATAAGCGTTTGTAATGGTTATACACGGCTACGGAAAAAACCTTTTTGGCCTGCTCTTGGCCTATCACATAATTGTCTAAAACCGCCTTAAGCTCTTTAGGGGCTGGAATGCGAGAGAGCAAAAACTCTTCTTCATAGGCACTGGATTCCATTCGCCTCAATCGGTCTCTTTTGAGCGTTAATAAAGAATCCATTCTGTCGTATTTGTGCAATTCCCCATGCATCACATCTATACAATATTCGCACACGCACACATCTTTATTCAGGTTGCTCGCAAAAATAATGCGGCGTTTTTTGGGATCTCTTGATTCTGGTTTTTTGCAAAAACTGCAATAAAGCGTTTCGTTCATGTTATTCCTCTTGTTTTTCTTCGCTAGAATATTCGCTTGACTTATACGCCACACCCCTAGAACTCTCTAAAATAAAAGAGCAAATCTCTTTCACAAAAGGGTTATTGGCATGCTCTTCTAACTCTAATTTAGCGCTCTCTCTTAAGGAGGGGATAGGGCGGAACAACCTTTTATAAAGCGCATAAATAAAATCAATATCCTTACTCTCTAGTAATTGGCGCATCCTGTGGCGGTTTAACCCCCTAATAAAAGCGCGATTGCCCTCTACGGTGCAATAAGGCGGCACGTCTTTGCCTAAAGCGCTCTTACCGGCTATCATGCACCCTTTAGCGATACGTACAAACTGATGGATTGCGGTAAGACCGCCAATATTGACATAATCGCCTATTTCAATATGCCCTGCTAAAGTTACGCCATTAGCCAAAATACAATGGCTGCCAATCACGCAATCATGGGCGACATGCACATAAGCCATGAGCAGGTTTTTATCCCCAATAAGGGTTTTTTTAATCCCCCCTTCAGTACCGGGATTTATCATGCAAAATTCACGAATAAGGTTGTCTTCTCCAATAATCAGTTCGCTGTATTCGCCCTTGTATTTTAAATCTTGAGGCTGTGTGCCTAGCACGGCAAAAGGGAAAATTTCGGTGTTTTTCCCAATAAAAGTATGCCCTTGTAAGGTTACATTGTTGTGGAGTTTCACGCCTTCATCTAGTTTGACGCCATCTCCAATCACGCAAAATTCCCCAATCTCTACGCCCTTATTAATCTCTGCTTTAGGAGAGATAATGGCTGTTTTTGCAATCTTACTCATTTTTATTCTCTCTCTGCGATCATGGCTTTTAATTCGGCTTCAGCGACCACTTTGCCATCCACTTGAGCCGTGCCACCCACTTGCCAGATCATGCCCTTATGCTTTAAGACTTCTAAATGGTATTCTAATTTATCGCCTGGGGTTACGGGAATGCGGAATTTAACCTTGTCAATCGTCATGAAATACACGATTTTTGTTTTGGCTATTTCAGGGTCAAACCCCCACAAGCTAGTGAAAGCTAAAAACCCTCCGCTTTGTGCCATGCCCTCTACGATCAAAACGCCCGGGAAAATGGGCTTATTAGGGAAATGCCCGTTAAACACATCTTCATTAAAAGTGATATTCTTATAAGCGACAATTTTTTGATTGGCTTGTAACTCTATAATTCTATCCACTAATAGCATGGGATAGCGGTGAGGTAGAATCTGTAAGATATGCTCTATAAAAAATTGAGATTGTAAGTTTTGATGGCTTTGTTCCATAAAATAAACTCCTTGTTTTGGATTCAATTAAAGCGCCATTTTTAGCGTTGGTTATTCTAAAAAATAACCGCTATTATACCATAAGAAAACCGCTCGCTTGCATTTGCAAAAACACCGATGCATTGTGCCATAAACTTAAAGAAACGCTTTACACAGACACCGCTCATGCATTATTCATATATCATTCATGCGTGTGGCTTAGAATATTCTCTCTTAAATGGTAGTGTGGGTATTTGTTAGAATCCAAAACCACTTGCCCCATGAACTGCTTGTCTAAATTGAAAATTAAAGGGGCTAAATAATTCACGGTGGAAAGCTCAATGGGGGTTTGAATGACCATGATATTAGCGACTAGAACGCTCTTGGCTCCCTCTAATTCTAAAAGGATTTTTAAGGGGGTAGGCACTTCAAATTCGTATTTTCTTAAAGCAAAGGGATTGACCAGCGTGAAAGACACCACGGAATTCTCTTCTGCACTATTCAAACGCAAAAAGATTTCATCAATCTTTTGCAAACGCATTTTATGAATGGTTTCAAACCCTAGAATAGGTGCTTTCACATCAAAAAGCATAGGCGATTGCATTCCCTTTAAAAAAGCACAAAATCCTCTCCTTAAAGAATAAAAGACCGCCTTAAAACCAGCGCTCAATGATTTCTAAACTAAAAACTCTGTATTATATCAAACAATTTTGGTAAAATCAATTTTCGCTAGTTTTGGGTATAATCCCAATAACTTAACCATGCTTAACCATGATGGAAGTTTAACTGAATCATTATAAAAATAATAAGGAGTAAGAAATGAGCAAAATAAAACTACAAATCAAGAAAAATAATCCCAGCAAATCTCATTACAGCACTGGGTGGAACGTTTTTGGTGCGGTGTGCTTGATTGGAGAAATAGTTTTTAAATTATTTGATAGGAAGATAGGAATAAGAAAGATAAGAAAAAATAACCATGAGTTATTCAAAAATTTAATTTTATAAGACAGGTGGCATGCGTTTAAAACATTTTAAAACTTTCCTTTTTATCGCAATGGCGATTATTGTGATAGGCACCGGTTGCGCGAACAAAAAGAAAAAAAAAGACGAATACAACAAACCGGCGATCTTTTGGTATCAAGGGATTTTGAGAGAAATCCTTTTTGCTAATTTAGAAACAGCGGACAATTACTATTCTTCCTTACAGAGCGAACACATCAATTCCCCCCTTGTCCCAGAGGCGATGTTAGCTTTAGGGCAAGCGCACATGAAAAAGAAAGAGTATGTTTTAGCGTCTTTTTACTTTGATGAATACATCAAGCGCTTTGGGACTAAGGACAATGTGGATTATTTGACCTTTTTGAAATTGCAATCGCATTATTACGCTTTCAAAAACCATTCTAAAGACCAGGAATTTATCTCTAATTCTATTGTGAGTTTAGGCGAATTTATAGAAAAATACCCTAACAGCCGTTACCGCCCCTATGTAGAATACATGCAAATCAAATTCATTTTAGGGCAAAACGAGCTCAATCGCGCGATCGCAAATGTCTATAAAAAACGCCACAAACCTGAGGGCGTGAAACGCTATTTAGAAAGAATAGATGAGACTTTAGAGAAAGAGACTAAACCCAAACCATCGCACATGCCTTGGTATGTGTTAATTTTTGATTGGTAGGATATTTCAAAACCATACAAATTTATAACAGAGAGATGAAAAATGACTGAAGATTTTCCTAAAATTCTGCCTTTATTGGTAGAAGAAGACACCTTTTTATACCCCTTTATGATAGCCCCTATTTTTTTGCAAAATAACGCCAGCATCAAGGCGGTAGCTTACGCTAAAAACAATAAATCGTTAGTCTTTATTGCATGCCAAAAAGACAAATTGAACGACAATGAAGCCCCCTATTATGATGTGGGGGTGATTGGATCTATTATGCGTGAAGCCAACATGCCTAATGGGCGCGTGAAATTGCTCTTTAATGGCATCGCTAAGGGGCGTATTTTAGAACCTGCCAAAGAAAACGAGCAAGGCTTTTTGGAAGCTCAAATAAGCCCTATTGAATATTTAGAATACGATAAAGAAAACATTCAAGCTATTGTGGAAGTGTTAAAAGAAAAGGTGATCACTCTAGCCAATGTCAGCTCACTCTTCCCCCCGGATTTGATCAAGGCTTTAGAAGACAATGACGATCCTAACCGCATCGCTGATTTAATCGCAGCGGCCTTGCATTTGAAAAAAGATCAAGCGTATTCTCTTTTTGCCAACAACAACACCGAACAGCGCTTGTTGGATTTGATTGATATTGTGATAGAAGAGACTAAAACCCAAAAACTCCAAAAAGAAATCAAATCCAAAGTCCATCAAAAAATGGAGCAAACCAATAAGGAATATTTCTTAAAAGAGCAGCTCAAACAGATCCAAAAAGAGCTTGGCACAGACAAGCAGCGAGATGAAGATTTAAACCAATACTACCAAAAACTAGAAAGCGTCAAGCCTTTTTTAAAAGAAGAAGCGTTTAAGGAGATTAAAAAGCAAATTGACCGGCTGAGCCGAACCCATGCGGACAGCTCTGATAGCGCGACTTTACAAAATTATATTGAAACCATGTTAGATGTGCCTTTTGGGCAATACGGGAAAAAAGCGCTTGACATTAAGCATGTGAGAGAACAATTAGATAACGATCATTATTCCTTAAAAAGGCCTAAAGAGCGTATTGTAGAATACTTTGCCACCATGCAGCTTTTAGAAATGCGCCACAAGAAAAAGCAAGAAAAAAAAGACAAAGCTAAAGGCACGATTTTATGCTTTTATGGGCCTCCTGGCGTAGGTAAAACGAGTTTGGCTAATTCTATCGCTAAAGCGATAGAGCGCCCTTTAGTTCGGATCGCTTTAGGGGGCTTAGAAGATGTAAATGAATTAAGAGGGCACAGACGCACTTATATAGGCTCAATGCCCGGGCGTATTGTCCAAGGGCTTATTGAAGCTAAAAAGATGAATCCGGTCATGGTTTTAGATGAAATTGATAAGGTGGATAGAAGCGTTAGGGGCGATCCAGCGAGCGCTTTATTAGAGATTTTAGACCCTGAACAAAATATCGCTTTTAGGGATCATTATGCGAATTTTAGCATTGATTTGTCGCAAGTGATTTTTATCGCTACCGCTAACAATATTGACAGGATCCCAGCCCCCTTAAGAGACAGAATGGAATTTATCAGCGTGTCCAGCTACACGCCTAGCGAAAAAGAAGAGATCGCTAAAAACTACCTCATCCCCCAAGAATTAGAAAAGCACGCCTTAAGGCCTAGCGAAGTGGATATTAGCCATGAGTGTTTGAAACTCATTATTGAAAAATACACCAGAGAAGCGGGCGTTAGGGATTTACGAAGACAAATCGCAACGATTATGCGTAAAGTAGCTTTAAAATACCTAGAAGATAACCCGCACAAAAAAGGGCGAACCAAAAAAGGCAAAGATCAAAAAGGCGAAAATGAAGAAAACAAAAAAAGAGACGAGAACAAAGATTTCTGCGTCTCTATCACGCCTAACAACCTTAAAGAGTATTTAGAGCGCATGGTGTTTGAAATTGACCCCATAGATGGGGAAAATAAAATCGGTATCGTCAATGGTTTGGCATGGACTCCAGTGGGTGGTGATGTGCTTAAAATTGAGGCGGTTAAGATCAGGGGTAAGGGGGAATTAAAACTCACCGGGAGTTTAGGCGATGTGATGAAAGAATCCGCTATTATTGCCTTTTCTGTTGTCAAAGCCTTATTGGATAACGAAACCTTAAAAGCGCCTAAAATCCCTAGCGAAACCGATGCAGAGAATAAGAAAAAGAAAAAAGCGCTGAAAGTTTATAACGCTTATGATTTGCATTTGCATGTCCCTGAGGGGGCTACGCCCAAAGACGGCCCAAGCGCTGGGATCGCTATGGCGAGCGTGATGGCGAGCATTTTATGCGACAGGGCTACAAGAAGCGAAGTGGCAATGACGGGCGAATTGACTTTGAGCGGGGAAGTTTTACCCATAGGAGGGTTGAAAGAAAAGTTGATCGCTGCTTTTAAAGCCGGCATTAAAACCGCTCTCATTCCTGTCAAAAATTACGAAAGGGATTTAGACGAGATCCCTGCTGAAGTGCGAGAGAATTTAAACATCGTTGCGGTGAAAAACATCGCTGAAGTGTTAGAAAAAACTTTACTTTAGAAGTTGGCATGAAAGCAGGCATTATTGGTTTAGGGCTTATGGGGGGCAGTTTAGGGCTAGCCTTACAAGAATGGGGGCGTTTTAAAAGCGTTATAGGCTATGATCATAACGCTTTGCATGCTAAATTGGCTTTGACTTTGGGACTTGTAGATGAATGCGTGGAGTTTGAAAAGATTTTAGAATGCGATGTGATTTTTTTAGCCATTCCAGTTGAGGGCATCATTGGGTGTTTGAAAAAAATGACTTCTGTTAAAAAAAACGCAACGATTATTGATTTAGGCGGCGCTAAAGCGCAAATCATTCGCAATATCCCTAAAAGCATCCGTCAAAATTTCATCGCCGCGCACCCCATGTGTGGGACAGAGTTTTATGGCCCTAAAGCGAGCGTTAAGGGGCTGTATGAAAACGCTTTGGTGATATTGTGCGATTTAGAAGATTCAGGGACCAAGCAAGTAGAGCTCGCTAAAGAAATCTTTTTAGGCATTAAAGCACGCTTGATCAAAATGAAATCTAGCGAGCATGACACCCATGTGGCTTATATCAGCCATTTACCCCATGTTTTGAGCTACGCTCTAGCTAATAGCGTTTTAAAGCAAAACGACCCAGAGGTGATTCTATCCTTAGCGGGTGGGGGTTTTAGGGACATGAGCCGTTTGTCTAAAAGCTCGCCTTTAATGTGGAAAGATATTTTCAAACAAAACCGAGACAATGTCTTAGAAGCGATTGAAAAATGCGAAAAAGAAATCGCACAAGCTAAGGCTTGGATAGAAAATAACGATTATGAAAGCCTTGCAGAATGGATGGCGCAAGCAAACAAACTCCAGGAGTTCATGTAAAATAATTTAAAATTTTGTATATTGTTGTTTTTAGGGGTGCGAGAAGCGAAATGGGGTATTTGGATTGTTTTTATGGATTATAGGCTGTTTCATATGGATAGCATGGATTTACCCAGCAACCAGCAAACAACCATAAGAGATTATCTTAAACCCGGATCTATTGTTGTGTTTGCCATAATTGTAATAATAATTTCATCTCATTCCTCCAACGCCCATAAAACTTTTATCGCTTCTAATAAAAAACCAGTTTTAAGCCATTTAGAAATTTGATTTCTTAAACCTTTATCCACAATACCGGTGTTTTACGGGCATTTTAAGAGCGGTTTTAATACTTCTTAGCGTTGTTAAGATACTTAGGCAATTCGTTCAACTCAGTGTTTTTATTGTTCTTAAAAACCACCTGCTTTTCAACTCGCTCATATTCTTTACAATCTTTTCTCATTTCTTGTAAGGGATAGTTTTGGTTGTCATTAGGGATATAAAAGCATTCGCTTTTAGCGTTTTCATAGCTGTCCGTTAGGCTTGTATCATAGTGGTACCAAAATCCGCTAGGGATAGCGATATTCTTAGAGCTAAAAGTCCTATAATCTTGTTTGATGATGGTGAGTTCTTCTACTAAAACTTGATGGTATTTCCTGGCCAAATTACGGCCCTCTTTTTCTACTAATAAAACAGAATGCCTGTTGGTGTTTTTGGCTTCAGGGGTGATGTTAGTCATTCTGTAAGTCTCTCTTAAAGGGTTAGACGCAAAATCAAAAGAAGCGTCATTCGCCACAAAATGCCCCCTATCAAAACCGCTTCTTGTGTAATCTTGTGTCGTGGCTTGTTGGTATTTGGCTAATCGAGTGTCTGTTTTAAACTCATAGCGTTTTTCAATATTATTTTTATCCACTAAATCCCCAAACAACACGCTCACGCCATAAATAGGGTTTTTTAACTCGCTAGAATAACACACCGAATAAAAGTTATTTTTTAAGACTTTACAATCAATGTTAGTGAGAATGCCATTAGTATAGGTCTTAGTGGGGTTAGCACTATTGGCTTGATCTTTGATTTCATTGAGCTTTTTAGTGGTGTAGCTGTTAATAGCCTTAGTGAAATTATCCAGCATGTCCGCTTGGAGCCAACTCATAGCAATCAGGATAAAACAGAGCAGGTTTTTAAAGGTTTTCATGTTTTGCTCCTTGTTGATTGGCTTGAATACTACAACAATATTTTTAATCGTTTATTTTTACCCACTCAATAGCCTAGTGCATAGCGTTTTGATGCGTTAAATAGCGTGCATTGAACGATCAAACTTAAGAATAAAAAATTTCATTGTATTTTTTGGTGATCTTATCTATCCCCCATGCGTCTTCGTCAATATCGCCCAAGTTCAAATAGTCTTCGTTAGAGTCTAAAAGCGCGCAACAAATCCTTTTTTGCTCGTTTAAATCTAAATTGTGGAACTCTTCGCTATGGATTCCATCAATCTTACAATCGGTGCGTTTTAAAAAACGCTCGCTAAGATTATCAAAGATTTTTAGGCATTCGCTCTTGCTGTTAGCGTTAAGGATTTGTCTTTTAATTTCTAAATTCACTTCTTTCAATTCAGCATAGACAAAACTCCCACCCCCTTTAAAATCGCATTTTTTAGAAATGCCCCCTTGCTCGCCCTCTATGACTTTTTTTAACCTTTCTTTAGTGATCGTTTCTATATAGTCCATTTGCTCGATGCCAATGTAGCGGCGTTTCATTTTGTGTGCCACTGCGCAAGTCGTCCCGCTCCCAGCAAAAAAGTCTAACACGAGATCGTTTTCGTTGGTGGAAAAATTTAAAATATCCATAATCAACGCTTCAGGTTTTGAATAAGTAAAATTTAATTGCATTTCTTTTATGTGTCTGTTGGATTGCGTATTTGAGTGTTTTTCAATAAGTGCCATAGGTTGTAAAGTGCGTGGTTTAATATTTCCGTCGTTATCACAATTCAAATATTGCTTAGTATAAATATTCCATTCGTCATTAGAGTTTTCTTTTATTTCTATAAAATCATTTTTTAAACCCCACTCTAATTTTTCCTTACTCCATCTCCATCCCCAATCCTTAATCCTTGCCTTGCCATTCTGTCTATCTAACCATTGATCATAATCTCCGCCCGCATAAAATGTTTTTCCCTCTAATTCTATGGGATAATCTAGTGATTTAATCCACCCTAAACTTCCGGAGTCTAGTTTGACTAACTGATATTTTCCTCTTGTGTTTTCATGTTTATCGCTACATTTATAACGATCAATATCTTCAACGGCTTGTCCGTAAATAATAGTCTGCTCTTTATTTTTAGCGAAACAATGGATATATTCGTGTTTTTGTCTAAAATGCTTGCTATCGCTTTTCCCACCCCCCTCCTTGTTAGCCCAGATAATACTCGCCACAAAATTCTCCCTAAGAAAAATCTCATCCATTAACACTTTTAAATAAGCTTGTTCGTTGTCATCACATTGCACAAAAATCACGCCATCATCGCTTAAAAATTCCCTAGCCGCTTCAAGCCTGTTTTTCATAAACACTAGCCAAGAGCTGTGGTTGAAATTATCGTTATAATTAAAGCTGTCATTGCCCGTATTATAGGGGGGGTCAATGTAGATGCATTTAACTTGTTTAGCGAATTTCTTTTTTAAAGAATGAAGAACGATCAAATTATTGCCTTTGATAAGGTAGTTCGTGTTTTTATCTTTTAAAGCGCTTTCTAAATCGCCTTCCCCATGCATTTCAAAACGGCACAGTGCTTTTTTCTTTAAAAGCGTGTCAATTTCTTTTTTATGCAATATTTCATGGTAAAAAAGCTCGTTAGATTTGGTGCTGTTATCTTTAGCACTGCCTAATAAAACATTGTCTTTAAAAGGGAAATTCAAAACGACTAATTCGCTGGATTTGATAGGACGCCCTTGTGAATATAAGCCTATTTTATTTTCAAATCGTGTGAAAGAGTTTTCTAATTCATTGGTTAAACATTCTAATAACGCTTTTTGATTGAATACAAGTGCATTAGCGATCGTTTTAAAAAAAGCGTTTTTGTAGTCGTCAGCGTTTTTATCTTCAAGCATGAAAGTTAAAAGCTTTTCATCAGCTGTTAGGATTAAAGTTTCTAAGCGTTCTTTAGTGAAACGATTGATTAAAGCGTCTAGTAGGGTTTTTAGTGGGTTTTTTAACATTCTTGATCCTTAAAGATTTGATTGAAAGCGGTATCAAACTCGCTTTTTAGCACTTTATTATGGAGCGTGAAAAACGGCAAGCCTTTTAAATGGAGTTTTTTGTTATGGCTTTTAAGCGTGGCGTTTTCTAGCATTTCTAAAAATTCTTCTTTCCAAGCGTTAGAATGCTCTAAATGTTCGCCTTTAGCTTCCATATAACAAGTGAAGCCTAAAAATTCATCGCTATGCGTTTGGGCAAAAAGGATAAAATCCGGCTCAAAACCTTGCGCGTAATAAGGGCTATTTTCTATATTGCAAAAAACTTTTAATTCAGTGAAACGATCATTCCTTAAAACGCACCATTCTTTGAATTTCTTGTCTAAAACCTCTTTATTATCGTTGATGAAAACTAAAAAATCCCTTTCTAAATCGCTGTCTAGTTTCCTCATGTCTTTAAAAAGCAGCCATTCATAAAAGGGAATGTCTTTTTCCAATTCACTAGCGCTAAGGCTTCTGTTATGCGTTTCAAATTCTTTTAATTCTAACGTGCTCACATCGTATTTGTCTTGCTCTCTTAAAAGCGTGTCTTTTAAGTTTTCAATGATATAAACAGCGAGTTTTAAAAGGATTTTATTGTCGTCAAACTTTTGGTTTTTATGAAAGTTTGTTTTTAATGGAGAAATATAGCGCTCTATAAATTCCACCTTATTGTTAAAGGCATGTTTTTTAAAGGCTTTTTTAAGCGTTTTGAAATCCAGGTTTTTTAAATTAAGGGCTTTTAAAAAATAGTTTATAGGGATTTTATCTAAGGTATGGGGTATATAATAAGTTTTATCGCCTTTATTTTCTTCTTTAAAATCCACTTTCTTTTCACACACGCCAAAAGCAAATAAAGGGACATGCAAACTTTGGAGTTTGACTTTAACAGGGTCTGTATAGTCTTTATTGAATAGGTTTTTATTTTTGTCTTTTGTGTTGCTCGCATAGTAGCATTTGAGATTCTTGGTGGGTGTTAGAGGGATAGTCTGTTTTTCATTTACAAATCCTAATCCTAAAACTTGTAACTCGTTGTTTAATTGAGCGATAAACTCGCTGTCATAAACGGCATGGTAGTCTAATCTCTCCAGCGCGCTTAAGGGGTTGGAAAAATCAAACTTGCGTTGGTAAAACTCTATTTGGCTTGGTTTTAAATCGTTATAGCTAAAGGGGTAGTATCTCGCTCCTCGCCCTATGAGCTGGGCGTCTTTAGTGGTGTCTTTTTGGCTCGCTTTATTTTTAAGCCTGACAATGTCAAACAAATTCAACACATCCCAGCCTTCATTGAGCTTATCCACGCTAAAAATCACTCTTTTAGGGTTGTCTCTGTCTTCTAGGGAGTTCAATAAAAGCATGCTCTTTTCTAATTCTTTTTCGTTATTGGTGTTAATCTGAACACTTTTTTTGAATTTCGTTTGCAATAATGCGGCAAGGTTGGGGGTGTAATGTTGCTTGTCAAAAAAGTTTTTAGCGTCTTTAAAAAAAGCGTTACGGCTGTGATTGAAAAAATTTTCTAAATCTAAAGGGCTTAAATTTTCTAAAAAAGTATTGAAGCGCTCTTGATTTTCTTTACTATCTTCAACCCTCTCGCTTTTAAACAAAATACATGGTTTAAAGTTTTCAATATTGTGGTGTTGGGCTAATAATTCCTTATACAAACTTGAAACGCATGCCCCTAAAAAGCGTGTTTCTAATTCTTTATTTTCATAAGAAAGGGAGTAGATGTTTTTGCAAAATTTATCCTCGCTAAATTTTTTTAAGGGGTAAGTGATCACCTTTAAGTTTTCATATTTGTCTTTAACGCTTTTTTCATTAGGGATAGTGGCGCTAAATTCTAGCAATAAATTGTCTTTATTTTGTTCTAGCGCTAATTTCACAACGCTTTCCCAGTTGTGTTTTTCACTAGATTCTGCATTGTTTAATTTCTTTTTAGTCTCTGTGTTTAAATGGTGCGCTTCATCCGCTAAAAAAACTAATTTTTGATCTTTTAAATCCTCTATGCTGATAGCGTTTTCTTTAGCTTTAGTGAATAATGAAAACAAGCCTTGAATGGTGCTAAAATAAATGTTAATAGCACTTGCTTGGCTCTCGTTTAAATGATTGATGCTTTTAATTTCTGTGTTTTCATCATTGATATTGATATTTTCACTAAAAAGGTATTTTGATGAGGCGCTGTCTATAAAATTCAATTTCGTTTTTTCTAAAATGCTGGTGCTATTCACAAAAAAGATAAAATTTTGATAGCCTTGCTTATAGCATTCTAAAATCAAACCCGCCATCACTAAGGTTTTACCGCTACCGGTTGCCATTTCAAACATGAAATGCTTCTGAGTTGGGTTGGATTGTCGTTTTTCTAAATAATTATTTATCGCTTGTTTTTGATAATCTCTAAGCTCGTTTTTTAAATTACTTGTGATGTGAGTGGGTAGCTCTATTTCTCCATTATTGGGTGCATTATTGGGTGCGTGATCTTTTATGGCTGATTGGGGGGGGGGGGGTAACCTTGAGTGAATAAATCTTGCATGAAATCCCTTAATGAAAAAGTGAGGAAATTATAGCGTAAAGTTTTGAGATTGACTTTAGAGGCACTAGCGAACAATTAAATTAAAATCAAATAAAGTTTTAGTTTTAATGTTTAATGGAATAAAGCCCTTAAAATCAAAAGCGCTTCTTTTTCTTTGCTATAATCAATCTCAAAAAAACCAACTTTTTTAAAATATAAGGAATGATGATGCAAGAGATTTTTTTATGTTCTATTTCCAATGTGCGCAGTGGGGATTGCAAGGAAGATTGCGCTTATTGCACGCAAAGCTCACACCACCAAGGAGCGATTAAGCGCTATAAATTTAAAGATGAAAAAGTGGTTTTACAAGAGGCTAGAGCGTTAAGGGAATTAGGGGCTTTAGGGTTTTGTCTGGTTACTTCAGGGCGCGAATTAGACGATGAAAAATGCGAATACATCGCCCAATTAGCTAAAGCCATCAATCAAGAAGAATTGGGCTTGCATTTAATCGCATGCTGCGGGCGTGCGGATTTGGAGCAATTAGAGTTTTTAAGAGATGCGGGCATTCATAGCTACAACCATAATTTAGAGACTTCGCAAAATTTCTTCCCTAAGATTTGTTCCACGCACACATGGGAAGAAAGGTTTATCACATGCGAAAACGCTTTAAGGGCGGGATTAGGCTTGTGCAGTGGGGGGATTTTTGGGCTTAATGAGAGCTGGGAAGATCGGATTGAAATGCTTAGGGCACTAGCTTCGCTCTCCCCGCACACCACGCCGATTAATTTTTTCATTAAAAACCCGGTATTGCCCATTGATGCAGAGACTTTAAGCGCGGATGAAGCCCTAGAATGCGTGCTTTTGGCTAAGGAATTTTTGCCTAACGCTAGGCTTATGGTGGCTGGGGGGCGTGAAGTGGTGTTTAAAGATAACGATAAAAAGGAAGCCAAGCTTTTTGAATACGGCATCAATGCGGTGGTGTTAGGGGATTATTTGACCACCAAAGGCAAAGCCCCTAAAAAAGATATAGAAAAACTGCTCTCTTATGGCTTGACAATGGCGACAAGCTGTCATTAATGAGAGAACTTTTTAAAAGCGTTAGAGGGTTTTTGCGCCTTCTTAGAATGATTTTCCCCAAGCGTCTGAAAAACGCCTTTTTGGGCTTGAGCGAATTGTTTTACTACGCTTCTAGCTTGAGTTTTTATACGATTTTGTCTTTATCGCCTATTTTGTTGTTTGTGTTTAGTCTTTTTGTGTCTCATTATTTGCAAGCGCACAGCGGTGAAATGGAAGCCTTGATTTTCCCCAACGCCCCTAAACTCATTGGCACGATTAAGGATTTTTTAGAAAATTTTAAAAAAACAGACATGACCTTAGGCACGCTTGAAGAGGTGTCCATTGTGGTGGCGTTGGTGCTTTTTTGTGAAAACTACCGCTCCATCGCATCAAAAATTTTTGATGCAAAGCCCAGAGATTATGCGCATTTTAAGGGTAAAGAAATCTTTTTATTTTGGGGTTTTGGCACGACATTAGTGTTTTTATTCGCTCTGCCTTTGGTGGTGTTTTTTGATATTAAGATCCAAGTGTTTTTTGAAGATAAAGATTCAAATTTGTTGCATGTTTTAAGATGGATAGGCACTTACGCGTTTTTTTTGATCCTTTTTACCATTCCCACGAATAAGGTGTTTAAACATTATTTTTGGGTGTTTTTATGGGTGTTTTTTACGAGCGTTTCTTGGCATGTGTTAAAATGGGCTTTCACTTATTATGTGTTGTATAATCGCACTTACCATGAGCTTTATGGGAGCGTTTCTATTTTGTGGTTTTTGATGAGCTGGGTGTATGTGAGCTGGCTTGTGATTTTAATTGGCATGTATGGGTGCAAGGTGTGCGATGCATTCGATCCTAAAGAAGTGTTTAAGAAATTTTTAGGCTTTTTTAAAAAAGAAACTTGATGAAAAAGTTTTCTTTTAGATCGGTTCTAAAAATCCAAAACACAAAAACCATTTCAACACACACTCCACACCCCCCCAAAAAACCCCAAACCAAAACAACTAAAAACAAAAAAAATGAAAAAAGCAACAGAAAAATAAAGCACTAAAATATAATCAATAATGAAATTAAATAAAAAGCAAGATTAAAAAACATTTCCCTATCCCTG
>NZ_JAHXLB010000012.1:0-52462 GCF_021062735.1 Helicobacter pylori | reverse complement strand
CAGGGATAGGGAAATGTTTTTTAATCTTGCTTTTTATTTAATTTCATTATTGATTATATTTTAGTGCTTTATTTTTCTGTTGCTTTTTTCATTTTTTTTGTTTTTAGTTGTTTTGGTTTGGGGTTTTATTGTTTTATTTAAAGGTTTTTGCTTGCTTATTTTGTTTAAGTTTTTTTATTGTTTTTAATGGTTTGATAACACGCATTGGTATGTTTTACTTTGTTTTATATAGTATCACTATTTTTAGTTTCTTGGGTTTTTATCCCTATATAATTAGTGTAAGATAACAACTATAATAAATAAATTTGAAAAGGTAGTCAATGTCTAGTGGTTTTAAAATGTTAAAAAGTCAGAGTTAAAGAATGGCACTGAACCTGAATTAATCATTATGGGACGGCTGAAAAATTCGCTAAATTGAGAGCGAGTAACCCTAACTTAAAAAGAACAATAGCTTTCACAGAAGCAGAAAGGGCTGACTTGAGCGCTGCGGGTCTATCTAGGGTTTATGAACATATGATAGAGGGTCAATGCGGAATTGTTTCAGTATTCATGGGGAATTATACTAGAGAAACCAATATGAAGCGGACTAAACACCTCAAGTCTCTCTTAAGAGCGTTATACCCTGAAGTGGGATTTATTACTATTCAAGGTTCTTGCCAAGAAAAAGCTAGCGATATTCCTAGTAATGAAGTTTCTTTTTTGTCTATACGCTCAAAGACCATCGCTTTGATTTAAGAGCAGAACTCATCAAATTAGGAAACAAATTCGAGCAAGACAGCATTGCGTGGTGTCCTGAAATGGTAGAAAAAGGCGGTAAGGTTTATGCTAGATTTAGTCTCATTTGCACCACACCAAACCTTGATGGGGTTGAGGCTTATGGCTTCTCTGGCAAAATACACAGGAAATGTAAATTCGGTCAGTTAATAGGAAAATCAGAGCTTGTCAGTTTTGGTAAAGATATAAACCCTAGCACTAAATCATTCCAAAGTGCTTATTCAAAAATACACGGAAAGAAGTTCTTTTTCTATAAACCCACACAAATAGCCGAAAACACCTTACAGAGTTTAAAAGCCAAACTTGACGCTAATAGAATGAAAACTAGCACAACGGGTGGGGTAATAAGCACTTTCCGGTTATGTGGATATGAAAAAGGCGTTCAGGTTGGATAGCGTTCTAGGAACTAACCCATGAAAAATTTCAACATTACAAGCGATAAAGTCAGTCAAAGTCTCATCAATGCTATGAAAACTTACAAAATCAAACCGACTTTAAAAACGACTTTAAGTGAAGCTATGAATAACCCTAACTTAAAGGCGTTTGATGAGCTGACTAAAAAAGAAAAATACAGCATAACCGCTCCTTTCTAGATTGTATAAACATCTATATAACGATGAGTGCTTGTGTCTTTCAGCTAACAGAGAGTTTAAGTTGAGCTTATGGCAAGATGAAGGGTTTGATACCGCCGCTGATATGATTGTGGATTATTATAAGTGGGTCTGTTGGTACTATCCTTTCTAAATACCTAATGAGCGATGCAGAGAATGTCCAAAGAAACAAGGAATGAGAAGCGGATATTAAAAAGCTATACCCAAAAATCGGTTATATTAAAGTCAATGGCGTTTATCAAGGCAGTAAAGAACCTAGCTTTCTTATCTACGCATTAGGTGTGGATTTATTGACAACCATTAGAGAGCTTGGATACCAATACAAACAAGATAGCGTGGTGTATTCTACTAGCAACAGCTCTGAAGCGTGGTTGTATTTCACTACCCTTTAAAATCCGCATTCTTTGAGAAAAAGGAAGGGTGAAGGTTATAAGCCTTATAAAAGGGGTCAAAAAATTAAGATTGCTAACCACATCAATATTGACCAAAATTGAGAAAGCCCCAACTCCCCTAAATTCTTAAAGAATTACTCAGAGACTTTTAAACACATCATAGCTTTTATGCGAAAATCTTATAGAGCGGTATCTGTTGATAGCGTAACGATAAAATCCATTAAAGCCAAGCTAGGGAAAAACCATTGCCATATAGTGAGCGGTAGCTACCAAGTAGGGGGTGTGCGTAAAGTAATCTCTAGGTTTAACACTAAAAAACCCCTTTTTCATTAGACAGCGTGCTAAAAGCCAATCCCTTTGACACTGGCATTGGGTTAGGCGTTTGAGTTGTGGTAATAAGGTTAGTCCTAAACATGCTAACATGTCAAAATTAGCTACATAAGGGTAAGTTATCTTGTCTCTGTTAGCGATTTTGTGATTTGCAAGGAAAGATTTATGGATGAAATTAAAACGCTGTTAGTGGATTTTTTCCCACAGGCAAAGCATTTTGGGATAATCTTGATCAAGGCTGTTGTTGTCTTTTGTATAGGTTTTTATTTTTCGTTTTTCTTACAAAACAAAACCTTGAAACTTTTATCCAAAAAGGATGAGATTTTAGCGAATTTTGTCGCGCAGGTTACTTTTATCTTAATCCTTATCATCACCACAATCATTGCGCTCAGCACGCTAGGCGTGCAAACCACCTCTATTATCACTGTTTTAGGAACGGTGGGGATTGCGGTGGCGTTGGCTTTAAAAGATTACCTTTCAAGCATTGCTGGAGGGATAATCCTTATTATTTTACACCCTTTCAAAAAAGGAGACATCATTGAAATCTCTGGCCTAGAGGGCAAAGTAGAAGCGCTTAATTTTTTTAACACTTCTTTACGCTTGCATGACGGGCGTTTGGCGGTTTTACCCAATAGAAGTGTCGCTAATTCTAATATTATCAATAGCAATAACACGGCATGTCGGCGCATTGAATGGGTTTGTGGGGTAGGGTATGGGAGCGATATTGAACTGGTGCATAAGACGATAAAAGATGTTATTGATACAATGGAAAAAATTGATAAAAACATGCCCACTTTTATTGGAATCACGGATTTTGGATCCAGCTCATTGAATTTCACCATTAGAGTTTGGGCAAAGATTGAAGACGGGATCTTTAATGTGCGCAGCGAACTCATTGAACGCATCAAAAACGCTCTAGACGCTAACCACATTGAAATCCCTTTCAACAAGCTAGATATTGCTATTAAAAATCAAGACTCTTCTAAGTGATTGGTGTGAGACGCATTGATTGCAGTGATACTTGAATTTTAAAGGAGACCCTATGTCAAGCGATTTTAAAAACCTTTTCATCGGTGCTAATAATTCTAAACGCACCAAGTTAGCTTAATAGCGAAAAAAACCCTATCAATTCTAACTCGTTATCATCTCTCATTGATGCCCGCCTTTAAGGAATACAAGGAAGCTAAAAGCCAACTACCTCTCTTTAAAATCTCTGTCAACTCTAACCAACCCCTATCCGTTCAATTAAACGAGTATGATAAGAAAAAGTCAGTGTTAAGAGCCGTTTTAAACACAAGATCAAAAAGAGACAATAACCTGGTGCATTATGATGATTTGACTATGGCTCAAAAAATGAATACCACCGCTTTATCTATGAGCCGATTATGCGATCGGATGCTAAACTGCCCAGTAGCGGTTATCTCTGGTTGTAGGACTTATAACGATAAAGCCATTATTGCGGATTATGGATTAAAAGAAGCCACCAAGATTTTAGAACTGAATGCGACAACAGAGGTCGAGAAAAAAGAGGAAGTTGAAGCCCTTTTAAAACCCTTTATGCTCACTAACACTGATAACGAAAAAAGAACCAAGTGGTTGAGAAAAAAGCTAGACCTATACAAGGGCTACATAGGATACAAAATTGTTAAAGGTTATACAGAGAAGCAGGTATGCCACAAGCTAACATAGAAACTAGCTTCATTTGTTTTGAACTCAAACCATTCCATAATAAAAATCAGTTCAAAGACATCATAGTGAATTTGGGTAGGGAGTTCAACCAAGACAGCATTATTATCAACAGCCCTAAAGATAAGCGTGGGGCTGTATTCACTTTAATATGCACTACCCCTTACCCCTACTTGATGCTTGATGGGGAAAAAACAAGACTTGGAGAACCCTTTGCTGAATTAAAAGACCCTAAATTTAGGAACTCTATCGCTGATGAAGCCTTACCTAATGGTCAGTCAAACCCTGATTTTTTGATTGCTTTCACGGAGTTTATGCGTAGCGTTGCTAAACACAGCTACAGCGAAACTAAAAAAGATAAAATCAAAAGAGATGATAAATCTAAATCCGCTAGGTTTGGATTCTCTACCTATGAAAGTATAGCAAGAACTTATAAGGCAACCGAACAAAAAGACATTACCCTAACAGTGTTCTTGCTAAATTAAAAGCCAATTTGATAGAGAACGGGCAGAGAAAAATAAGAGGAACTAGGGGTAGTTGGGAAAATTGGAGCAAGTGGGTTCCTGGATACTCCTACGACTTGAACGCTTCCTTTACTATGGATAGCGTTCTAGATAACACATACAAACCCAAACCCCTTAAAACTAATCAATTTGATACTAACACTGGGTATTGTTCCATTAACGAACAAGACCTACTCAATCAGTTCATCAATGTGAGCGCGAAATTATCCCACGACACCTTATTAGCGATAAGACAAACAGAAAACATAGACCTAGTTTATGCTTTGATTAAAGACACCACTTATATGATTTTATCTTTGAGATTGATAAAGCGGTGAAGCGTTCAATCATCTAGTCATTGAAGTCCCCCAAATCCGTCCTTAAGAATGCAGAACTCAATCAAATTAAAAATGCATTAACCTCACAAATCTATAATGGAGCGTATAGTTTCAGGGGTGGTGAGTGTGAAAAACAAAGCCCTTGGTTTTTGCCAAATGGGTTTCTAGCGTTTCATTGACTAGGGGGTGTTTTTTTGGGATAATTTCCCCTTTAAGCGCCTTAAAATCCCCTAAACGCTCTAAAAACTAGCACACCCATTAAAATCAAAGCTTTTTAATTTTATTCTAAAAAAATAAATGAGAGCAAACCCAACAAACCGCTTTATTATGACCCTATAAAAATAGGGGAAAAAGCGAGATCTGCAATTAATCTTGCTGGATTCTTATGGCTGTGGGTGTGGATAGTTCTTCTTCAGTAGGGATTCTTAAAAAATCGCTATTACCCACTTTTCTTGTTTGTTTCACCACAGGCTGAGAGGGCGTAGCGATAGATTCCAAACCCGCTCCACCGCTGTTTCTTTCAGCACCGGTTGCAATGATAGTAACGCGCACATGATCAATGGGGATACTCTCGCTCGTGTGTTGGCCAAACTTAACATCAACATCTTGATTGGCTCGTTCTTGAATAGATATGCAAGCTTGAGAATAAGCATACATAGGATAATCAGGGTGGTGTTCAAAAAAGACAATAATGCTCTTAGCCCCATCAATAGAAGCGTCATCAAGAAGAGGCGATTGGATCGCATTTTCCACTGCTAATTTAGCGGATTCTTCGCCAGTGGCCTCACCAATACCCATTAACGCAAAGCCTTTAAAACCAAGAGCGCTTTTTAAATCGGAAAAATCAACATTAATATCACCGGGCTTAGTGATGATCGTAGAAATACCGCTCACAGCTCTAACCAAGACATCATCAACTTCCTTATAGCATTCTTTGGTGCTGGCATTTTTTTTCATGGTCAAAAGAATTTTATCATTAGGGATAACCAAAATAGAATCGCTAGATTGCTCCAACTCCTTTAACCCCTCTTCGGCTTTCTTGCTTTTTTGAGACCCTTCGTATTTGAAAGGCTTGGTAACGATAGCAATCGTGAGCGCTCCCACTTCTTTTGCGATTTTAACGATAGTAGGGGTGGCTCCAGTCCCAGTCCCTCCTCCAAGCCCTGTAGAGACAATGACTAATTTGGCGTCCTTAATCGCTTCTCTAATTTCATTAGCGCTTTCTTCAGCGGCTTTCCTACCAATATCAGGAACCCCTCCAGCACCTAAACCTCCAGTAGACTCTTTGCCTAAAAGGATTTTAACCGGAGCGGGATTGTTTTTGAGATGTTGGCCATCAGTGTTCGTTGCAATGGGGGTAACATCTTGATGCACGCCGTATTCAACCAAGTGTTTAATCATGTTAGACCCTCCACCTCCAACACCGATGACAACAATCTTAGCCCCTTTATAAGCTGGATCGCTTACTTCTTCAATGCTCGCTTGACCAATATTATAATTTTCCATCTCTGATTGATGAACCATAGCCACATTCCCCTTGAGATACGATTTTTGCAAATCTTAAACTTTGATAAATAGCTGAAAGATTATACCATGTTTTCTGGCTTTTGATAACTATCAAGGCGTTTTTATCGCATAAAGAAATGGCTGTATCTTAAAAGATTTTAGAAATCTTATCAAGGAAACTTTTAAAAAAACCTTTTTGTTCGGTGGGTTTTATAGGCAAGAAGTCATCGTTTTTAGCGGTGTTTAAAGGAGCGTTAGAGGTTTTTAAATCGCTCAAATTCCTTTCTGTGGGCGATGAATGGATATGGGGGGTAGGGCTTGATTGATGGGCTGTTCTTGTGTAATCATCGCTTTCATGGTAGCGGATAACCCCTTTAGAGTCTCTTTCATAATTGGTATGCCCCCCTGCTTTGTATAAAATCAAGCCAACCACGACTGAAAAGCGAGGATCTTTCAAGTCTTCAAACATGCCCATGATATTGTATTTTTCCACAGGGGCCGCCAAACGCACCGGGTAATTAGTGAAATGGGTTCTGGCTAATTCTTTGATCCCTTTCATTAAAGCCATCCCACCGGTTAACACAACGCCCCCACCCAAATGCTCTTCTAAGCCGCTATCCTGAATGCTCCTGTGGATGATTTTAAAAGTTTCTAAAGCCCTTTCCCTCATGATAGTTTGGATTTCACTAAGCGGCACAATATGGCTTTCATGGCCATCAGAGCCGGTGGTAGGGATTTGGACATTTTGAGAGGGCGTTTCTGTGCCTTCAAAAGAAAGATCCCCATATTTGATCTTAACTTCTTCAGCGTAAGGGAATGGGGTGTTGAGCATGTGCGATAAATCCGTGGTTAAATGGTGAGAGCCTACGGGTAAGTATTTGTTATAGCGTATGGAATTGCCGCTATAAATCGTAAGGTTGCATGTCTCTCCGCCCATATCCACGCAAGCCACGCCCAATTCCCTTTCATCATTAGACAAGGTGGCAATCGAGGCTGCATAAGAATTGATCACGATGTTTTCAATCTCTACTCCAGATTGGATCATGATTTTTTCTAAATTTTCAATGTTGTTTTTTTCTGTATAGACAATGTGGATAAAGACTTCTAAGCGAGTCCCGCTCATTCCTAAGGGGTCATTCACTTCTTGTTTGTCTAAAGTGAAGCGATAGGGGAGAGCATGCAAAATATGTTTATCATTATCTAAGCCTGCTTTAGCGCATGCGTTATTGATAGCGCGATTGATTTCATCTATAGTAACCACATTGTCTTTAGTGCTAGCCACACCGGTGATATCTCTAATGCTTTCAGTATAAGCCCCAGAAAAAGAAACAATCGCTTTAGTTTTAGGGTAATACGATTCCCTAAAGGATGAAATGGGGTTATTCCTGTCTTCATCAGCGTTCAAACCTGCCATTTTTTTAGCGCTATTGATCACTTCTTTAATGGCGTTAGAAGCGTGAGCAAGGCTATTGATACGCCCTCTTTTAATGGCTTTTGAATTGATTTCTTTAGAGTCTTGATGGGCGGTGCCAATGATGCGCAAAATCCCTTCTTTAAATTCAGCCACTATCGCGCAAATCTTTCTAGAGCCTATATCAACCCCTATAACGATTTCTTTATGTTCCATGATTTCCCCTTGCATTTATTGAATGTATTTGACTATCTTATAGCGTTTTTTCAATTCTTCTATCAACGCTTTATCAAAAAAATCCGTTTTAGTGTTATTGACTAAACGTTGCATATACTGGCTTTCTTCTGCACTAAAGGAGTGGTTGAAATTTTGTTCTGTGATTTGATAGAGCACCACTTTATTACCAATAGTAATAAACCCTTTTTTTTCTTGGCGGTTAAAAAGGGTGTTGATAAACTTAGCGCTTTCTTCTTGGTTAAGTTCGCTAATAGTGCCTCCAAAATTAGGGCTTACATAGCCCACGCTTTTGCCTTTAAAATCCTTAAGCTTTTCTTTAGCTAAAGCTTGCAACGCCATAAGGGTTTTTTCTTGAGTCAAGCGGGTTTTAAGAGCGCTTTTAGCTTCATTAAAATTTTGCAATTCGTCTTTAATTTGAGAGATGAGTTGCACCACAATAAAACCATCTTTAAAAGACTCTGGTTTTAGGATTTCAAGGGGCTTGAGAGCGGCGAGTTTTTGCGTGATTTCAGCAGTATAGGGGGAGTTGTTTTCTTCAAAATCTTGCGTGGTGTAGTTTTGCACGTTCGCTTTTTTTAAAGCGATATAACTCCTTAAGGCTTTTTCATTCGCTTTTTGCATGCTTAAATCATGCTTGACTTGCTCTTGAACGCTTTTAAAATCCCGCAATTTCCCCTCTTTATCCAAATAAGACACCTTGTTTTTATGGTAGTATTCCTCCAACTCTTTCAAATCAGGTTTTTCCAAACTAGCGTCAAAATATAAAGAGCGTGTTTTAAAGCTCGTGGGCTTTTTAAAATCCTTTTTATGGGACTCGTAATATTTTTTCATCTCTTCTTCATTAAGAGAGATTTTAACATCATTAGGGTTTAGGATAAGAATGTCTAATTTGTCTTGCAATTTTGCCCAAAGCGATAGGCTGGATTGCTCTAAAGGGGTAGTGGTTTTGGGGAAGAGAGCGCTGATTTTTTGAAGGATTAAAAGCCTTTCAACGCTTTCTTCAAAATGCTTGGGGCGGTAATGGCTTTGCTTTAAGATATTTTTATACAATTCTTCATCAAAAACGCCATCTTTTTGAAAAACGCTCGTTTTTCTGATTTCTTTGGCCACTTCTTGCTTCGTAGCGCCAAGCCCTAAATCTAAAGCGAGATTCCTCAATAAGGCTTGATTGATGAGCGAATCTAAAGCGCTTTTTTCCAAATGCATGGCTTTGATTTGATCTTCAGTGAGTTCTTTAAAATCAGGGATAGACTCAGCATATGCGTCTTTAAGGCGGCGGTATTCTTGGGCTAATTCTTCTTGAGAAATCTTAATCTGTCCCACTTTGGCAGCGCTATCGCTGTCTAAAGAAAAGCTGTATTGCCCCCAGCCTATCATCCCGGCAGCAATAAAAGCGATCGTGCTTATCCATATTGTAACCACTAAATACTTTCTATGATTTTGCATCCATTCAATCATAAGAACTCTAATCCCTTTTAAAAAATCAAAAATGTGAAATTCAGGTTTAAACAACCTTATAGTAAAATCAAATAACCCTATTTTAACCAAAGGTTATTAAAATTATCCTTATTATAGAGAGTTTTTAACATGAATTTTCAAGAAAATTTAGCCGCTTTGGATTTGGAGTATCTTTGGCACCCTTGCTCGCAAATGCAAGAGCATCAAAATTCCCCCATTATCCCCATTAAAAAGGCTCAAGGGATTTACCTCTATGATTTTAATGATAACGCTTACATGGATTTAATCAGTTCATGGTGGGTGAATCTTTTTGGGCATAATAACGCCTACATCAGCCAGCAGCTTAAAAATCAAATTGATAATCTAGAGCATGTCCTTTTGGCTTCTTTTAGCCATAAGCCCATTATCACGCTCTCTCAAAGGCTTTGCCAGCTCACCGGTATGGATAAATGCTTTTATGCGGATAACGGCTCATCTTGCATTGAAATCGCTTTGAAAATGAGCTATCACGCCCATTTTTTAAAAAACCAAACGCGCCGCAAAAAGCTTTTTTTATCGCTTTCTAATTCCTATCATGGCGAGACTTTGGGAGCGTTAAGCGTGGGCGATGTGAAACTTTATAAAGACACTTACACCCCTTTATTGCTCAAGAATCTCACCACACCCGTGCCTAAAAACGATAGCGAGATAGAAAATAGTTTGAACGCTTTAAAGCGTTTGTTAGACAAGCATCATGAAGAAATTTGCGCCTTCATTGCAGAGCCTCTTTTGCAATGCGCAGGGAACATGCATATTTATAGCGCAAAATATTTAAAACAAGCCGTTTTATTGTGCAAGCAAAAAAATATCCACATTATTTTTGATGAAATCGCTACCGGGTTTGGGCGCACAGGGAGCATGTTTGCTTATGAACAATGCGAGATTGAGCCTGATTTTTTATGCTTGTCTAAGGGGATTAGTGGGGGGTATTTGCCTTTAAGCACGCTATTAACCCGCAATGAAATCTATAACCAATTTTATGCCCCCTATGAAGAAAATAAAGCGTTTTTGCATTCGCACAGCTACACAGGAAACGCCCTAGCATGCGCATGCGCGAACGCCACGCTGGATATTTTTGAAAAAGAAAATGTTATTGAAAAGAACAAGGCTTTAAGCGGGTTTATTTTTAGCGCGCTCCAAAACGCGTTAAAACCCTTGATAGAGCAACAAGTGGTGTCTAACTTAAGGCATTTGGGCATGGTCTTTGCCTTTGAAGTTTTTATTCAAACTAAAGAGCGTTTGAGTTTGGCGGTTTTTAAAAAAGCTCTAAAAAAAGGTTTGTTATTACGCCCCTTAAACAACACCATTTACCTCATGCCCCCTTATATTATCACGCATGAAGAAATCAAAAAGGCGGTTGCGGGGTTAGTGGAAGTGATTGATGAATTAAAAAAGGCTGAAAACAAATAGTAAAGAGCTTGAATTTTAGTCAAGCGGTAGCTTTTTCCTGTCTGTTTGATTTCAAAAATCAAGTTTTTAACTCGATATAAAACCTATTCAATCAAACCTATTCAATGATTTTGGGCACAACGAAATAATGATCCTGGCTGTGTTTGTTGTGGCTTAAAATCTCTTTGGCAATGTTAGGTTGGCTTTTGGGCTCGTCTTCTCTTAAGGGGGTGCTAAGATGCGTATCTGTTTTTAGATCATGAGTTTCTAAAGCGAAGATGTTTTCTACAAAGCCTAAAACCTCCGCTAAATGGCCTTTAACACTCTCTTTACGCTCGTCTTTAATCTCTAGCATGCTCAATTTTTCTAAGCGTTGCAATAGTTTATCATCAATTTGCATTCTTTTCCTTTAGTTTAAAATAGGGGTTCGTCCATCGTTGCTGGGGCTTTGATGCCCATGAGCTTTAACACGCTGCTAGCGATATTGTTCAACGCTCCGTTTTTTATGGATTTGACTCCATCCCCCAAAACAAAGCAATACACGCTCCCAGCGGTGTGGTTGGTTAAGGGGTTTTGGTTTTCATCTTTCATGCGCTCGCAATTCCCATGATCGCTGGTTAAAAGCATGGCGTAATCCAATTCTTTAGCCAGTGAAAGGATTTCCCCTAAGCATGCATCCACTGCTTCTACCGCTTTGATACTCGCTTCAAAATTCCCTGTATGCCCTACCATATCGCCATTAGCAAAATTCACAATGATCAAATCCGTGCCTAGTTTCATTTGCTCTAACACCGCAAGGGTTACTTCTTTAGCGCTCATTTCAGGCTTTAAATCATAAGTGGTTACTTTTGGGCTTTGGATAAGCACCCGGTTTTCATTTTTAAAAGGCGTTTCCACTCCGCCATTGATGAAAAAGGTTACATGCGCGTATTTTTCAGTCTCAGCGATATGGCTTTGGGTCAGGTTGTGTTGAGAGACTACTTCAGCGAGCGTGTTTTGAACGCTTTCTTTGGGGAATAAAACAGGGTAGGGGAAAGTGTTATCATAAGGCGTCATGGTAGCGATATGGAGTTTTTTAAAAGCTTGGCGTTTAAAGCCACTGAATTCCTTTTGGCCTAAAGCGCTCACGATTTCTCTAGCCCTATCATTCCTGAAATTGATAAAAATAAAGCTTTCATCATCTTGCATGCCGCAATAATCTTTAAAACAAGCGGGCATGATAAATTCATCGGTAATATTTTTATCATACTGGCTTTGGATATACTCGCTAGGGCTTAAAGGCGTGTGATTAAGCCCCATTAAGCTATGATACGCAAGCTCAATCCTTTCAAAGCGCTTATCCCTATCCATGGCATAAAAACGACCGCTTATGGTAGCGATTTGAATGTTTTCATTGCAGATATTTTGCATGGTTTCTAAATAAGTTAAAGCGCTTTTAGGAGCGACATCGCGCCCATCGGTGATTAAATGCAGACAGACTTTTTTATGGGATTTTTCACACTCTAAAGCCAAAGCGATAAAATGCTCAATGTGTGAATGCACGCCTCCATCGCTCATCAAACCCATAAGATGCACCACAGGGCTTTTTTGGATCGTGTTTAAAAAAGCGGAGTTGTTTTTTAATCCATCGTTTTGAAGGCTTAAAGAAATTTTGACTAAATCCTGATACAGCACCCTACCAGCCCCAATGCACATATGCCCCACTTCAGAATTCCCCATTTGCCCCTTAGGTAAACCCACGCTCAAGCCATGCGTATCAATCAGGCTATAAGGCAAGGTTTTAAACATCAAGTCATAAGTGGGTTTTTTAGCATGAAAGAAAGCGTTATGATCGCTATCTTTACGATACCCAATGCCATCAGTGATAATCAAAAGAGTTTTTTGCGCCATTTTTAGGACTTTTTAAAGCTCTTGCATGAGAGTGATGTGGTTGGCTAAAATCGCATTCCTTTGCCCTGGAGAGCAATTTTTGCACACTTCTTGTTTTTTGGAATTTTTGGAAGCGGTTTTAGCGTGGCTTTTAATATTATTTATATTATTTTTAGAGGAGCGTTTTGGACTCACTTTAGCCGGTTTTTGAGAGCGTTTTTTAGCGGGTGTGAAATCAGCACTATTGATTTGAGCCAAATACATGGGTTTATCTTTTGCTTTTTCTGGCTTGTTGGTTATTTGCTCGCTAGTTGCCTCTTTCATTTCTTGGGGTTTTTCTGCTTGGGTTTGCTCTGTTTGAGTTTCTTTAGCAATTAAGGTTTGGGGCATGGCGTTGCCGATAGGGTCTAAATCCAGGTTGCTATTAGCGCTTTTTTGCAATTCTTGGTCATTACTAGACTGCGAATCAAAGATTTTAGATTCTTTCAAACGCCTGATCCTGTCTTGTATATCCTCATAATATTTTTCAGCATCAGCGTTAGACTTTTCGTTTTTTTCCCAACGACTGCCCTTGTTGTAAGATTTAATCATGTCTTTTAGATTGTCATGGTAGCGTGTTTTCCAATAGAGCAACTCTTTTAAAGCCACTTCAGAAGCAAACGAATCGTTTTTAATGAGCAATTCCCCCATCACATTACGCAAAAAGGGGCTATCATTATGCCCATAGCTTTTTAGAACGCTTGGGATATAAGAATGATACACGCCCGCGCTCGGATCTGAAAAATTGATTTTATAAACCCCTGCGCATGACTCTTTCCATGCAATGCCTGCCATTTCATAGCCTAAATTTTCTTTAGAGCCGAATTGATAGGCGGCTTTTAAAACTTCTTTTTGCTTAGCGTTAAAGTCTTTAAGGTTGTCGCAATTGGTCATCATGACTTTAGTAACGGGCGATTTGGGCTTGTTTTTAACCCCTTTAGCGGACTTAGGCTCTGTTTTAGTGGGGCTTTCTGTTGCGGCTAAGCTTAAAGATGCGCTTAAGGCTGTGCCTAGCCATAAGGCTTTAAAGATGGTGTGAGTGAGTGGGGTTAAATGTTTCAAAACGCCTACCTTTTGTATTTAAAAAATAAACTAAACTAAAAATAAATTCAAGTATAATTCTAACATGATTTAGTCTTAAAAGTGATTTTGTTTTTTAGGGAGAATTGAGATTTTGCATTCAGATGAATTGTTAGTAGAGATTTTAGTTGAAGAATTGCCCGCACAAGCGTTATTGAATGAATATAAAGAAATGCCTAAAAAACTCCACGCTCTTTTTCAAAAACGCGCTTTAGAAGTGGGAACTATAGAGGTTTTTTACACCCCTAGGCGCTTGTGTTTGTTCATCAAAGACTTTCCTCTTTTAACCCAAGAAACTAAAGAGGAATTTTTTGGCCCTCCCGTTAAAATCGCATGCAATCACCAAGATAAAACGCAAGGGTTGAACGTGCTAGGTTTAGGGTTTTATCAAAAATTAGGACTAAAGGATCCCAAGCATTTCCAAACAGCGTTTAAAAACAATAAAGAAGTGCTTTATCACGCTAAAATCCATGAAAAAGAGCCTACAAAAGACTTAATCATGCCTATTGTGTTAGAGTTTTTAGAGGGTTTGAATTTTGGGAAGTCTATGCGTTGGGGCAATGTGGAAAAAAGCTTTATCAGACCCATTCATAATATTTGCGTGTTGTTTAATGGGGAAGATTTTAACGGTATTGAAGTCAAAGAGTATGGCTTTAAAACCAAGCAAGCCACGAAAGCACACCGACAAGAGGGTTTTGATTTTATCCAGGTGGATAGCCCTAAAGCGTATTTTGAAGTTTTAGAAAAAAACCATGTCATTTTAGACCCTAAAAAGCGCGAAGCGAAAATCTTGCAAGAAATTAAAGAGTTAGAAACAAAGCATGACATTATTGTAGAAATAGATAGGGATCTATTAGATGAAGTTGTAGCGATCACAGAATACCCCAGTGCGCTTTTAGGGGAGTTTGACAAGGCGTTTTTAAAATTACCCAGTGAAATCATCACCACTTCCATGAAAGAAAACCAACGCTATTTTGCAACCTTTTGTCAAAAAAGCCAAGAAGAAAGCCCAACATTATACAACGGCTTTATCGTGGTGAGTAACGCTATCAATAAAGACAAGCAAAAAATCATTGCAGGCAATCAAAAGGTTTTAAAAGCCCGTTTGAGCGATGCGGTTTTCTTTTATGAAAACGATCTCAAAAAGCCTTTGGATAACGCTCCTTTAGAGAGCGTGGTTTTTGTGCAAGGTTTAGGGACTTTAAAAGATAAAATGGAGCGCGAATCAACCATCGCCCAATACTTGACGCAAAAATATATTTCATCTTTAAACATGCCTTTAGAAAAAGCCCTTGAGTTAGTTAGCCGAGCCGTTAAAATCGCTAAGGCGGATTTACTCAGTGAAGTGGTGTATGAATTTAGCGAACTTCAAGGGATCATGGGCTATTACTACGCTTTAAAACAAAACGAAAACGAGTTAGTCGCTTTGAGTGTGAAAGAGCAGTATTTGCCCGCAAGCGAAAACGCCCCCTTGCCCTCTAGCGTTTTTAGTTCAATCGTGGCTTTGAGCTTGAAATTAGACAGCCTGTTTTCTCTTTTTAGCGCGGGTAAAATCCCTAGCGGTTCTAAAGATCCTTTTGCTTTAAGGCGCTTGAGTTTTGGGCTATTGAAAATCATCGCGCATTACGGGTTAGAATTTGATTTGAAAGCGGATTTAAAAAATCTCTTTGAAGAAGTGGCCGTTTATCAAAGCTTTGATTTAGAAATTTTAGAGAAGTTTTTACTAGAGCGCTTTAATAATTTAATAGATTGCAACCCCTCTATTATAAGGAGCGTGTTAAACACCAATGAGCGAGATATTGTTACAATCATTCAAAAAGTCAAAGCCTTAAAACGCTTTTTAGACGATCCTAAGAACGCTCAAAAAAAAGAGTTGCTTTTTAGCGCTTTCAAACGCCTAGCCAATATCAATAAAGACAGAAACCCTAACGAGTCAAGCGGGTTTTCCACGAGTCTTTTCAAAGAATCGCAAGAGCATGCCCTTTTTGAAGCGTTTAACGCGATCAAAACAAGCACTTTTGAGGGTTTGGATAGCAAAATAGAGGCTTATTTTGGTTTGCATGCGCCTTTAGAAGAATATTTTAAAAGCGTGCTAGTCATGGATAAAGATATAGAAATCCAAAAAAATCGTAAAAATTTCTTGTGGGGCGTGTATCAAAGTTTCTTAGAGATTGGGGATATTAAAGAAATTGCGATTTAATGCTGTCAAACGCAAAGTCCGGCGTTTTTTGGGGGTAACTTTTTTTATAAGCATGTTTAGCGTGGGCATGCTTAGCGCGAAAATCTTTACCCTACAAGAGTTTTTTAAAGAAGTAGAAACCAATTCAATGGAGTTGATCGGCAAAAAAGCCGATTTTAAAAGCCGTTTGAATGAGCAACGATCCGTGAATGCTTGGGATTTTCCCTATATTGAGAATGAAACTTCTATGGTGAAAAACTTCCAAGGCATTATAGAAGCGCAACCCAGAACCCTTTTAATGATAAGACCCAAACTTCCATGGGTGAGCTCGCTTTTATCCAAAAGCCTTTCTATTAAAACCATTCAATACGATAAGAGTTATCAATTAAATAAAAATCTCGCTTTTATTGGCGCTAAACGCCTTTATTTGACTTATGTGATGACTAAAGAAAAATATCAGGTGTATGTGCAACGGGAAGCGAACTTTTATTCGCAGCTCAAAATCGCTAAAGAAAAAGTCAAAGCCGGCAGCATGAGCGAAAAGGACTATATCAACTTCAATAATTCTTATTTGGAATCCAAACTCGCTAAAACCAATGTGGAAACCAAACTCATAGATTTAGAAAAAATGCTAGACACGATGCTCGCTATTGTGGAGCCGGTCAAAGAGGGGGCGCATTTTGACACTTATTTAGATCATTTGCATGATGTCAAGGTGATCGGTTTAGATTTTGAATACGTGCGATTAGAACCTGAAGCGTTAAAGTTTAAATTGGATCGCTCGTTGTATGTGGATATTTTGGATTTGACGGCTAAAGATTATCAGGTGAATGCGAAATTGGCTAATAGAGATGTGTTTAATGCATTTGAGTTTGGGATTGGCTCTGAAAGCTATAACTCTTCAACTAATCTTTCTGTAGAAGTGCGTATCCCTTTACCGGTAACGCCTAAAAATATCTATCAAAAGCGTAAATTCTTGGATTTGCAAAGCGGGACGCTCGTGCAAAATGAAGTGATGAAACGAAACATTAGAATCAACGCCAACTCCTACTTAAACCAGCTCAAAACCAAAGAAGCATACATTGAAACCCAAAAAGAAGCCATTGCTAATAAGAAGCGTTTGATGGAAATGGGGCGCCTCGCTTATGAAGCCCAAAAAATCGGACTTTTTGAATACTTGATTTATCAAAATTCTTACATGGACGCTCTCATCACTCTAGCGGAAGCTAAGATTGAATACATTGATATTAGCGCGCTTTTAGAAGAGACTTTAGGGGAGAGCTTGACCAGATTAGGAGTATTGCATTGAAGCGGGCGTTATTGTGGCTGATGTTAATGGGCGTTTTTTCAATGGGTGTTTCTTTAAAGGCCAAAGAGTATCCAGAAATTGTTTTGGAAGAAAAAAACTTGCAACCCATGGGGTTAAAGGTTATCAGTTTAGATAAAGAAATTTTTAGTAAAGGGCTTCCTTTTAACGCTTATATTGATTTTGATAGTAAAAGCTCTGTGGTGCAGAGCTTGAGTTTTGATGCGTCTGTGGTTGCGGTTTATAAAAGAGAGGGCGAGCAGGTGAAAGCTGGAGATGCGATCTGTGAAGTGAGCTCTATTGATTTGAGCAATCTGTATTTTGAATTGCAAAACAACCAAAATAAATTAAAAATCGCTAAAGATATTACTAAAAAAGATTTAGAGCTTTATAGGGCGGGGGTGATCCCTAAAAGGGAGTATCAAACGAGCTTTCTAACCAGTGAAGAAATGGGCTTAAAAGTCAATCAACTAGAATCCACTTTTAAAAGCTTTGGCGTGGATCCCAAAAACCCTAAAGGGCATTATGGTTTTAGGATTGTGGCTAGCGATAGCGGTCTTTTGGCGTTAGCGCCTAAAAATGTGGGCGAGAAGATTTTGGCTTTCACTAGCTATGTGCGTATTTCAAAAAGCGATGATTTGATTGCTCAAATCAAATTGCCTATAGGCGTTTCTAAATCCATTAAAAGAGATTCGCCGGTCTATAATGAAGAGGGGGAAAAAATCGGGAAGATCCAAAGCGTTTCGGTGGTGTTAGACAAAGGCTCTAACACGATTTTAGCCACCGCCTTATTAGATGAGAGCAATTACCATGTGGGGGAAATGGTAGAAATGTATATTCAAGGCTCTCAACCCAAAGACTCGGTTTTAATCCCTTCAAACGCTTTAATCAGAAACGGGAAAGATTACTTAGTGTTTGTGAGAACGCCTAAAGGTTTTAGGCCTGTGGTGGTTCAAGTTTTAGAAGAGCGCAGCAAGATTTTTATCGTGAACGCTCAAAATTTACACCCTAATGACAGCGTGGCAGTGGGGTCATTGATAGGGTTAAAAGGCATGATCAACAATTTAGGGGAAGAATAATGCTCGCTTCCATTATTGAATTTTCCTTACGCCAGCGAATAATCGTGATTGTTGGCGCTATTCTTATTTTATTTTTTGGGACTTATAGTTTTATCAACACTCCAGTGGACGCTTTCCCGGATATTTCGCCCACTCAAGTTAAAATCATTTTAAAACTCCCTGGCTCTAGCCCTGAAGAAATGGAAAACAACATCGTGCGCCCTTTAGAATTGGAGCTTTTAGGGCTAAAAGGGCAAAAATCTTTAAGAAGTATTTCAAAATATTCTATTTCAGACATCACGATAGATTTTGATGACAGCGTGGATATTTATTTAGCGAGGAATATTGTCAATGAGCGCTTGAGCAGCGTGATGAAAGATTTACCCGTGGGGGTTGAAGGGGGCATGGCGCCCATTGTTACGCCGCTATCAGATATCTTTATGTTCACCATTGATGGCAATATCACCGAGATAGAAAAACGACAGCTTTTAGACTTTGTGATCCGCCCGCAATTAAGAATGATTAGCCGCGTGGCGGATGTCAATTCTATTGGAGGCTTTAGCAGAGCGTTTGTGATTGTGCCGGATTTTAATGACATGGCGAGGCTTGGGATAAGCATTTCTGATTTAGAAGAGGCTGTAAGAGTGAATTTAAGAAACAGCGGAGCGGGGCGCGTGGATAGAGATGGCGAAACCTTTTTAGTCAAAATCCAAACCGCTTCTTTGAGTTTAGAAGACATTGGCAAAATCACCGTTTCCACGAATTTAGGGCATTTGCACATTAAGGATTTTGCGAAAGTCATCAGCCAGTCTCGCACCCGTTTGGGGTTTGTTACTAAAGATGGCGTGGGTGAGACCACAGAAGGGTTAGTGCTTTCTTTAAAAGACGCCAACACCAAAGAAATCATCACTCAAGTGTATCAAAAACTAGAAGAATTAAAACCCTTTTTACCAAGTGGCGTGTCTATTAATGTTTTTTATGATCGATCAGAATTCACGCAAAAAGCCATTGCCACCGTTTCTAAAACGCTCATTGAAGCCGTTGTTTTAATCATCATCACGCTCTTTTTATTTTTAGGGAATTTGAGGGCGAGCGTGGCTGTGGGGGTGATTTTACCCTTAAGCTTGTCCGTGGCGTTTATTTTTATTAAGATTAGCGATTTGACTTTAAACTTGATGAGTTTAGGGGGGTTGGTTATCGCTATAGGCATGCTCATTGACTCAGCCGTGGTGGTGGTGGAAAACGCTTTTGAAAAATTGAGCGCTAACACTAAAACCACTAAACTCCATGCGATCTATCGCTCTTGCAAAGAAATCGCCGTTTCAGTGGTGAGCGGGGTGGTGATTATTATGGTGTTTTTTGTGCCGATTCTAACCTTACAGGGGTTAGAGGGCAAGATGTTTAGGCCTTTAGCGCAAAGCATTGTGTATGCGCTTTTAGGCACTTTAGTTTTATCCATCACTATCATTCCTGTAGTGAGCTCTCTTGTTTTAAAAGCCACGCCCCATAGCGAAACCTTTTTGACGAGGTTTTTAAACAGAATCTACACCCCTTTATTGGATTTTTTTGTGCATAACCCTAAAAAAGTGATTTTAGGAGCGTTTGTTTTTTTAATCGCAAGCCTTTCTTTATTTCCCTTTGTGGGAAAGAATTTCATGCCCATTTTAGATGAGGGCGATGTGGTTTTGAGCGTGGAAACCGCTCCTTCTATTTCTTTAGATCAATCTAGGGATCTCATGTTAAACATTGAAAACGCGATTAAAAAGCATGTCAAGGAAGTCAAAAGCATTGTCGCGCGCACAGGGAGCGATGAATTGGGGCTGGATTTAGGGGGCTTGAATCAAACCGATACTTTTATTTCTTTCATCCCTAAAAAAGAATGGAGCGTTAAAACCAAAGATGAATTATTGGAAAAAATCACAGATTCCTTAAAAGACTTTAAGGGGATTAACTTTTCTTTCACCCAACCCATTGAAATGAGGATTTCTGAAATGCTTACAGGGGTTAGGGGGGATTTAGCGGTTAAGATTTTTGGAGATGATATTAGCGAATTGAATAAATTGAGTTTTCAAATCGCGCAAGCTCTAAAAGGGATTAAAGGCTCTAGTGAAGTTTTAACCACGCTCAATGAGGGCGTGAATTATTTGTATGTAATCCCTAATAAAGAATCGATGGCGAATGTGGGGATCACTAGCAATGAATTTTCCAAGTTTTTAAAATCCGCTTTAGAGGGCTTGGTTGTAGATGTGATCCCTACAGGGATTTCACGCACGCCGGTGATGATCCGCCAAGAGAGTGATTTTGCAAGCTCTATCACTAAAATCAAAAGTTTAGCCTTGACTTCAAAATATGGCGTTTTAGTGCCTATCACTTCTATCGCTAAAATTGAAGAAGTGGATGGCCCTGTTTCTATCGTGCGTGAAAATTCAATGCGCATGAGCGTGGTTCGCAGTAATGTGGTGGGGCGCGATTTGGACTCTTTTGTAGAAGAGGCTAAAAAAGTGATCGCTCAAAACATCAAACTCCCTCCCAGCTACTATATCACTTATGGGGGGCAGTTTGAAAACCAGCAACGGGCCAATAAAAGGCTTTCCACCGTTATCCCTTTAAGCATCTTAGCGATTTTTTTCATTCTTTTTTTCACTTTTAAAAGCATTCCTTTAGCCTTGCTCATTCTTTTGAATATCCCTTTTGCGGTTACTGGAGGCCTTATTGCGTTGTTTGTGGTAGGGGAGTATATTTCCGTGCCAGCGAGCGTGGGCTTTATCGCTCTTTTTGGGATTGCGGTTTTAAATGGCGTGGTGATGATAGGCTATTTTAAAGAGCTTCTCTTACAAGGAAAAAGCGTAGAAGAATGCGTTTTATTGGGCGCTAAAAGGCGTTTGAGACCGGTTTTAATGACCGCTTGCATTGCCGGTTTGGGTTTGCTCCCTTTATTATTTTCTCATAGCGTAGGATCAGAAGTCCAAAAACCTTTAGCGATCGTGGTGCTTGGGGGCTTAGTCACCTCAAGCGCTCTAACCTTACTCTTACTGCCGCCCATGTTCATGCTCATCGCTAAAAAGATTAAAATCGTTTGAGTTAAAGGATTTTGCATGCTCGCTTTAGAAATTTATATTGATATTTGCTTGAAAGACGCTTTAATAGATTATTTGTTTGAAAAAGGCTTTGATGATTTTTTTTATGTGGAGTGCTATAAATACGCCGCTTCTTCATTGCTTTTAAGCCAAAAAGAGCAGGTGAGCGGGCGCAAAGACTACGCTAAATTCAAGCTTTTTTTAAGCGATGAAGTGGCTTTATCTTTGGCTCAAGCTTTAAAAAATCAGTTCGCTTCTAAAGAAATGAAATTGTTTTATTCTCAAACGCATGGGTTGTAGAATACTTGTTTAAGCGATAGTTTCTTAAAGTGGGGGAAGGGTTTGAGCTAAAAAGAAAGAAATCGGGCTTTATAAAAAATTTCTACAATCAAATAAAATGTAAGGCAATAAAAATGCTTGAAGCATTTTTTGCAATCAAATATCAAAAGAGCTTGATGTTAATCAAGCGATAATTCTTTAAGCGGTCTTGGGGGATAGGGGGTTTTTAAGGGGGTTAAGGGGGGGTTATCGCAAAATCCCCCCTCATCCCCTTAAGGAAAGAAGTTTGACCATATCAAAATGAAAGAAAAAACGAGTTTTTGATTAATAAAAAGAACCTTGAATAGAGTATCAAAATTGAGTATAATGAGAGCCATTAAATGGTGCTAGGAGTTTGTAATGACTATTATTCTTAAAAATCCGCTTTTTCTCTCTCTCTAGTCAGCCGTTTTATTTTTTCACCCCCATATAAACCCATACCCATATAAACCCTTTTTTTAGGGATTTTTTGGGGATTTTTGCGTCTTGTTTAGATTTTAATTTTTAATATAAAGGATTGGTAATGATTTTATACGCACAGACAAATTTTGTGGAGTTTTTAGAACAGGTTTTAGAAGTTTTAAAAGAAGTGGAGATCGATAAAACAGAATGTTTCACTCTTTTAGCAAGCATTCAAAAACAACAGCTTGTGATACCCGTTGTGGGGAATTTTAGCGCAGGGAAAAGCACGCTATTAAACCGCTTTTTAGAAAAGAGCGTTTTGCCTACCGGTATCACGCCAGAGACTTCTTTAGCCACTGAGTTGCACTATAGCACTAATGAACGCATAGAGGCTTTTTCAAACAATGATGAAAAAACAGAGAGTTTTGAACTGAATGAGCAAAGTTTTGAGACGATTAAAGAGAATGCCACGGAGTATTCCTACCTTAAGGTTTATTTGAATAATGAAGCTTTGAAAAACAGCGCTCCTTTAGTGTTTGTGGATATGCCTGGGTTTGATAGTCCCATTTCAAGCCACACCCATGCCAAATATTTAGAAAGAAGCGTGCATTTTGTCATCCTCACAAGCGTAGAAGAGGGCAACCTCACTAAACGCATGGTTAGGGAATTAAAAAACCTTTTAGAGTTTGACAAAGGCCTTAGCTTTATTTTGAGTAAAACGAATTTAAGGACGCCTTCGCAAGTAGAAGAAATCTCTCACTACATTCAAGATCAAATCCAAGATCACCTTGATTTGACAACGCATCTTATTTATTCCAATAAAGACAATAACGCTCTTTAGAGGTAGCGGATAAAATAGACGCTGAAAAGCTTTTTAACGCTTTGTATTTGAAACGATTGAAGTTTTTAAATTCCCGGTTACAAAACAGCCTAAAAAGCGTGATGGAAAGCTTTGATTACTCTAAAGAAAAGGCTTTAGAAGAAATCAAAGCTTTGGATTTGGGAGTTAAAGACATTGAAAAAACCTATGAAAAATTAAGGGCTAATTTAGAAGAAGAATATTCTAGCGTGGCTGTGGGATCGGTGGTTAAAAAAGTGCTAGAAGATGTCAGGGAGCAAAAATCTTATTTAGCCGCTTTAATCAACAGGCCTAACGAGCTTAATAGCGAAATGGAAAGCATCATGCAACAAAGCTTGATCAAAAACGCTAAATTAGAGATTGAAAAGATCAACCTTTCTTTTTCAAAAGATTTTTGCACAGAATTTGAAAGCCTGAACAACACGCAGCTTTCTAGCGATTTGTCTGTGAATTTAGAGCATGGCCTTGAACTAGGGATCAACGCCTTAAGCGTGATTTTAGCCAAAAACCCGGTTACAAGACCCTTCGAGCTGATCTTGCAAGGGTTAAAACCTCTTTTAAAAGAATTATTGGCGTTATTGCCTAATATCATCGCTTCATTCTTTAGAAACGAGGAAAAAGAGCGGGCGAAATTAGAAAATCTGATTGAAGTTAAAGTGATACCAGAGGTTCAATACAATCTTAAAAAAGTTTTACCGGGCTTGTTTAATGAATGCTTTGAAAATTCCCTAAAAGGTTTAAAAGATCGTTGTGAATTAGAAATCACACATAAAAAACAAGAAATCGCACTCGCTCAAAAAGAAAAAGAAAAACACCTAAACGATTTAGAAAATCAAAAACAAATCTTAGAAAACAAGATCAACGCTTTAAGCGATCTAGAACAACAATATTTAAAGGATTAAAAATGAACGCTCAAGAACTCATCAAAAAAAGCGCTTTAGTTGAAAAAACGCTACAAGAACAAGGCTTGCAAGAAAGAGCGAAGCCTTTTATGAGCGATAACTCTGTGATCAAAACCGAAGAGTTAGAGAAAACGCTAAAAGAAATGCAGGCTAAAGATAGGGATCTTAAAGTCGGTATCATCGGGCGCGTGAAAGCGGGCAAAAGCTCGCTTCTAAACGCTTTGATTTTTGAGGGTGTAGAGGTTTTACCCAAAGCGGCAACGCCCATGACGGCTAGTTTTACTGTTTTAAAATACGCCAATACCCTGAGTGCTGAAGTGGAGTTTTATAGCCCAAAGGATATTGCAGAGCTTGAAAACGAACATGAAAGGTATGTAAGGGAGTTTAACAGGATTGTTGAAGAAGAAGTCAAAAAACAAAAAGAAAAACAGAGTTTGTCAAATAGGGCTAAAGAGGGAGTAAAGAGTTTTAGCAACAAAGCGTTAAGTATGGTTAGCAGAAATAAAAGCGATGAAGCAGCACCCAAAGAGAGGGTTTTAAGCGATGAAGAAATAGTAAAAAGGGCTGAAAGGATCGCTAAAGATACATTAAAAGGGGACGAAAAACTCGTTTCATCACACGATCAATACGAAAGAATGAAAAAAAGCGGATCGCTTAACACGAAAAACTTAGATCCGCGCATTCAAGCCAACAGCTTACAAGAGCTGAATCAAAAATTGCTCCAATTCGTGGGCGCGGACGGGAAGTTCATGCCCTACACTAAAGCGGTGCAAATTTCTTTGAATAACCCCAACCTTAAAGATTTGGAAGTGATTGACACCCCTGGCGTGAATGATCCCATCGCTTCTAGGGAAGAGCGCACCAAAGCCTTATTGAAAGATTGCGATGTGGTGTTTATTATAAGCCCTTCTGGTCAGTTTTTAACGGATAGCGATATGGATCTGTTTGACAGGGTTTCTAATAAAGAAGGCCTTCAAGAAATTTATTTTGTGGCAAGCCAAGCCGACAGCGCTGTTCTTTCTATGAGTGAAGTGGAAAAATCCAACCAACACCTCCCTACAGCCTTAGAAAACGCGCAAAAAGCCCTTTCATCTCAATTAAATAATATCATGGAAAAGTTGATTCAAAACTACCCTAACCAACGAGAGATTTTTGAAAAAGCAATCAAAAACGGCGTCATTTTGACTTCAGGGGTTTGCTTTAGCATGTATAAAGACTTTAACAACCAAGCTTCTTGGGAAAGAAACCAAAAAACAGAAGAGTATCACAATGCCTTACGGAATTTAAAAGATTTTTACCCTGACGCTTTTAATAGCGATGATAAGTCTAAAGAAAGTTTATTGTTTTTAAGCAATATGAGCGCGATTAAAGAGCGTTTAGAAAAAGCCGCTCAAAGGAAAGAAGAGATCATTTCTCAAAGATTGCAAGATTATGCAAAAAGCCAAGCCAACAACCTCCATAATTTGATCGTGCAGTTATTGCAAGACCTAGAAGATGAAAAAAAGAGGATTAAAAACGCTGATATGGGGGCTATCAAAAAGCAAATAGAGGTTTATGAAAACCTTTCTGGTAACATTGAAACGAAGTTTAGGGAAGCGTATGAAGAATTTATCTTGCATTTCATCAACAATATCAGAGTTGGCTTGGAAGAAACCTTAACGAAAGCTATCCAAACGGCTAAAATGCACTCTAGAGAAGAAGAGGAAGAAGAGCGTTACACTGAAAGAGTGAAGCAAGGCGGTTTGGGAGGTTGGGCAAGATTTTTTGGTAGCATTGTTGGTGAAAAAGATTGGGGCTATAATGAAGTAGAACGCACAAGAGCAACCATTAAAGCCGGAGCGGTGCTTGATTATTTGACAGAGATGCATGAACGCTGTGAAGGAGCTTTGAATGACAGTGCTAATTCTTTTAAAGTCGTTTTCAAAAAAGAACTCTACGCTAAAGTCTTTAAACAATTGCGCGAAATCATCTCTGATGATTTGATTGATGAGGTGGCTTTCCAAAGAAGCGTGATGGCTGTTTTAGATTCCATTGAATTTAAAGAGTTTGATTACACTGATAAGCTTCCTGGCGAGATAAGGGGGAAAACGGGTAATTTAAAAGGCGATGAAGCCGATGCTTTTATACAAAGCGTGGGGAATTATGTGAGGAATTTTGAATCTGAGGCTAAAAAAGATGTGAAAGGCTATATCCAAGGTTTAAGAGGGAATTTAGAAAAGCAAAACCTTGCCAGCGATACGCTTAAAAAACTCCAAAAAGACATGCAAAATTTGCACAATCAAGTCCAAAATAAAGTGCAATCCATCGCTCAATTAGACGCAAAAATCAAGGCTTTAAAAGAGATCCAATGATTAATTTTTTTAATGGTATTTTTAATGACAATAGCAAGGCTGAAAACCACCACAATACAGAGGGTTTAAAAGAACGCTACGATTTAATCGCTCGTATTTTAAACGCTAAAATGGAAAATGAAGGGCTAGAAGAATACCAGCAAATCTTAGACAACGAGTTTTTAGAGTTCGCTAGCGGCGTGGATTCGCTCAAAGAAAAGGAAATAGCGTTACTGATGCTCCAAGAAATTAAAAAAGAATTGCAATTGGTAGCGAGCTACCCTAGTTTGTTCCAAAAAACCATCGTTGCGGTGGGGGGAGGGTTTAGCGCGGGCAAATCCACTTTTTTAAACAACTTGTTGGGCTTGAAATTAAAACTCCCTGAACACATAGATCCCACCACAGCTATCCCCACTTATTGCTTAAAGGGTAAAAAAGAGGTTTTAATGGGGTTTTCTCAAAATGGGGGCATGGTGGAATTACCACATCTTAAGTTTAACCATCAGTTTTTAGAATCCCTTGTCTTTAATCTCAAAGAGATCATGCCCTTCATGCTTTTGACGCTCCTAGCGTGCCTTTTGAATTTTTATGCTTCATAGACACGCCTGGCTATAACCCCGGCAATCAAGGCTATACGGGTGGGGACAAAGAAGCCTCTAAAGAATCCCTAAAGCACGCTAAACACATTTTATGGCTTATCAGTTGCGAGCGTGGGGGTATTGAAAGCGATGATTTAGAGTTTTTGCGAGAATTATACGAAGAAGAGGGCAAGCAGGTTTTTATCGTATTGAGTAGGGCTGATAGGCGCACCAAAAGCCAATTAGAAGAAGTCGCTAAGAAAATTAGAGAGACTTTAAAAGATAATGGTATTGAGTTTTTAGGGATTTGCGCTTACAGCGCTACAAGGTATCAAGAGATTAAAGAGTTCAGCGAAAAAAGCAAAGTTTTTAAATCGCTTGAGAAATTTCTAATGAAGTTAAATCAAAGGAGCGAGAAACAAAACGAAATTTTAAGCGTTTTATACGAAGTGCATCGGATGTATGAAAAGGCTATTAATCAAGACGCTAACAAATTCAAACGCTACCAAAGAGAATTGCGTTCTGTTAGATTGGATTTGATGCAAAAAGGCTTTGATGATTTTAGCGATAAAATTTTTAGAAGAATTGAGATTTTAGAAAAAGAATTTTCTGAGCAAGAAGAATCCAAAAGAGAGAATTTAGCGCGATTGAACGGAGTGATCAACTTGTTTAAAAAGAGCATTGATAAGGTTTTTGATCGTGTGAGCGCTTTCACTTGGGAAAAATACAAAGAACAAAACGACGAAGAGGACGAAGAAACAAACCGCCGAGAGTTTGAAGAAATCAAAAAAATGGTGCTGTTTTTCAGGGATCTCAATTTATTTTATTTGGATTGGTATGAATGGAGTGAAGAAGAGATCCAAGAAACTAGAGATAGTTTAGATAAATGTAATGAGTTACTCCAACTGCATTACTCTTTAAAAAATTTGCAAACGTTTAGGGAATACAAAGAAACAAATGAGAAAGATTATCAAGAGTCTTTGAACAACGAGGAGCTTCAAAATAATTTGCGGGAGTGGAGGGATCTAAAAAACACACCGGAAGAAACAAACCGCCGAGAGTTTGAAGAAATCAAAGAAATGGTGCTGTATTTTAGGGATTGGTGCATGTTTTGCTTGGATTGGTATGATTTGAGCCAAGAAAAAATCCAAGAATTTAGAGATGCGATGGATAATGATAATAGACTGCTCCAATTAGACTATTCTTTAAAAAATTTGTTAAGGCTTAAAGGATACAAAGAAACAAATGAGAAAACTTATCAAGAGTGCTTAAACGATGAGAAGCTTCAAAATAATTTGTGGGAGTGGAGGCGATCAAAAAATCAACAAAACAACAATAAAGCTTTCAATGCGAATGATACGAATTTATTTGAAACTATTAGGCAGTTATTGAGCAGTTGGAAATAGATGTATCACAAGTTACGCCAGAAGCGAAACTTGTGAAGGATTTAGGTGTGGACTCTTTAGATATCGTGGAATTAATCATGGCGTTAGAAGAAAGGTTTGGCATTGAGATTTCTGATGAGCAAGCGGAAAAAATCGTCAATGTAGGCGATATAATGAGATATATTGAGAAACAACTAATTTAACGCTTTTTAATTTTAAAATATTATTTAATATGTATATGTTTTAATCAAAGACAGCGTTTTGAATGTAAGGGCTATTTTAAACTTATTATTGTAAAATGGTGAGTTTTACAATCAATGAGATTAGGAATTTAATGGAAATTGCAGTATTTGGTGGCGGGGCGTGGGGGAGGGCTTTAGCCTTTGCTTTTGGAGAAAAGAATGAAGTCAAAATCATTTCAAGGCGCGATTTAAACGAGCCGTTAAAAAAGCTCAATAACGCTTTGATTTCTAAAGGTTCTGCCCCCATAGAGCAAGTGGATTTACAAAGAGGCTTAAAAGCAGTGCTCTATGTGATCGCTATTAGCGTGCAGCATCTAAGGGAATGGTTTCAAAACGCTTCTTTACCCAAAAACGCTAAGGTTTTAATCGCTTCTAAAGGGATAGAGGTTTTAAACAGGGCGTTTGTGAGCGAGATCGCAAAGGATTTTATCGATCCTAATTCTGTGTGTTTTTTAGCGGGTCCGAGTTTTGCGGCTGAAATCATTCAAGGCCTGCCTTGCGCGCTAGTCATTCATTCTAATAATCAGGCTTTAGCGCTAGAATTCGCCAATAAAACCCCCTCTTTTATCAGAGCTTACGCCCAACAAGACATCATAGGGGGTGAAATCGCTGGGGCGTATAAAAATGTGATAGCCATTGCGGGGGGGGTTTGTGATGGCTTGAAATTAGGCAATAGCGCTAAAGCGAGTTTATTGTCTAGAGGTTTAGTGGAAATGCAACGCTTTGGGGCGTTCTTTGGGGGCAAGACAGAGACTTTTTTAGGGCTTTCTGGGGCTGGGGATTTGTTTTTAACCGCTAATTCTATTTTATCTAGGAATTATCGTGTGGGTTTGGGGCTAGCCCAAAACAAGCCTTTAGAGGTGGTTTTAGAAGAATTAGGCGAAGTGGCTGAGGGGGTGAAAACGACCAACGCCATTGTGGAAATCGCTAGAAAATACGGCATTTATACGCCCATTGCGAGCGAATTAGCCTTGCTTTTAAAGGGTAAGAGTGTGCTAGAGAGCATGAACGATTTGATCAGACGCGCTTAAAAGGAAAGAGAGCATGCAAGATTTTTCAAGTTTATTATTAAAATTACAAGAGTATTGGAAGAATCAAGGCTGTTTGGTGATCCAGCCTTATGATATTCCTGCAGGAGCTGGGACATTCCACCCGGCCACGCTTTTAAGGAGTTTGGACAAAAAGCCGTGGAATGTGGCGTATGTCGCGCCCTCTAGAAGGCCTACTGATGGGCGCTATGGGGAAAACCCTAACCGCTTGGGGAGTTATTACCAATTCCAAGTAGTCATCAAGCCCAGCCCTTCTCATATCCAGGAACTCTATTTAAAAAGCTTAGAAGTGTTAGGGATAAACCTTAATGAGCATGATATACGATTTGTAGAAGACAATTGGGAGAGTCCGACTTTGGGGGCATGGGGGCTTGGCTGGGAAGTGTGGCTTGATGGCATGGAGGTTACGCAATTCACTTATTTCCAGCAAGTGGGAGGCATTGCTTGTAGCCCTATCCCGGTGGAGATCACTTACGGCTTAGAAAGATTGGCGATGTATGTGCAAAAAGTGGAAAATATCCTAGAGATTGAATGGGCTAAAAACAATCATGACAGCGTGCGTTACGCGCAAGTGCATTTAGAAAGCGAATATCAATTCAGCAAGTATCATTTTGAAACAGCGAGCGTGAAAAGGCTATTAGAAATGTTTAAAAACGCTCAAGCCGAAGCCTTGCATTGCTTGGAAAACAAGCTCCCCTTACCGGCTTATGATTTGGTGATGCTATGCTCGCATTTTTTCAATATTTTAGACGCCAGAAAAGCGATTTCGGTGGCTGAAAGGCAAAATTATATTTTACAAATCAGGGATTTAGCCAAAGGGTGTGCGCTTCTTTATAAAGAGCAAGAAGAAGAGAGGGAAGAGCGCTTAAAAAACGCTTTAACAAAGGCTGAAAATGGCGTTAGTTAAGGAAGTGTTGGGAGTTTTGAATCGCCTTTCGCCTTTTGAACTCCAAGAATTGTGGGATAACAGCGGGTTGAATGTGGGGAGTGAAAATAGTGAATTTAGCGAGATTGTCGCATGTTTAGAAATCACGCTTAACATCGCTCTAAATGCGCCACAAAACGCCCTAATCATCACGCACCACCCTTTAATTTTCAAGCCCTTAAAAACGCTTAGCTACGAGGCTTATCCGGGGAATATTTTAAAAATCTTAATCCAAAAAAACATTTCAGTCATCAGCATGCACACGAATTTTGACAAAACGCATTTAAATAAGCATTTCGCTAGTGCGCTTTTAGGGTTTGATGGCTTGATAGAAAAAGGCCTTATGTTAGTGAAAGAAAACGCTAATATAGAATTTGATGCGCTTGTAGAAAGGATTAAATCTTCTTTAGGGGTGGGACAATTAGCATGCGTCAAAAGTTCTCAAATGATTAAAGATTTAGCGTTTGTGTGCGGATCGGGAGCGTCCATGTTCTCTTCTTTAAAAGCGCAAAGCTGTTTAATTACAGGCGATGTGAAATACCATGACGCTATGATCGCTCAATCTTTAGGGATAAGCTTGATTGACGCCACGCATTATTATAGCGAAAGGGGTTTTGCACTGATTGTGGCTGAAATTTTGCATTCTTTTGATTATTTGGTTACAATAGAGAATTTTAAAAACCCCTTGCAAATCATTTAAAGGAAAGCGATGAACACCCATCTCAAACAATTGATTGAAATTTCGCATTTGGATAAAGAAATTGACTCCTTAGAGCCATTGATCAGAGAAAAACGAAAAGACTTGGATAAAGCCTTGAATGATAAAGAAGCTAAAAATAAAGCGATTTTGAATTTAGAAGAGGAAAAATTAGCCCTAAAATTACAGGTTTCTAAAAACGAGCAAACCCTACAAGACACGAACGCTAAAATCGCCAGCATTCAAAAGAAAATGAGCGAGATCAAATCCGAAAGGGAATTGCGCTCTTTAAACATTGAAGAAGATATTGCTAAAGAACGCTCCAACCAAGCCAACAGAGAAATTGAAAACCTGCAAAATGAAATCAAGCGCAAAAGCGAAAAACAAGAGAATTTGAAAAAAGAAATGCTAGAGCTTGAAAAATTAGCGTTGGAATTGGAAAACCTAGTGGAAAACGAAGTCAAAAACATCAAAGAAACCCAACAAATCATCTTCAAAAAGAAAGAAGAACTCGTGGAAAAAACCGAGCCTAAAATCTATAGCTTTTATGAAAGGATTAGAAGATGGGCGAAAAACACGAGCATTGTAACGATCAAAAAACAGGCTTGTGGGGGTTGTTTTATTAGACTAAACGATAAGATTTATACCGAAGTGCTAACGAGTGGGGATATGATCACTTGCCCGTATTGCGGGCGTATTTTATACGCTGAGGGCGCGTATGAAAGTAACGCTCAACCTCCAAAAGAAAGCCAACCAAAAGAAAGTCAAGAATTAGTTTGATTGTTTAAGTTTTTTTACCTTTTATTGTTAACTTTGGGGCATCTTTTTGGTGTGCCTTTCATCTTGCTTTTGAGTTTTAAGGAAAAATACCGCCATTCTTTGAAAGCTCGTTTTTTTCTCAAAGACAATTTTTTAAAAAGCGAGCCGACTTTTTGGTTTCATGCATGCTCTTATGGGGAGGTCAAATCCTTAGAGCCGATCATTCAAGCTTTAAAAGAGTCGATTTTAATCAGCGTTACCACTAATACCGGCTTTGAATTAGCCGCTCAAACTTATCGGCATTCTAAGCATATAGAAGTGCGTTACCTGCCTTTTGAAACCCTATTGTTTGCATGGAAAAAAAACTTAAAACGCTTAAAAACTTTGGTGGTTACAGAAGCGGAATTGTGGTTTAATGTGTTTGATACGGCTCAAAAATTAGGGGCAAAAACCATGCTCATTAACGCTAGGATCAGCGTTCGTTCTTACCCCAAGTATCAGCGTTTTTCTTTCTTTTATGCGCTTTTATTCAAACGCATTGATTTGATTTTAGCGCAAAGCAAGGAGGATAAAAAGCGCTTGTTGAATCTAGGGGCAAAAAAAGTGGTGGATTTTTTGAATATCAAGCGTTTTTCAAAGCCTGTGATCGCTTCGTTTTACCCTAAAAACCCGGACGCTTTAAACATTGTTTTAGCCAGCACGCATGAGGGCGAGGAGGAATTGGGGTTAAAAGCGTTTTTAGAATTGAAAAAGACTTTTAAAAACGCAAGATTAATTGTTGTGCCGCGCCACCCCGAGCGTTTTAAAAGCGTGCGGAATTTGTTGCAAGATATTTTAAAAACGACGCCTTTTAGTTGGGAGTGTTTTTCTTCAAAGGGTTTTGTGGAATGCGATATTTTGTTAGTGGATAGCTTGGGGGAATTGAATAACTTCTATGCGATCGCTGATATTGTCATTTTAGGGGGTTCGTTTGTCAAAATGGGGGGGCATAACCCTTTAGAGCCGGCGTTTTTTAATGCGCGCTTGATCACAGGGGAGCATCTTTTCAACCAAGTAGCGTTGTTTGAACTAGTCAAGCCCTATAAAATCGTTCCAAAAGAGGATCTGTTAGGCGCTCTTTTAGATTACAAAAATTTAGGCGTGGCACGTTTTTTAGAAAACGGGCATGATTTAAACGAATTGCTCGCATTCATTAAACATTAAAAAGGATAAACATGGAAAAAGCTTATAAAATATTGAGCGTTCAAGAAAACATTTCGCATAAAAAAGCCAAAGCTTTGATTGATTTGGGGTTAGTGAGTATAGGGGGGAAGAAATTGATGGTCGCCAGAAAGGAATTACCCAAAAACACGCATTTTAGCGTCCAAAAGGTTGAAAAACCCGGCGTGATTTTTGAAGATAAAAACATTCTAGCCCTTTTTAAACCCCCCTTTATAGAGAGCTATGATTTAGTTTCTTTTTTCAAAGGTTGGGTTTTGTTGCACCGCTTGGATAAAGAAACAAGCGGGGTGATTTTACTGGTGAAAGAAAATTCAGAATTCCACTTAAAAGCGAAAAAGGCTTTTAAAAATAGGGCGGTTAAAAAGGAGTATTTAGCGCTCGCTCAAGGGATTGTAGAAGAAGAGCGAGAAATCAACGCTCCCATTCTTACGATTAAAACCACTAAAGCTTTCAGTAAAATCTCTAAAAAAGGGCAAGAAGCGGTTACAATCATCACGCCCTTAAAAATCATCAACAAAAAAACCCTTTTAAAAGTGGGAATCAAAACCGGAAGAACCCACCAAATCAGAGTCCATTTAAAGCATATCAACCACCCTATTATAGGCGATACAATCTATGGCGATAGCCAACACTCCGCCAAACGCTTGATGCTCCATGCGCATAAAATCTCGTTATTGGGGTATGAATTTGAAGCGATCCCCCCTAAAGAATTTGAATTTTAAGGATTGATCATGAACGCTTGGAATACGATTTATGATCAATTTAACCCTATCGCTTTTAGTCTTGGCAGTATTGAAGTGCATTGGTATGGTTTGGCGTATGCGTGCGCGATTGTTACCGCTTTTTATATGGCGTTAAGAATGATCCAAAAAGACCCCAAGCGATTCCCCATTGAAAGGAAGGAATTTGAGAGTTATTTTCTATGGGCGGAGCTTGGCATTGTGCTAGGGGCAAGGGTAGGATACATTCTTATTTATGAGCCTAATTCCAGCTATTATTTGACGCATTTTTGGCAAATCTTTAACCCTTTTGATAGCAATGGGGATTTTGTAGGCATTCGTGGGATGAGCTATCATGGGGGGTTGGTGGGGTTTTTGATCGCTTCGTATCTTTATAGCCGTAAGGATTTGAAAAAGCTTTTGATTTATTTGGATTTGATTGCGATTAGCCTGCCTTTAGGGTATGTTTTTGGGAGGATTGGGAATTTTTTAAACCAGGAGCTTGTGGGGAGGATTGTCCCCAAAGACAGCCATTTAGGGCAAATCATAGGCATTATGGTGGATAATCAATTGCGTTATCCCAGCCAATTGATTGAAGCGTTTTTAGAGGGGGTTATCGTGTTTTTAATGGTAATGTGGGCTAAAAAGCACACCAAAACGCATGGGTTGCTCATCGTGGTTTATGGCTTGGGGTATTCGTTGATGCGCTTTATTGCGGAATTTTACAGAGAGCCGGATAGCCAATTAGGGGTTTATTTTTTGAATTTGAGCATGGGGCAGATTTTAAGCTTGCTTATGGTAATTGTTTCGTTAGGGATTTTATTGTATGCTACAAAAAATTCTAAAAAAATAAAGGAAAATCAATGAAATTTTTGGATCAAGAAAAAAGAAGACAATTATTAAACGAGTGCCATTCTTGCAAGATGTTTGATAGCCATTATGAGTTTTCTAGCACAGAATTAGAAGAAATCGCTGAAATCGCTAGGCTATCGCCAAGCTCTTACAACACGCAGCCATGGCATTTTGTGATGGTTACTAATAAGGATTTAAAAAAACAAATTGCAGCACACAGCTATTTTAATGAAGAAATGATTAAAAGCACTTCAGCGTTAATGGTGGTATGCTCTTTAAGACCCAGCGAGTTGTTACCACACAGCCATTACATGCAAAACCTCTATTCGGAGTCTTATAAAGTTAGAGTGATCCCTTCTTTTGCTCAAATGCTTGGCGTGAGATTCAACCACAGCATGCAAAAATTGGAAAGCTATATTTTAGAGCAATGCTATATCGCTGTGGGGCAAATTTGCATGGGCGTGAGCTTAATGGGATTGGATAGTTGCATTATTGGAGGCTTTGATCCTTTAAAAGTGGGCGAGGTTTTAGAAGAGCGTATCAATAAGCCTAAAATCGCATGCTTGATCGCTTTGGGTAAGAGGGTGGCAGAAGCGAGCCAAAAATCAAGAAAATCAAAAGTTGATGCGATTACTTGGTTGTGATTAAACGAAATTAAAAACTTTTTAACTATAATCAAACCTAAATTAAAGTTTAAGGAGTGGCATTTTGTTTAAAAGAATGGTTTTAATCGCTCTTTTAGGGGTGTTTTCAAGCGTTTCATTAAGCGCTAAGAGTCTTTTAAGAGATGATGGGATTTTAGTTTCTGATTTAAAGAGCATGAAATCAGAATTGTCTGATGCTCCTGCTTGGGTTTTTGAAGACGCTAAAGTCCCCTACGAAGAAATGGGCGTGGCGTATATCCCTGTTAGTAACAAATATTTAGGGATTGAGCAAGCGACTTTAAACGCTAAATTGAGCCTGATCGTGGTTTTTCATGAAATCATGTTGAAGTATAAAAAACGCTTCATGGAGCAATTCCATGAGTCCGAGCAAACGACTACGAATATCAGCTACGCTATCTATAATTACCTAGCGACTAAGATCCAGGTATCCGACACCTATACGAATTTAAAATCTGAGGTGGCTGTGGTGAAAATCAAGCTAGTGGGTTGCCAGATTGAGCAAATCAAAAGGCATTTAAAAGCGAGTGTTGAAAACCTTAACGATAATGAAATCGCTTACATCGCTAAGGTCGCTCAAAAAGAATTTGGTAGCGTTTGCGCGTTAAGGTAGTTTATAGCATTCTAGCGAGCATGTTTAGGGCATGCTCTACGCTTTTATTTTGAATGCTTTCTCTGTTCCCTTCAAAAAAACAGCGATCAATTAAAGCTTGAGTTCCTAACTTTTGTGCACCAATATAAATCGTGCCTACAGGATTAGCCTTGCTCCCCCCATTAGGGCCAGCCACCCCACTCATCGCAAGCGCTAAATCCACTTTAAAATTTAAAAACACGCCTAATAGCATTTCTTTCACGCATTCTTCGCTATAAACCCCAAAGACTTTTAAAGTCGTGGCATTGACTTTCAACAATTCACGCTTAACCTCTTCATTGTAACACACAATACCCCCCATAAAAACCGCTGAAGCCCCGCTAATGGAAGTGAATGCATGCGATAATAACCCCCCAGAGCAGCTTTCAGCCACCGCAATTTTTAAACCTAAAGATTTCAAGCGCTCTATTAAAGCGTTTGCGCTTTTTTGGTGATCGTCTAATTCCACAATATTGGAGTTAAAAAGCGTTTTAAGATAGATTCTTGCTTGTTTGATATTCTCGCCTTTTAATTCAATGCAATCTTCTTTGACTTGAGCGAGAATGTTTAATCGTTTCAATTCTTTTTCAATCAAAATAAAACCGCTCTCATTATCCATATTCAAAAATTTAAATTTCATTTTAACCTTTCAAAACCCTAAATTCAGCGTGCGCCATAATTCTTCCACTTCTTCTAATTCTAAATCAATCGTGCTTTGAGTGCGAAAAAAAGCTTGGATTTTTTCTAAATTCAGGCTTTTAGTTTTCAAACAAGAGGGGTGTGCTAGAATAAACCCTTGCGCTAAAGCGACAGAACGCTCTAATTTTGCATCGCATAAAAAACAAGAATTGTAACTTTGCAAGCGCCCTTCAAAATTCAAAAGCGTTGCATACATTTCTAAAATCACTCTTAAGGGGTGCTGTTTGGCGAGTTTGTTAGCCCCATCATCTAAAGTGTCAAAATAGATACTATCCAAAGAATGCACGCCTTCTAAATGCTTGAACAAGAGAGCGCAAAAGCGTTGCCAAAAAAACAAGCGCTCCATTTCTCTTTCCCAAATATAGCCTAAATGCAAAATATTCCTTAACTTGGGTAAAAATTTATCATCGTTTTCTTCTTCAAAATCAATTTTACGCCCCACATTCAGCACGCTATGGCGTTTGCCATAGAAACGATAGAGGGTTTTGAGTTGGTTTTTGGTTAAAACGCGCACGATCAAATCTTCATCTCTTATGCTTTGTGTTTGTAAAAGAAACCCTTGCATCACTACTCTTAAGATAATTTGGTTTATTATAAGCAAAACTTGGATACAATCCTAATAAAACTGCAAAATTAAGGAAAAACATGGGATTTGCAGATTTCTTTAAAAATTTTAAGATCAATAAATTGCGGACAGCACCAAGTAAGGAAGAACAGCCAAGCCATTGGGTGAAATGCCCTAAATGTTATGCGTTAATGTATCATAAAGAAGTGTTTAGTAAATACAGCGTGTGTTTGAAATGCCATTACCATTTCCGCATGAACGCAACTGAAAGGATTGAATTTCTATGCGATGTGGGGAGTTTTGAAGAGTTTGACAAACACTTACGGCCTAATGATCCTTTAAATTTCGTGGATAAAGAGAGCTATAAACAACGCATTAAAAAATACGAAAAAAGGACTAACCGCCCAAGCTCCGTGATCAGCGGTGAGGCTAAAATCAACCGCATGCCTTTGCAGATCGTGGTGTTTGATTTTAGCTTTATGGGAGGGAGTTTAGGCTCTGTGGAGGGCGAAAAGATCGTAAGAGCGATCAATCGCGCGGTCGCTAAAAGAGAAGCGTTATTGATTGTTTCAGCGAGTGGGGGGGCTAGGATGCAAGAATCCACTTATTCGCTCATGCAAATGGCTAAAACGAGTGCGGCTTTGAACCGATTGAGTGAGGCCAAACTCCCTTTCATTTCGCTCTTAAGCGATCCCACTTATGGGGGCGTTAGCGCGTCTTTTGCTTTTTTAGGGGATCTCATTATCGCAGAGCCTGGGGCGATGATAGGTTTTGCAGGGCCTAGAGTGATCAAGCAAACTATAGGGGCGGATTTGCCTGAGGGCTTTCAAACAGCGGAATTTTTATTAGAGCATGGCTTGATTGATATGATTGTGCACAGGAAGGATTTGAAAAAAACTTTGAGCGATTTGATCGCTATGATGATGCATAAGACTTCAAAGATTTTTTAAAGTTTTAACATTGATGCGTTGCGTGGTGTATTCTATCGCTAAAAGTTCGCCTTTAGAGTTAGTGAAAATCTATCAAAAGCAATGCAAGCAATTTGATTGCGAGCTGGAATTAGTGGATTTATTCCCTAAAAATACCGCCAACGCTCAAAAAGTTTCTAAAGAACTCGCTCAAAAAAGCTACTCTCTAGCCTTTGAGCCGTATTTAAACCATAAGGCAAAAAATATTGCCTTACACCCTAAATCTCAAAGGGGCGATAGCTTTGCGTTTAGTAAAATGTTAGAAAATCATCTTAATATTAATTTTTTTATCGCTGGAGCGTATGGGTTTGAAGAAAATTTTTTAAAGGATTGTCAAGCTTGGAGTTTGAGCGAGATGACTTTTAGCCATGAAGTGGCTAAAATTGTCTTGTGCGAGCAAATCTATAGGGCTTTAAGCATTATTTTTAAGCATCCATACCATAAATAGGAGGTGCACATGCGTTTTTACATTATCTTTACATTTTTGTTCATTGTGGGTTTTGGCGTGTTTGTTTATAGTATTGATCCGCAAGCGTATGCCTTCAATTTAGGGAGCTACAGCTTTAATTTTCCCATTGCCGTATGGCTTATGGGCGTTTTGGGCATGTTCGCTTTTTTTTCATGGGTTTTTTTATTCAAACACAATCTCAGCCATAAAATCCGCTTATACCACGAAAAAAGGGATTTTGACAAATTGCTCAAACAAATCCTGTCCCAAGACACCCAAAAGACTTTTTTAAAAACGAAATTTAAAAGCGATCTCGCTAAAAACCTCTCTCAAATCTTAGCCCGCTATGATTTAAAGGCTGATTTAAACACGCCAAGTAGCGGGTGCGAAAAAGTGGATAACCTTTTTAAGCATTACCACAATATAGAAAATAACACCCTTGAGCCTAAAGATCACGCTAAGCATTCGTTAGCTTATGAGCATGCTTATTTTTCTAAACGCTTGAAGGCTTTCATTCATAACGATTTGAAAAACGCCTTTGAAGTTTTAACAAACGCGCAAATCCCTTTGGAATTACGCCGCTACGCTTTTATAGAAATCGCCCAAAAAGGCAACAAAAAAGAGATTTTAAAGGCTTTGAATGCGATGCAAGAGAACTTGGACAAAGAGTGCGTGAAGTCTTTTTTAAAAGCCTTTTTTGAAAAATCTTTAAACACAGACACTTTAAAAATTTCAGAGCTTTGCAAAAAGGTGGGTTATGACAAGAATGATTATTTAAAGCTCGCCCAAAAAGCGCAAAAATTTCTTGTCCCCGATCAATGGTTCCAGTTTTTTGAGATTTTAAGCCAAGAAGACGATAAGGCGCAAAAAGCCTTTTTATTCGTGTTGTTAGAATTAGAAATGAACGATCTCGCTAAGGAGCATTTAGCGGTTTTATCCTTTGAAGAATACATGCTTTTAAACGCTTACATGGATTTGAAACAAGAGCATAAAAAAGCCTATAAGTTAGAAGCGTTTTTGTAGGGGGTTTGTTTGGCTTCATGTTTTTAGGGCAGATAAAAATAGATGATTACAAAAAATTCAAGAAATGGGCTAATGGAGTCGTTTTTAGCGCCAAATGATAAGAGGAAAGACGCTAATGCTTTAAACCTTGATGAAATTAATCCTAAAAGAAACAATTAAAGCCAAAAATATGTTTTAACCCGCCATAAAAAGTTTTAGTAACCCGTATTTGATGAAAACAGAGCTTTTTTTATTTTTTAAATTTTTTATGAATTTTATCCGTATTTTAAAAATACTTTACTCAATCAATACAACAAAAGAGTTTTAAGAAGATTTAAAAAAGGGCTAAAAAATAAATTTGTGCTTTTGAAAGATGATATTTTAAAAGATGATAAGGGTATTAAAGAATACCCCAAATAACGCTTTAAAAACGCACCACCATAGTAACCATGTATGAGCCTGATTTGAAGTTGCTAGGAGCACCTTCAGGCAATTTGATATGGAAATACTTTTGACAACCATTGATCGCTTTTTCATAATTCCTAGTGAAAGAATGATGATGGCGGTTTTCCAAAGGCCCTTTCATGTGCTTGCTCATTAACGCAGAATGCTTCAATTTGACAAACAGAAGCAAGTTTTCACCGAACAATGATTTCATCGTGAAAACGAACGCTCGTTTGTAAAATGTCCGTTTGTCAATATCAATCCCAATAATCCCACTCCTATCCGAATAGACTAAAGGTTTTGAATACAATCTCAGATCATCGCCACTCAAAACGCTCAACAAAATCCCTAAACTTATTAGTGTCCTAACCCCATTTTCTTTCCTTAAGATATAACATTATCCGTATGTTTAACAGATAAGGAAATTTAACTTAAAACACCTTAATAGTTGATTAAAAAATTAAAAAAAATGTATTTTTTTAAAAAGCGTTACTCTTTAGGGATTTGTGAAAATTTTTATAATTGGTGGTTATTTTTGAATAATTTTTTTAATTGATTGGTAATGAAATAAGACTCTTTTTTAGTCAAATACGGATCGTTCAAACCTTATTTTAATTTTAAAAAATGGGATTTTTAAGCTTTACTTAAGAATATTTAAGTTTTTAGATTTTCACCATAAAACCTTTTTAAAAGATAAAACACCCCCACAAGCAAAGCCACACCGATTACAAACGCGAGCGAGCGCGAATGCATAAAACTTGCCACCCCTAAACTCACCGCGCTGCAAAGCATCGCAATAGTCGCATAAGGGAATTGTGTGATGAAATGGCTTTGCACCGAACACCCTGCCCCCGTAGCCGATAGGATAGTCGTGTCAGAAATGGGGCTTGTGTGATCGCCATAAACCGCGCCTGAAAGGATCGCTGAAACAATCAAAATAATATCGCTTTCACTAGCCATGCCCGCTCCAATGGGAAGCATGATCGCAAACGCTCCCCAGCTTGTGCCGGTAGAAAAAGCGATAAACCCAGAGATTAAAAAAAAGATTAAAGGCATATATGCGCCTCCCCCGCTATTTAAAAACTCCTTGCTGATGTGGGCCAAGTAAAGCCCTGTTTGAGCGTCATCTCTAATCACAGGCCCGATAGCCCAAGCGAGCGTTAAGACTAGTATCGCCGGCCCCACACTTTTAAAGCCATCAAGCATGAGTTTAAAAAAGCTCCCTTTTTCTAAAAACTTATAAGCTAAAAGATAAGTAACAATGAGCGAAAACAGCCCTCCATAAAAGAGCGAAAAACTCGCATCAGTGTTTTTTAAGACCACTCCTGTATAAAAAATCAATGATGAAATGGACACAATCAATAATAAAATAGAAAGGGGCAACAAACTCAAGGGGGCTAGTTTTGAAGAGCTTTCTTCTTGTTCGCTATAAAAATCCTTCACGCCTATGTTTTGATACTTTCTCATGCTAGGGAGGTTGATTTGCCATAAAATAGTAAGAAAGACTGCGATGAGCGCAAAAATCGCATAATAATTACTGCTTAAGCTTTGAACAAGCACCGAAAAACTATCTTTCAATAAGGGCGAGCTGTCATTATTCATGATCCCCATAATATATGCCCCCCAGCTAGAAATAGGGACTAATAAGCACACCGGTGCTGAAGTGGAGTCTATAATATAAGCCAAGCGCTCTCGTGTGGAGTTATGAGCGTCGTTTAAAGACTTTGAGATTTGCCCCACGGTCAGGGCGTTAAAATAATCATCTACAAAAATAATGATGCCTGAAAAAAAGGCGATAAATTCAGGGGTTTTAGCGTTTTTTGAGTATTTTTTAGCTTTTTTGACAAAGTTTTGCACGCTACCGGATTTTAAAATCACTTGGCTTAAAATGCCTAAAAAGATCAAAAACCCAAAAACATAGAGATTAGAAAGATTGAAATGAAGCCCCTTTTCTGGCTCATAAGCGTAAAAAACGGAAGTGATTTTATGATAAATATATTCTACAAGTTGAGAAAGGTGTAAAGAATGCATTAAAACAGCGCTCACTAAAATGCCTACAAACAACGAGAGCGCGACTCTTTTAGTGAAAACCACCATTAAAATAACGCTGAAAGGAACAATAAGGCTTAACGCTGACAATCCCACCGAATAAAATCCTTTAAACTAATCTTTAAATTTCAATTAAAAGAGACAATCAATATTCACAAAATTCTTTGTTAAAAGAAGAGATGAATTTGCCAAAACAAATCGCTTAAAAGATTTTAATCAAGTGGCCGGGAGAGAGGGATTCGAACCCCCGGAGGTATGACCCTCAACGGTTTTCAAGACCGCCGCTTTCAACCACTCAGCCATCTCCCGCTATTTTCATAAAAGTCCCTTACAAAAGTCCCTAAATGACTACAATATGGAGGCGACACCCGGATTCGAACCGGGGGATCAAGGTTTTGCAGACCCATGCCTTACCACTTGGCTATGTCGCCTTAAATTTAACACTAGTGCGTCTATTGAGATAACAAAATCAAACCATATATTAATTTGGTTTAATTTGCAATGATGGTGCCCAAAGCCGGACTTGAACCGGCACGGTATTGCTACCGAGGGATTTTAAGTCCCTTGTGTCTACCAATTCCACCACCTGGGCAAACTAAATAGAAACCATGCTCTAGAAGTTAAATCAAAATATGGAGCGGGAAACGGGGATCGAACCCGCGGCCCCGACCTTGGCAAGGTCGTGCTCTACCACTGAGCTATTCCCGCACTCTTTATTCAAAAAGACGATTGTTATTGTATCTAAACTCAATAATAAAAGTCAAGGTTTTGTTCAAATTTCCAACTCTCTTTTAAAAACAGATTGTGGCTTTGCCCTCTTTTAGTGGCAATGAGTGTCTGTAAAAATGCTCAAAGGCATTTTGTAAAATAAGCCATAATAAAAGGGCTTGCAAGCGAGTGATAGCTTTAATATTTAATGATAACAAGCCTAAAATTCAAATCAAACCCGTTTAAGAATTTCTAAATATGGGTAAAAAATATACAATACCTTATAATAAGATGAAAATTCATGGCGTTTTGCGCTCATTTTTTATTTCTTTATTAATTTGATTGCATAATAATAGCTGACATAACACATCATCATAGGAGTTTCAATCATGAAAGAAGTCATCCATTCAACGCTAGCCCCAAAAGCGATAGGCCCTTACTCTCAAGCTATCGCTACTAACGATCTTGTTTTTGTCTCTGGGCAATTGGGTATTGATGTAAGCACCGGCGAGTTTAAAGGTGCGGACATTCATTCTCAAACCACGCAATCCATGGAAAATATCAAAGCGATTTTAAAAGAAGCAGGGTTAGGGATGGATAGCGTGGTTAAAACGACTATTTTATTGAAAAGTTTAGACGATTTTGCGGTGGTGAATGAAATTTATGGGAGTTATTTTAAAGAGCCTTATCCGGCTAGAGCGACCTTTCAAGTGGCTAAACTACCTAAAGACGCTTTAGTAGAAATTGAAGCGATAGCCATTAAGTAATTCTATTTAAGGGACTATCAGCATGAAAAAAGAAGTCGTGGTCATAGGCGGTGGGATTGTAGGGCTTTCTTGCGCGTATTCTATGCATAAGTTAGGGCATAAGGTCTGCGTGATTGAAAAAAGCGATGGTGCAAACGGCACTTCTTTTGGGAATGCTGGGCTCATTTCTGCGTTTAAAAAAGCCCCGCTCTCATGCCCTGGTGTGGTGTTAGACACCTTAAAGCTCATGCTCAAAAACCAAGCCCCTTTAAAATTCCATTTTGGGCTTAATTTAAAGCTCTATCAATGGATTTTAAAATTTGTAAAAAGCGCGAACGCCAAATCCACGCACCGCACCATGGCGTTGTTTGAACGCTACGGGTGGCTGAGTGTTGATATGTATCATCAAATGCTAAAAGACGGCATGGACTTTTGGTATAAAGAAGACGGGCTTTTAATGATCTACACTTTAGAAGAAAGTTTTGAAAAAAAGATTAAAACTTGCGATAACAGCGGCACTTATAAAATCCTTAGCGCTAAAGAGACCAAAGAATACATGCCCGTTGTTAATGATAATATCTGCGGGAGCGTGCTTTTGACCGAAAACGCGCATGTGGATCCGGGCGAAGTGATGCGCTCTTTGCAAGAATATTTACAAAATGTGGGCGTGGAGTTCCTTTATAATGAAGAGGTTGTTGATTTTGAATTTAAAAACAACCTCATTGATGGCGTTATCACGCATAAGGAAAAAATCCAAGCAGAAACAATCATTCTAGCCACTGGGGCTAACCCCACTCTCATTAAAAAAACCAAAAACGATTTTTTAATGATGGGGGCTAAAGGCTATAGCATCACCTTTAAAATGCCTGAAGAATTGAAACCCAAAACCTCTTCTTTATTTGCGGATATTTTCATGGCAATGACCCCACGAAGAGACACCGTTAGAATCACTTCTAAATTAGAATTAAACACTAATAACGCTCTCATTGATAAAGAGCAAATCGCTAACATGAAAAAGAATTTAGCCGCTTTCACGCAGCCTTTTGAAATGAAAGACGCCACAGAGTGGTGCGGTTTCAGGCCCTTAACCCCTAATGATATTCCTTATTTGGGCTATGACAAACGCTATAAAAACTTAATCCATGCGACAGGACTAGGCTGGCTTGGCATCACTTTTGGCCCGGCCATTGGTAAAATCATCGCCAATTTAAGCCAAGACGGAGCGAATGAAAAAAATGCCGATATTATGCTTTTTTCTGCATTTTTTAGGGATTAAGGAATTTCTTTTTTAAACCCTAGTTTGTTAAGGAGCTTTTATGGAAACGATTGATTCGGTGGTGCGTTTATTATCTAATTTTGTGTGGGGGATTCCCATGCAAATTTTATTAGTAGGCACCGGCTTGTTTTTAACCTTTTATCTTAGGGGTTTGCAATTCAGTAAGATCTTTTATGCGATCAAAATCCTTTTTGACAAAGAGTCCCAATCTAAGGGCGACATTTCACAATTTTCCGCTCTCATGCTCTCTTTAGGGGCGACTGTAGGCATTGGGAGTATCGTAGGCGTAGCGACTGCTATCAGCATTGCAGGGCCAGGAGCGGTGTTTTGGATGTGGGTTACCGGGCTTGTTGGCATGGCGACTAAGTATTCTGAGGGGATTTTAGCGGTGAAATATAGGGAAAAAGGGGCGTTTGGATACAACGGAGGGCCTATGTATTATATTAAAAACGGCCTTAACATGCCCAAACTCGCCATGGCGTTTGCGATTTTTACGATTATTGCGAGCATTGGCACCGGTAACATGACGCAATCTAATGCGGTTTCTTCCATTTTGAGTGAACAAGCGAACCTGCCCACTTGGGTTTCAGGTTTATTGCTCACGATTTTAACCGCTTTCATTGTCATAGGGGGGATCAAATCCATTGGTAAATTCACTTCTTATTTAGCTCCTGTTATGGTGCTTTTGTATTTGATCGCTATCATTTATATTATTGTTAGCCATTTTGATTTAGCCCTTCAAGCGATCAAACTCATTTTTGAAGAAGCCTTTAACCCTAAACCCGTTGTGGGCGGAGCGGCAGGTGCATTAATGGCGACGATGATAAAAACCGGTGTGGCTAGGGGGTTGTATTCTAATGAAGCGGGGTTAGGGAGTTCGGCTATTATTGCCGCAAGCGCTCAAACACGCCACCCGGTGCGCCAAGCCTTAGTGTCCATGCTCCAAACTTTTATTGTAACCTTAATAGTGTGTTCGGCGACAGCGAGCGTGATTTTAATGGCGCCAGAATACAACACCTTGCTCCCTAATGGGGAAAAATTAAGCGCTAATTTGCTCACTCTAAAAAGCACGGAGTATTTTCTAGGCTCATTAGGGACGGTGGTGATTTTTACAACCATGATCTTTTTTGCCTACTCTACGATTATTGGTTGGGCTTATTATGGGGAAAAATGCACTGAATACGCCTTTGGTGAAAAAAAAGTGAAATATTACCGCTTGATCTTTTTAGCGAGTGTGATGGTGGGGGCTATGGCTAAAATTGATTTTGTGTGGAATTTAGCGGATCTTTCTAACGGGCTTATGGCTATCCCTAATTTGATCGCTTTGATTTTGTTGCATAAGGTGGTTTCTTCAGAAACTCGTTGGTATTTTAGCAAGCATTCTAACAAGTAAAATGACATGTTAAAAAGGGCGAGTTTTGTAGAAGTGGATACCGCTTCTTTAAGACATAATTTTCATGCAGTCAAAAGCATTGTCCCTAAAGACGCCCATATCATGGCGGTTGTCAAGGCGAACGCTTATGGGGCAGGGGCGATTAAAGCGAGCGAAATTTTTTTACAAGAAGGGGCTAATTATTTAGGGGTAGCGGCCTTAGATGAAGCTTTAGAGTTGCGTTCTCATTTTTCTAAAACCCCCATTTTGATCTTAGGTTATAGCCCTAACGCTAACGCTTCCATGCTGATTGATAACGATTTGAGCGCTATGGTTTTTAGCCTTGAACAAGCGGAAATTTTTTCTCAAATGGCTTTAAAAGCCAAAAAACGCTTAAAAATTCATCTTAAAATTGATACCGGCATGCACCGCTTGGGTTTAGAGCCTAATTTTAAAAGCATAGAAACCATTAAAAAAATCCGCGCTTTAAAAGGCTTGGAAATAGAGGGGATATTCACGCATTTAAGCAACGCTGATGCTAAGATTAAAACCCATGCTAAAAACCAAATGAAAGCCTTTAACGCTTTTTTAGAACAGCTTTTAAATCAAAAAATAGAATTTCAATACCGCCATGCCTACAATTCTGCCGGCATCCTTTCTTTGTGTAACGGGAATGAAAACCGCTTCTTAAACCTTTATCGCCCAGGGATCATGCTCTATGGTTTTTACCCTTCTAATGAAATGAAAGAATCATGCCCAACCATCTTAAAAAATGTTATCAGTTTGAAAGCGCAAATCGTTCAAATCAGAAGCGTTAAAAAAGGCGAATTTATTGGCTATGGCGAGCATTTTTATACCAATGAAGAGACTTTAGTGGGTGTTTTAGCTCTAGGGTATGCGGACGGGTTAGCGCGCGCTTTAGGCAATCGCATTCAAGTAGTAATCAATAACCAACTAGCCCCTCTTATTGGCAAGGTGTGCATGGATCAGTGCTTTGTCAAACTCAATAATATTGAAGCCAAAGAGGGCGATGAGGTCATCTTATTTGGGGATAAAAGCGCTAAGGCTAATGACGCAAGCGAAATCGCTGCACTTTTAAACACCATTCCTTATGAAACTATCAGCACCCTATCCAAACGCTTGGAGCGCGTCTATATTTAAAATCAAACCATGCAAAATTTTTATTTTGTGCTAGAATGCGCGAAAAATAATGATTAGGATTGATTAAAAAATGAAAAAAGTTTTATTTCTCTTTTTATTGGTAATAAGTTTTTTTGGGGGTTTTTTGAACGCTTCTAGCCTGTATGAAAAACTGATTAATAAAGAAACGATCAGCGTTGGCACAGAAGGCATTTACCCCCCTTTCACTTACCATAATAAAGAGGGCAAGCTCACCGGCTATGATGTGGAAGTGGCTAGGGAGTTGGCCAAAGAGCTTGGCGTGAAGATCAAATTCCACGAAACTTCATGGGATATTATGCTGACAGGCTTGAAATCGGGGCGTTTTGATATGGTCGCTAACCAAGTGAGTTTGACGACTAAAAAACGCCAAGCGGCTTTTGACAAAAGCTTGCCTTATAGCTATTCAGGCACGATCATGCTCGTTAGGAAAGATGAAAACCGCATTAAAGGCATTGAAGATATTAAGGACTTAAAGGCGGCTAACACTTTAAGCTCCACTTATGGGGAAATCGCTTTTAAATACGACGCTCAAATCGTTTCGGTGGATTCTATGGCGCAAGCCTTGTTGCTAGTGGCGCAAAAACGAGCCGATTTGACCTTAAATAGTTCTTTAGCAATCTTAAACTACCTAAACACCCATAAAAACAACCCCTTTAAAATCGCATGGGAGTCCAAAGAAAAAGATGGGGGCACTTCCTTTGTCATCAACAAGCACCAAGAAAAAGCCTTAGAGCTTATCAACCAGGCGATGCAAAGATTGATCAATAAAGGGGTTTTAAAACGCTTAGGCGAACAATTTTTTGGAAAAGATGTCAGCCAGCCCTAATCTGTCTTTGTTTTTTGAATCTTTAGATTTGAGCAAGGAGCGTTTGGAATTATTGTTAGAGGCTTTCTACCCCATGCTAAAAGCCGCTTTTTGCATTTCTTTGCCTTTAGCGATCATTTCTTTCATTTTGGGCTTGTTCATTGCGGTTTTTGTGGCCCTCATTAAAATCGCACCCTCTAAACATTTCGTTCATAAGGCTTTATTAGCGGGCGTGAATTTCTATGTTTCGCTCATTAGAGGCACGCCTTTATTGGTCCAAATTGTGGTGGTGTTTTATGGTTTGCCCGCCCTTGGGGTCTATATTGATCCGATCCCAGCAGGCATTATTGCGTTTTCTTTTAATGTAGGGGCATACGCTTCAGAGACTTTGAGGGCGAGCTTTCTTTCTGTCCCTAAAGATCAATGGGATTCAAGCTTGAGTTTGGGTTTGAACTACTTGCAAACCTTTTGGCATGTCATCTTTTTTCAAGCGCTCAAAGTCGCTACGCCAAGCCTGAGTAACACCTTCATCAGCCTTTTTAAAGAAACTTCTTTGGCGTCTGTGGTAACTATCGCAGAGGTTTTTAGGATCGCGCAACAAAAAGCGAACGCCAGCTATGACTTTTTGCCTATTTACTTGGAAGCCGCTTTGATTTATTGGCTTTTTTGCTTGGTTTTAGAAGCGGTCCAAAAGCGCGTGGAAAAAATCTTAAATTAAAGTTGGCTTATTCTAATCTCTTTAATATTTGATTATAATACAGCCTAGAATAAAAACAAGGAAATTCCCATGGGTGTGTTTTTGGATAAGAGCATTAAAGATGTGGTAGATGGATTGAATGTTCGTTATTTTTTGCCTGACATTCAGCGCGAATATGTGTGGCTCAAAAAAGCTGATAAAAAGAAAGATAGAGCAACTTTTTGACTCCATTCTTAGGGGCTATCCTATCGGCTCTTTTTTATTTTGGAAATTACAAAAAGAGGATATAGCCAAGAGTGATGAACAAGATAGCGATAAACTCAATTTCCAACTTTATCAATTCATTACAAACTACGATGAGCGAAAGCCTCACAATGAAAAAATCCGTATTGAACAAATCAAGTGTGATGATTTGTATATCGTCCTAGATGGCCAACAGCGTTTAACCTCGCTTTATATCGGGCTTAAAGGCACTAGAACGCTTAAGAAAAAGAACGCTAAAATCAACAACCCTAACGCTTATGAAGAGAAGCGTTTGTATTTGAATTTGAAGCGCCAGCCAAACATGGACAACCCCGAAGACAATTACCAGTTTGAATTCCATGCCAAAAAGCCTGAAAACGATAAAAAACATTGGTGGTTTAAGGTGGGGGATATTTTGGAATTAAAGAGTGTTATAAATTATGTGAGAGAACACAATTTAGGTAATGAAAAGTCAAAATTACTAGAAACACTAAACAAAGCTTTTCACGACAAACAACTCATTTCATTTTTTGAAGAAACAGAAAAAAATCTTAATAAAGTTTTAAATATTTTTATCCGTGTCAATAGCGGCGGGGTCAAGTTAAGCTATTCTGATTTATTGATGTCTATTTTGACAGCAAGCTTTTCAAGCGATATTAGAGAAAAAATGAATGAGCTAGTGGGTGCTTTAAAAGACAAAGGTTTTTCAAACATGGGGCAAGACCAGGTGCTAAAAACTTGCTTGCTTCTCATTGGTAAAGACACTACTTTTGAATTAAAAAATTTTAATAAACCAAATATTAAAAAAATTGAAGACAATTGGGAAAAAATTACAGAAAGCATTTATAACGCTGCAAAACTATTAGAAAATTTTGGTTATGCCGGCTATTTAGGTTCAGCTTATATTCTATCCAGTTTAGCCTATTTTTATTTTTTAAATCCAAAAATGGATAAAAACGATGAAGAACAAGCCCTAAAATTTGTCCGTAACGCTCAAATCACGAGTTATTTTAGTAACTCAACAGATACAAAATTAAGCGTTATTGCTCATAGCATGAAAGAAGTGCAAACTTTTGAATCATTCAACCACAATTTAGCCAAACACCAAACATGGCCTTTAAAAATCACTAACGATGCGATAGAAGAAATGATGTGTTCTAGTAGCCATGCTTTAGTCTTTCCTATTTTACAAATCTTATACCCAAACCTGAACTGCAAAACCAACACTTTTCATATAGACCATATTTATCCAAAGTCCAAGTTTAATGGGAAAAATAAAAAATTAAATCAAGATTTCTATGGGTGGAGGGATTATTTATTTAATCTCCAGCTTTTAGAAGGTGCAGAAAACATCGCCAAAAAGGATAAAGACCCTGAGGTGTGGCTCAAAGAAGAAAAAGATGAGCGAGCCATAGAAGAGTATAAAAGAAAAAATTATATTGACCCTAATTTAAAATTAGAGTGGGAAAATATCAAGGAATTTCGTGAAAAAAGAGAAGAAGCTATCATTAAAACATTAAAAGAAGTGTTATTGCCCAAGTCTTCATAGGAGTGTTTTTTTAGCTGATAGAATTGGGTAAAGCGTTTTGACAAAATGGGTAAAACAAAATGTAAAATCGTTTAAGTGATTCTTAATGATAAAAAAGATAAAATAATTCACTTTTTGAACGCTAATAAATTTCATTTACTGCTTGTTATCTAAAAATGCCGTTAAGGTGTAAGTTAGCTATATTAATTTTATCAACATTAGTTTCAAAATGAAAAATTAAAAGGGCGATAGCCTTAGTGAAAGGATAATCAATAAAACATTTAGGCAAAAAAGAGGTAAGAACCTTAGGGTTATCTTCGCTTGGCGGGACTTTAGAATTTTACGATTTTATCATCTTTGTATTTTTTACGAGTATCATTGCCAAGCACTTTTTCCCAAACACGCTTAGCCCTATTTGGTCTGAAATCAACACTTATGGTATCTTTGCCGCAGGCTATCTGGCACGCCCGCTTGGCGGCATAGTGATGGCCCACTTTGGGGATAGATTCGGCCGTAAAAACATGTTCATGCTCTCTATTTTATTGATGGTAATCCCAACTTTTGCGCTCGCTTTGATGCCAACTTTTAATCATTTTGTGAGTTTTGGCGTTGATAGCATGGGACTTACCCCAAAAAACGCTCATTATCTTGGTTATATAGCTCCTGTTTTTTTGATATTTGTTAGGATCTGTCAAGGCGTTGCTGTGGGTGGTGAATTGCCTGGCGCTTGGGTTTTTGTCCATGAACATGCTCCGCAAGGCCAAAAAAACACTTATATCGGTTTTTTAAGCGCTTCTGTAGTTTCTGGGATTTTGCTTGGGAGTTTGGTTTATATTGGGATTTACATGGTTTTTGACAAGCCTGTTGTTGAAGATTGGGCTTGGCGGGTTGCTTTTGGGCTTGGAGGGATTTTTGGTATCATTTCTGTCTATTTGAGACGCTTTTTAGAAGAAACTCCTGTTTTTCAGCAAATGAAGCAGGACAATGCCTTAGTTAAATTCCCACTTAAAGAGGTGTTTAAAAATTCTTTCTTTGGCATATTAATCTCCATGCTTATCACTTGGGTTTTAACCGCTTGTATTTTGATTTTTATCCTTTTTGTTCCAAATTTTACCCTCATGCATCCCAATTTCAATTTCACTCCTTTTGAAAAAACCTATTTTCAAATTTTAGGACTTGTTGGCATTGTAAGTTCTATTATTTTAACCGGGCTTTTGGCCGATAAAATCAAACCACACAAAGTTTGCATGGCTTTTAGCGTGGCCTTTGCCTTTTTTGGCTTTTTATTCTTTAAAGAATTTTATTCTAACGCGCCAAGTTTAGTAAATACCATAGTTTTATACTTTTTAGCTTGCTTTTGTGCGGGTATTATGAATTTTTGCCCTATTTTTATGAGCGATGTGTTTAGCGCTAGAATCCGTTTTAGCGGGATTTCCTTCGCTTATAACATAGCCTATGCTATAACCGCTGGCTTTACCCCTCAACTTTCAAGCTGGTTAAATGCAAAAGCTATAGCAGCACCTGAAAGTTTGCAAAGTTATGGTTTAAGCTTTTATATTGTTGTGGTTGCTTTAATCGCTTTTATCGTATCGCTTTTAATGGCGCCAATTTACAACAAATCTAACACCCACGAAGTGCCGCCCATAACATGAAAGAAGCGCAAACCTTTGAGTGATTCAATCAAGATTTAGCCGATAGCGTTGGTGGGTTTTTAGTGGTGATGAAATTCTTAACCCAACGCATCACAATGAAATTATCGTTTGATTAAGCTCTTTAATATTTTAGCGTTTTAAAACACCCACCCGTAATTAAAAAACACCTTAAAATGGCTAGCCCCTTCATTAAAAACAAAAGAGTTCGTGTAATCGCTACCACTAGAAACGACGCTAGCTTTTCTTTGGATTAAAGGGATGCTAA
>NZ_JAHXLB010000011.1:0-63437 GCF_021062735.1 Helicobacter pylori | reverse complement strand
TTTCTTGCGATCTTTGCATCATTTTTAAAAAGCTTATGAAAACCGCTCGCTATATCAATGTATTCTTTAGCCTTCTTTGTGGTAAAAACTTCGTCTTTAAACTCGTTGAGCTTGTTGAAAAACTGCGTAGGGTGTGGTGTTTTGTTCTAGTGTATTAAATATTGAATAATAAAATTAAATAAGGCTTTTTGAGTATTGATATTTGATTGGAGCGAAGCCTTTTAATATTTTAAAAAGGCTAATCAAAAATATCCATTAAGGATAAAATACTAGTAAATTCTAAAACCATAAGTGATGTTAAACATTATATGACTCCTGTCAGAATACACATTGTGCGTTAAAGGCTGTGTCCCAGGCCCGTTAGGATCGGTTGGAACATACATGCCGCAATACCCAATACAATAGCCTTTTTTGGTGATATTGCCATAATATTCTAGTTTTAAATCCATTCTAATATTATACTTATTAGAAAAATAACTCAAAAAGAGCGCAAGACTCCTTTCATCAGCCCTTGGGCTATCCGTCCAACGGCCTAAAATTTTCCAACTAAACCCCCTATATTGTGAGCCTACATATAAAAACCCATTGATAACATCAGCGCCAACAATATTGTTAATTTCTGCGTCATAAATACTATTCGTCCAAATGTTATACCCCAAAGGGTCGCCATAAATACCTATATCACCATTAGCGTTACCGATATTTTTATAGACACTACCCCCAAATTGCCACTTATTATAGTAAAAACGGGTGCGGAAGAAATAAGTTTGCCCGCTCTTGCCTAATGGCACTTGTTGGAAGAGGATAATATCATTTTGATTAGCCGGAGTGGCAAAAATGGGGAAAAAACCCACGAAAGTGCCTACAAAACGAAAGCCCTTATTGTTAAAATTAGGGTTGGTGTCATAAGTGATATTAATGCCTGGTGCATACATTCTTTGAAAGATCGCATAAAAATAAGGGTTGATTTTTAGGTTGTCTTTTTCATATTTCAAATCCGCTATCATTAGAGCCTTACCGCTTGTATAGTAACGCCCAAAATACCAAAACCAGTCGCTTGACGCTGAAGCCCTAGCGTCTGAATACATCACTCTGAATCTGGTATCTTTGTATTTGACAAAGCCTTCAACCCCTTGAGTGTAAGAAGTGAACCAATCATACTCTTCAGCATCATAGCGACCCCCTTTCACGCCAAAACTGAATTTGTCTTTTTTGTAGTTGTAGCTCAAAAAAGCGTTATGCACCATGGCTAAACGAGGTTTTTGCACATTTAAACCGCTATGCCCTGCATACCAACCAATATATTGCCAAAAGATACCCGCCCCAAAAGGATCGGTCCTAGAGCCGGGCTGGCCGTTAGGGATATTGTTGCCTTGATAGGCGGTAGAGTCATAGGGAAGCGCTGCCATCATAGCCCCCACTTCCGCTCTCAAACCCTTGTATAAACCCATGCTCAAATTCAATTCGCCGAGCAAAGAAGTGTAGCTACCTGTAGGATAAATGTCTTTAGAAGGCTGGTATCTTTGATTGTTAAAGCCAAACTTGGTATAGCTGCTCACCTTTCCAACAATGCTCATGTTGAATTTATAAGCTTGAAGTTTGGATAAAAAGAGACTAGAAAAAAGCAAAAAAAATAGAGAGTAAGAAAAATATTTCTTAATTTCCAAAAACCCTAACTCCCAAATGATATTAAAATAAAAATACAAAAAAGGCATATCTAAGAGATAGGAGGAGAACTCTCTTAGAAACTATAACTGATGTGTGTCATCAAATGGCTTCTATCTTGGGTAATACTCTTTTTAATGCCACCCATGTCTTGAGGACCTTGTGCGAATGCAGAAGATTCAAACAAACCATTATTCAAGTTAAGCGGCTGACCGTTTGGCCCAAGGAAACCGGTTCCAGGGTTGTAACCCGCACGAATTTGGAACTCTAACCATACGAGTTTGAGACCCGCTTTAACATGCTTGCTGAACTGATAGTCTAGATACATACCGATACCATATTCCAAAGCCCTTGGAGCGGTAGTGAAGCGTTGGTAGAGACTCCAACTAAACTTACCATGCTTGCCTCCACCTTTAACATACTCAGTGAACGCGTCAGCATCGGTAATGTTGTCGATCCCTGCAAACCCTAAGCTGTAGATACTGCCAACCCATTGTTCGATACCATCCACAGCGATGATGTTACCCCAAGTACCTAAGTTCATGTTAGGGTTACCAATGTTGAGATAAGCACCACCAACCACAAAGTAGTTGTTAATGTCTATATGGTGGCGTAAAAAGAGTGTCGCACCACCAGGACCTTGTAAGCCACGCCACTTACCATTATCCAAGAACGGATCCCAAGTGTTATAACGAGCGGGTGCGTAACGGCCGTATTCAGCGTTATTCCAACGATAGTCATACAACACATAAAAAGTCGTTCTGTTCCTCATGCCCATACCACTAAACTCAGGATTGGTATCGTATTCTATTTTAGCACCGGGCAATGTGCCTACTTCTGGGATAAGATACACATAAGGGTGAATCATTAGATTCTTTGTAGGGCGATAAATAATACCCGCCTTATGAATACCCCAAGGCTTTTCACGATAGATAGGGAACAACCACTGACCATCAGCGATACCACGACCCCAAGAGCTAAAGAGCAAGAACTTCATCTTATTCGTAAGCTTGAAAGTCCCATAAAAACCTTGGAACAATTGGTAAACCCAATCCATTTGCTCCTGCTCCGTAACATCAAAGCGCCCCATGACCATATGGACTCTGTCGCTGTCATAGGTAAGATTCGCTTTATAAACTTCATAGCGCCTTGAACCACCAGGCAAGTAGGCGTTAGCCGGATAGTAGTTAGGGAACAAGCCGTTCCACTCACCCATATACTCCCAACCAATACCTCTAGGGTTAATGATACCACCTGGCCCTGATTGCTGCCACATTTTAGTAGCATTCATACAAAGGCTCATAGAATCAGTGCCGCAAGAAGTTTTATCCCAATAGCTTGGGGGGGTAAAATCCTTTGCCCACCTATCATACCTAGTGCTATCATAAACTTGTCCGCCCAAAACACCGCCTAAATTCACGGTCCATCCCCTACCTAAATGCACAGACCCCTCTAGCTTACCCGTAAGGTTAACAAAAGTCTCTGTAGGATAGATACCTTTAACAGGGTTAATAGGCGAGTGGTTAAAACCCACTTTAGCAAAATTGATAAAATCTCCATGCACTTCATAAGTAACCGCCCCTAATGAACCCGTAGTGAACAATAGTGGCAAGGTAAAACACTTTAGCAATGCAGCCGCAACTTTTCGTTTCTTTAATTTCATTCCTCTTCCTTACTTTACCTGAGAATAGATAAATTACTCTGTGGAAATAATTGTAGCATAAAAGAATATAGATTTAGTTTAAAATCAAGCCAATTTTTCTTAAAAATCACAAAATTTAAAACACAAGTTTATCCTTAAAAGCTTGCTAATGAGCATGCAAATGGATAAGATGATCTTTTAAGATCCTAATAAGGTATCAAAAAAAGGCTTTTTAAAGGCTTAATAGGGAATTTACTGATACAATTAAAGGCATTGTTTTATATAAAAAATAACAATAAGGAAAAAAATGAAAAAAATTGGTTTGAGCTTGTGTTTGGTTTTTAGCTTGGGTTTTTTAAAAGCCCATGAAGTGAGCGCTGAAGAGATTGCGGATATTTTCTACAAACTCAACGCCAAAGAGCCTAAAATGAAAATCAACCACACGAAAGGATTTTGCGCTAAAGGCGTGTTCCTCCCTAATGCGCAAGCAAGAAAGGATTTAGATGTGCCACTACTCAATGAAAAAGAAATCCCTGCATCTGTAAGGTATTCTTTAGGGGGCGTAGCGATGGACGATAAAAGCAAAGTTAGGGGAATGGCGTTAAAATTGGAAAATCAAAACGCTAGCTGGACAATGGTGATGCTCAATACAGAAATCAATTTCGCCAAAAACCCTAACGAATTCGCTCAATTTTTTGAGATGAGGATTCCTAAAAATGGCAAGGTGGATGAAACAAGAATCAAAAAGCTTTATGAAGAAGTCCCCTCTTATAGGAATTTTGCAACTTATATGAAAACGATAGGGATTAGCTCAAGCGTGGCTAACACGCCTTATTATAGCGTGCATGCGTTCAGGTTTAAAGATAAGAAAGAGGAATTATTGCCTGCGAGATGGAAATTTGTGCCTAAAGAGGGCGTTAAGTATCTTAACCCCCAAGAATTAAAGCAAAAAGATTCAAATTATCTGCTTTCTTCATTCCAACAACACCTTAAAACTAAGCCCATAGAATACCAAATGTATCTGGTGTTTGCGAACAAAAATGATGCCACCAACGACACGACCGCGCTTTGGAAAGGCAAACACAAGGAATTATTGGTGGGGACCTTGAAAGTTGAAAAATACGAAGGAATGGGTTGCAATAAAGATGTGTATTTCCCAGCCGATCTCCCTAAAGGCGTAGAAGCCCCTACTGATCCCTTATTCCAAATCAGGAATGAAGTTTATGGGATCACTTTTAGCAGGAGGCAATAAAAAGGCTAAGGCAAATCAAAATATAAGGGGGGAGTGGGATTTTTGCTTAAAGCGTTTAAGCACGCCCACTAAAACACTTCCTCTCTTATTTGAGGCACACCATAATCTAGGGCGTTTAAAATGGCATGCTCTAAAATATAACCTCTCTCTTTAAAAGCGTTACAAATTTGTTGGAACAATTGCCCTTTTTGCATAGACATTAAACCCACCACATTTTCAAAAACAAATATTTTTGGTTTCACTAAATCTAAAAGCCGCAAATATTCTTTAAACAGATTCGCTTTTTCATCCATTTTTCTTTTGCCAAGGGTAGAATAGCTCTGACATGGTGGTCCGCCTAGTAGAATATCAATTGGAACGCATGGCAAGTTGTGGCAATGAAGTTGCACAATATCGCATAAAATGGTTTGTGCCTCTTTATGATTGGCTTGATAGCTTAAAATGGCATCCTTGTCTATATCATTAGCCCATACTAATTCAAAATGGGGATGCACAGAAAAGCCATAGCTCAATCCTCCAGCACCACAAAAAATATCTGCTACTTTATACAAGTTCTATTTTTTTCCTTTCATCTAAACCCATGCTTTATTTTAAATATATCTAGTAACTTAAAGCCCTTTTTTTGAGATTGGGTTAAGATTGCTTCTTCAATCTTTTAAAGTTCCGCTAGGTTTGTCAATCGCCTTTCTATGGATGGCCTTTTCTCTGTTTTGAGCTTTTTGAGTGATATTGGCATGCTCATCTTTAATATCATTTGGCTAATCTTTGCCTTGCTCTTGCTCATTCCATTCGGGTAATGCGTCATTGTTATTGTTTCTATAATCTGTTAGGCAAGCTTGCTCTAAAAGTCTATAGCTTATACTTGCATCTTTGATTGCACAAAAACCAAACAAGCCTTTCACTTGAGTTTCAAAATTAGGCTGATAAATCATGTAAAATTCTATTTTAGCCCCTGTGAGTATTGTGTGATAAAGAAAATACCACACGCCAAAACTTCTAATATTAGGCCTCCCTTTGACTCCCCCATCTTTATAAATATTGAGCGTGCTTTTAATCCCGCCATCTGCTTGAGAACCACCGATTTTTTTAATCTCACCATCCACTACAATTAAATACACTCTAGCCACATTTTGAGTTAAAATATTTTGAGATAAAGATTGATTGTTTTCATCTTTTAAATCCTTAAGATAGTTGAAATTTAACTTTGTGCTGTCTTTCACATATTCTACATCAGCGATTTTAAAGGCAGTTTTGACTTCGCTAATATGCATTTTACTCCTTGATAATCAATAACTCATGAGATTGTTTAACATGATTACTATCGCCTCTTTCTAAGCGATTTTTACCCATTCTGATTTCGCCTTGTCCCATAGTGTATTGCCAAGATGGTTCTAAAATTTTAAAATCTTTATAAGCATTCCTTACCAATTCGCAGTCATTATAACTTAAAATAAATGGTCCTTTATGCCTTTTTAGCACGTGAGCTAACACTTCGTGCTTAAAACCATTATGGTGGATAGGAAAATTACGCATAGGATAAATCCCCTTAAACATTTTAGAATTTTCTAACACATAAGGGGGGTCAAGATAGAAAAAATCATTAGGATAAGCGAGCAACACTTCTTCAAAACTAGAGCATTCCATCTTTAAACTGGGGGCGTTAAAATATTTAATTTTTAAAAGGGCGTTTAGATAGCGTTGTTTGTCAGTGTAAATTTTACTTATCCACCCTAAAAATCCTGGCCCATAGCTTAAATTAAAGTTAAAGTAATAATCTCTAGCCAAAATTAAAGGGTCTAAAACACATTCTTTAGAGAATGTAATTTTTTTCTAATCTCTAAGAAATCAATATCTAGGGATTATGACTATGCGAGAAAGAGTTTTTAAAAGAAAAGTTCTAGATGCGAATATCTTAAAAGAAATGCATGTGAACAATGTCTGTTATTCCAAGCATTCAAAAGATAGGTTTATTCTTTAGAGAATGTAATTATTTATAGAACTCTTATCTAAGCTTCTTTTAAAAGGAAGTTTATGAAGTTTTTTAAAATCCCTAAACTGCACTTAAATTCTAGAGAGTGCCAAGAAATGTTTTTAGACAATGTTAAATTTTCCAAAAAGACACAACAATTTTATTTCCAAAACTATCCAGATGTTAATGTAGAAATCTTTAGAAAAGTTGTTGAAGATAGGTTTTATAGCACTTTATTTGGTGGGGTTGGGTCTAGAAGGCTTTACAGAGAGCTTTGTGAGCTTGCACTAAGTTCAAAAAGCAATAAAATTGCATTAAGTAGACACTATTACACGCAAGTGCATCAGTGTGTAGATAGGTCTTTAAGAAACGCAATCAATGATTTGGAAGCTCAAGGGTTAATTGAAGCGGTAAAAAATAAGCCAGGCTATGTGTATATCTATTTAAAAGACTTCACAAAAAATAAGGAGTTTCAAGGGAGTAAATTCAATAAAAACACACTCCCTTCCCCTTTTTTTTAAAAATTATTAACTTTTTACAAAAGAACACACAAAGGCTAAAAAGCGTGAAGTATAGAGTTAATAATCAAATTTGCGAGCTTAAAGAAATTGTTTTTAGTAAATTCAGACAATTTAACGACTTACTTTTTAGTTTTAACCCTTTGAATGACACACAGACAATTTTTACGCTTAATTATAAAAGCTTGAGCAAAAAAGCACTCCCTAGTAACAAATGTCCTTATCAAAAAGCTATTGTATTGAAAAATTTGCAAAGAGCTTTTAATAGATTGAGCGTTAAATCTAAAGATTTAAGAGGATGTGCATAAAGGCTTGATTATGGCTTATGTAAAGAACGCTATATACTTACCACTAGATAGCCTTTTAGAAAGAAATGGTTATAGATTGAACGCACAAAAAAGCACTAAAATTTGGAAAGTTTATGGTAATAGCAATGAAAAGCTTCTTGTAAGACAAAATGCTAATTTTCAATGGTTTTATTTCAACTGCGACAATAAAGCTGATAGCGGTAATATTATCAATTTCTGTAAGAACAGAAATTTAGATTTAATGGGTTTTACGCAAGGCTTAATCATAAACGATGATACCATAAAAGAAAATGCCTCTAAACTAACTAGTAAAGAAGCAGATAAATTTAAAGAGCAACAAAAAATTATTGATAAATTCAATCAATTTGAACTTTATGATTTAAGCAATTCCAAAATGTTAGAAAAAAGAAAGCTTAATGGTAATCTGTTTTTAGTCTATAACCACTCTTTAAAAAAAGACAAACATAATAACATGTGTGTGCCTAACTTCTTATATTCCAAAAATAGCCATTCTAATAAGATCATTTCTTACACTAGACGCTTGGAAAATCCTATGACTAGCTTAAATAATCAAGTGTTAAACAGACCTATCAATGCTTTAAATAAGGGGGAAAAAGGTATAGAAATGCTTGCCCCTAAGGATTTAAAGCTGATTAAAAATATTGTTTTAAGTGAAAGCATTATTGATAGCATGAGTTATTTGCAATTAAGAAAGCTCAATGCTTATGAAAGTATTCTATTAAGCTGTAATGGGCAATTTAATGCTAATAAATTAGACGCTTTTTTAGAAAAATTATTGAGCGATATTGAGCAATCTAAAAGCAAAGAATACGCTGACTATCTTAAAAAGGTTCAGAGCTTTGAATTATATAAAGGCACTCAAACAAGAATTGAAAATAAAACAAACACCACTAGAGATAATTTAACTATCCATTTTTCAAGGGCTAAATATCCTAGTAGCACAGATTTTATGCCAGCTAAAGATTGGGTTAATGAAAGTGTAAAAAGTTTAGATGAATTAGTTAAGGTGATTACAAACTACCATTATTCAAGTGCGATTTATAAGAATAACTATAGAAATACCCATAACACCAAAGGCTTTTCTAACTTGCTTATTTTTGATATAGATAATGACAAAAATAAGCCTAATATTAGCCTAGAAGAGACTAAAGATCTCTTTAAAAAACATGGCATAGAAACGCTCATTATCCCATCAAGAAACCATAATAAAGAAAAGCACGGACACATTGCTGAAAGATTTAGAATCATTATCCCTACACAGCAAACTATAGGTCAAGATTTTAATTGTAACAATGATTTTAGTGCCTTTAACAATTTTTGTGCTAAGGCTTTGGGTATTTATGACTACATAGATAAAAAAGTTTCTGTGGATCAATCAAGGGCTTATTATAAAAGCCCTAATGATGCAACGCCTATTATTTTAAAAGGACGCATTATGGATATAACCCATTTAAAACAACAAGCAATGAGTAATTTATTTACACAGAACACGCAAATTCAAACCACAGAGCCTGAGCCTGTGAATAAACCTGATTTGTCTTTAAATATTGTTTTAGCCTATGACAATGATAAAAATGGACAAATCTATACACAGATTAGTGAAGAAATCATTTATAAGCATACAGAAAATATGCCTAATGTTTTTATCCCATATTCTAAGGATTGTAACGATGACTTAAAGCTAGCCAATTTAATCGGTAATAATCATATCAATAATGAAATGATAAAAAACTTTTTAGAAAGAATAGAGAAGCAATCTTTGTTTTTTGATGGTGAGAAAAAAGAAAAATTAGAAGCTCTTAAAAATGAGTGCTTAGCCTTATTAAAACCACAAGAACAAACAATCTCACAAAACAACACAAAAGAAAATGAAAAACCAATTCAAGGAGTAGATTATGAAATGTAAAAATTTCAAAGAAAAAGCTTTATATTTTATGCTGTTGGCTATGCCCAATTTATTGTTGGCAAATGGAAGTGGCGTGTGGCAGTCTAATGCATTACAAACAATCATCAATTTTACTAGCGGTCCTTTTATGAAAGCAATAGGTGCAATTATTGTGATTTGTGTTGGTATTTATGTAGTTAAAAACCTAGACAGGCTAGGAGAAATTGCGTGGAAATGTATAGGGATAATTTTAGCCACTATTGCCATTGCAAACGCTCAAACTATTGCCACTAAATTATTTGGAGTTGGGTGAATGATTTTAAATTATGTAGAGACCATCAATGTTAGAGAAATATCTAAAAAAGAGAAGTTTTTAAAGCTTAATATGAATAGTTGGATCATTTCTTTTTTGAATGCTTCTTTCTTATTTGTGTGGTCTTTATTATATGGCGTGGTGCTATTGGTGGCATTAATAACAATGTTTTACATACTAGAATTTTTTGATGAAGATATTACAAACATTATTTTGGCAAACCTAACGCTAAAAAATGACACTAAAGAATATTATGCTTAAAGGGTTTTAAAAATGTTTCTTGGTTTAGAGGGTTTTAAAAAATTTATTTTCAATTTCTTAAGTTCTTGTATTCCTAGACAATATTCTTTAGTTCAAGAAAACAATATTAATGGGAAATTTGATGAAAAGTTTGTGTTAACGCATAAAGGAAACTTAGTAGGAGCAATATCTTTAAGCGGAATAACTTATTCAAATTTTGATAAAGAAGAGGTGGCTACACAATTTTTATACAGAACACAAGCTTTAAATGAATTGATAGATGGTGTTACGCTAAGAATTGTTGCTAAACGAAGAGATATAAAAACTCAAACTATTTACAACAAAGATGGCGTGAGTAAATACGCTAAAAAAATTGTTAATGCTTATGAAAAAAATAAAGAATTTTATATCACGACTTACTATTTAATTATTGAAACAAAAAGCGTCAATATAAAAGGGCTTTTAGAAAAGTGGAAAGCAAAAATGACTACTGATAAGTATGTAAATAATGATGAAGAGAAACCTTTAAAAGATAATCTTAAAAACTCAGAAACACAAAAACAGGAAGCTTATAAAATAAAAAAGAATGCGGTAGAAAATAAAGAATTGCAAGATAAAGCAACTCTTTTAGCTGAGATTTTAAATAAGATGAGTTCCATACTAACAGACTTTGAACCTAAATTTTTAAGTTCAGACGATCTATTGAATTTATACGCTGAATATTGCAATGGTCATTATTGTGATTTTAAATACAAACAAGGACGATTGAGCGATGGGAATATCCAATCTCATTTATATTTTAAAAAAGACCACTTCATACATGACTATAACGGAATAGAGACTTTTAAGCGTTTTATTGCTGTGAAAGCTTATGATGTGGATAATATCACTTCTTTGGCTTTATCTAATCTTTTGTGTGAAAAGTTTAACTTAGACATTTTGCTTACCATAGAAGCTATGGATAAAGAAAGAGCTTTGTTTTTTATTAGAGAGCGTAAAAAACGCTCTAAAGATATTAGCTATCAAAATATAGAATATTTAGAGCAAATGGTTTCTACTGACAGAGCGCAAATACAAAAAGTTAGTTTATCAATCATGGTTTTTGCTAATTCTAAAAAAGAATTAGATAAAAGATCAATTATTGTATATAACACTTTGAAAAAAGAAGGCTTTTCAGCGGTTTTAGAAAGCATCAATATGCGTCCTATATTTTTTTCATTTTTTCCTGAAAGAAACTTTTTAAATTCACGCCTAAGACCTCAAACTAGCCAAAATATTGCTAGTTTGATTATGTTTGAAAAATATCAAGAAGGCTTTAAAGAAAATAGTTGGGGGGATTGTCCTATCAGCGTGTTTAAAAATCAAAATGGATCAGCCCATTTTTTCAATTTTCAAGCTAAGCAAGGTAGAGATAGAAACGACAATGTTGTAGGTCATACCATGATAATTGGTAGCACAGGAAGCGGTAAATCCACTTTTATTAGTTTTTTAATCGCCAATTTACTGACTAAATACGATATGAGCGTGGTAGCTCTTGATAGAATGAATGGTTTAGAGATTATGACTGACTTTTTTGAAGGTCAATACAATACTGCTAATACAGATGGTGGTTTTTATATCAACCCTTTCAGTTTAAAAGATACAGAAGAGAATAGGCAATTTCTGGCAAACTGGATTAAATTTATGCTCAATATTGATAGCGATAACCAACAAGATAATAAGGCTTCTCAGTCTATAGATAAGGTTATTAGAGATACTTATAATTACATGGGTGAACAAAAAAATCAAATAAACTTATTAGAAATTGCCAAAAATTTAGGCTCTAGCGAACAAGATTTTAATGAGATTTTAAAATCACAAGGGGAAAAAGTCTATTTCAAAAAATTTCAAGATTGTTTAGACTTTTCTAAAAGTCCTTTAAGTGTGATCAATATGGATGTTTTTGCTAATGATAAAAAACTTATGGGGCTAATTGCTATGTATTTGTTCCACAAATTGTTTTTTGAAGCAAAGGAACACAACAAACCTTTTTTCCTATTCATTGATGAAACTAAAGACTACATTATGCATCCTATAGTGTTTACCTATATCGCTAACGCACTCGCTCAAGCTAGAAAAATCAACGGAACACTTTGCATGGCGTTTCAAAAAATATCTCAAGTCAAAGAATTAGGTATTGATAAAGCAAAGAGTTTGATAGGCAACCTTTCTCAAGTGATTATCTACCCCACAAAAGATACTGATGAACTAATAGAATGCGGCGTTCCATTAAGCGATAGCGAAATCAATTTCTTACACAACACGGATATGAGAGCCAGACAAGTGCTAGTAAAAAATATCGTTACAAACGCTTCAGCTTTTATTGAAATTGATTTAAAAAAAGATTTGCAAGAACTGCTTTATATTCTTGATAGCAATGCTGGTAATAGAAAAATCCTCAATGATCTTAAAAAAACAAACCAAGAAACTTATAAGGAAGAGTATTTAAAAACTAAAATAAAAAAAGAAAGCGAGAATGTTCAATATGTATAAAAACTGCGTATTCATCATAGAAAGTCCCAATAAGATCGCTAAAATCAAAGAATTAACAGGAAGTTCATTTGTTTTTGCGACTGGTGGGCATTTTGTTGAGCTAGTCAATATTGAAGTGAGTCAAGAATTTAATCCTATTTTTGAAATTAAAAAAAGCACGGATAAGAAAAAGGATAAATCCACTCATATCAACTATATGATAAATCAATGTAAAGATAAAGTAGTTTATATTGCTACTGACCCTGATAGAGAGGGTTATGGTATAGGTTATAAATTTTATGAAAAAATCAAAAATATAGCTAAAACAATTTATCGCACTGAGTTTCATGAAATCACAAAAAGCGGTGTAGAAAAAGGCTTGAACAATGCTGTGCTATTTTCTCAAAGCAATCTCAATCTATATTATAGTTGGCTAGGCAGGATTGTAAGCGATCAATTTGTAGGCTTTACTTTAACGCCTTATTTGCGCAAAAACATTAAAAATTTTGAAGTGAGTGCTGGCAGAGTTCAAACTCCTGTTCTTTCAATTTTAGTAGAATTAGACAGAAAAATCCAAGCCTTTGAACAAAAGAATATTGATGAGAAATTAAGTTATAGCATAGAAGCTATTATTGATGTGTTAGGCTCTCAAATCCCTATTGCTTTAGTAGAAGAGAATAAAAGGAAAGTGTTTGAGACCAAAGAATTAGCCCAAAACTTTTTAAATGACTTAAAAAACAATCTTAACCCCTTAGCTTTTTTAGACGCAGTAGAGCAAAAAGATAAAGAAAAATCTCCACCTAAACCTTTCACCACTTCTAATCTTTTAAAAGATGGGGTTAGAATTTTAGAAATGGGCGTTAAGCAAATCCAAGAACACGCCCAAAAACTTTTTGAAGCTGGATTGATTACTTATATTCGCACCGATAGTGAAGCGTTGAGTAAAGAATACTTGCAAGAGCATCAAGCGTTTTTTGAAAATATTTATCCTAGCGTGTATGAATACAGAGAATATAGGGCTGGTAAAAATTCACAAGCTGAAGCGCATGAGGCTATAAGAATTACACACCCTCACTGCTATGAAGATCTTAAAAAAGTGTGCGAGAAACACAATATTACAGATATTGATGATTTAAAAGTCTATACGCTTATCTTTTTTAACACCATTTGCTCTCAAAGTAAAAACGCTATTTACGAAAACACAACTTTAAATTTTAAAGTAAAAACGCACAGCTTTAAATGCAGTTTTAGCAAACTCAAATCTAAAGGCTTTAAAGCGATTAAAGACTTAGAAGAATAAAAGAAAGATGAAGAAGAGATTGAAAGCGATCTTGATTTTTCTAGTTTGCAATTAAAAACTCAAATGCCTATTTTAGATTTTAATATCAAAGAACTAAAAGCTAAAGCTCCTAGCCCTTATACTGAAAGCACTTTTATCGCAATGATGGAAACCTATGGCATAGGAAGACCTAGCACTTATACAAGTGTATTTGAGATCTTAAAAAACAAAAATTACATTACATTAGAGGGCAAAAATAGGAAGATCACGCCCACAGCTCTTGGTAAAAACATTGTTGATTTCTTTTTGAATGATAACCAAACACAATGGATTGCTATTTCTAAAGTGGATGATAGTTTTACAAAAAAATTAGAAGAAATGTTAGATGTGATTATAAAAGATGGTAAAAGCGCTTATCTTGATTTAATGCAAAATATCCAAAAGAAATTAGGCACAGAAATTTCTAACTTATATAGAAATAATAGCAATAACAACATTTCTTCTACAAAAAAAGAAATGATACCTCCAACTGAAAAACAACTTAGTTTTGTAGAAACTATAGAAAAAACTCTTCAAATAAAAGCTTCTGATATGACGAAAAAAGACAAGTTTGCGTGCATGAAGTTTATAGAAGAACATAGTAAAAAAATGCCCAAAAAGGATAATTGATGGTATTAAAACTTGTATCTATTTGCTATGCAGTCATTATTCTTATGGGTTGCTCCAATAAACAATATGAAATGTATAAAAGCCCTTGCGCGAACTTAGAAAATCCACAAAAAGGCTTTAAGGCATAAAATGGAAAAAGTTTGCATGAACGCATGGGAGTTGCCTAAGGTTTTAGAAGAAAGATTAAAAGAAAAATATGGCGATGATTGGGAAAAATATGTTAAGGCTAAAGCAATAAACGAAGAAGAGCTTGAAGAACAAGTCAAAGATAAAGCCAAAGAGCAACAAAAGATACAAAGAAAAAAAACACTCAGTGGATTTTTAAAAAAAGTTGGTCTAAAAAAGCGTGATATGTTGCAAAGCACTATGCTGTTTGATGGAGTCAAAGAAGCTGATGCGCTTTTTCAAGCAGAGCGTAAAATTGGCGATTGGATCTTTAGCAGTGCGGTATTCTTTTTTGCTCTAGCTTTTATAGAAGCCATTATTATATGCTTATTATTGCCCTTAAAAGAAAAAGTGCCTTATTTGGTAACCTTTTCAAACGCTACACAAAATTTTGCCATAGTCCAAAGAGCAGACAAGAGTATTCGTGCCAATCAAGCACTTGTGAGACAATTGGTAGCATCTTATGTCAATAATAGAGAAAATATTTCAAATATAAAAGAGCAAAACGAAATAGCCCACGAAACCATTAGATTGCAAAGTGCATTTGAAGTATGGGATTTTTTTGAAAAACTTGTTTCTTATGAACATAGCATTTACACTAATATCAATCTAACACGAAAAATTAGCATTATCAATATCGCTTTAATTAGTAAAACCCAAGCCAATATTGAAATATCCGCACAACTTTTTAATAAAGAAAAGTTAGAAAGCGAAAAACGTTATAGAATAATTATGACCTTTGAATTTGAACCCATTGAAATTGATACAAAATCTGTTCCCTTAAATCCTACAGGCTTTATTGTTACAGGTTATGATGTAACTGAAATTGCGATTTTAAAAGACCTAGATGAAAAAAATAAAGTCAAAGATGATGGTGTGAAATCTAGGATTATCCATACCGAGAAAAAAGACCCTCATATGAGCCAATATAAAGATGTTAAGGAACAATAATGAAAAAACTCACTCTATCGCTATTTTTGTATTGCGCTTTACTTAGTGCTGAAGAGGGTATTTTTAGAAACAATACCAATGAAACTGATCCTACAAGTTCTTTTGAACATGGCAAAGAAAGCAACAATCTTATCCCAGCAAAATCTGATAGTTTAGAAAGTTTCAAAGAACAAGAAAACAAAGAAAAAGCCAAACAACTTATGGATTTAAAAGCCTTACAGAGCGTGTATTTTTCTAAAAATAGAAAATTGCAAGACAATAATTTCAATGTCTTATATGTGGCAGGCAACACCAACAAAATCCGCTTACGCTATGCGATGACTACCACTTTTATTTTTGATAATGATCCTATTATCTATGTGAGCTTAGGAGATCCTAGCGGATTTGAGCTCACTTACCCTACTAATGATCATTACGATTTATCCAACATGCTAGTGATCAAGCCGTTACTTATAGGGGTGGATACAAACCTAACCGTAGTCGGAGCGAGCGGAACAATTTATACTTTTTATTTGTTTAGCACCACTTACACTAGCAAATTTCAAAGTTATTTTTCAGTGTTTGTCTCCAATAAAAGGGCTATCGGTAAGCTCAATATTTTATCTAAAAACGAGCTGGAAAAAAGAGAGCAAGAACAATGGGCTAAAACAGAAACAAATACAAATAGCTTTAATAAACAAGACAAACAAAAACTTGACTACAGAAAAATCAATTATGAGAGCAAGGAAATTGATGATGGCAAGTTTATAAGAATTGGAGATGAAGTCAATCACATTTTCATTGAAAAAGCTAAAATCAATCGTGGTTATTTGCAAAAACCCAAACACAAACGCACCTGGTGGAGCTTGTGGCTCTATAAAAAACCCAGCGATGATGCGCTTGATATAAAGGCTCTAGATGTCTTTGATGATGGCAAATACACTTATTTTAGATATGACAGAGATCAAGCCTTTTCAAAATTTCCTTACACCTATAAGGTTGTAGATGGGTATGATAATCCTATCAATAGCCGTGTGGTAGGGAATTACATTATTGCTGAAGATGTTTCTAAAAAATGGACTTTAAGGAGCGGTAAGGAATATGTGTGCGTAAGAAGAGATAAGCACAAATACCAAAAATCTAAGGACTTCATGCGTTTAAAAAGGCTTTTAGAGCAAGATGAATCCATGAAAGCCAAACGAAACAACATTCACTTGATTGAAGACACTACGCCTCAACCTAAAAATGCCATTAGCGTAACGGAGTTGTTAGCTCAAATCAAAAACCAAACTCCAAATGAAAAATGCCGAGCCTTAAATGAAGAAGAAGTTAAGACTTTAGAAGAGGTTAAAAACATCATAAAAGCTCCCAAGCCTTTGCAAAAAGATTTGAAAAACAAGCTCAAAAAACACACAATCAAAACTCATTATTGCGTGCCTATCCCCTATATAGAAAGACCAAAAACCACTGATGGTTTAGAGAATAATAAAAAGGGGCTGAATAACACCCCCAAACAAAATCAAGCAAACCCTATTAAAGAGATTAAAGAAAACAAGAAATGAAAAAACTTCTTTTACTTTTAGAGCATAAAATCATAAAAATTGGCTTAATTATTGTGATTGTATTAGCTGGTTTTTTTCTTTTTTACGAACAAGAAATCAAAGAAAAAGCTGTTAATGTTTCTCAAGGTAAATTCCCTACTTCATCTTATTTGTTTCAAGCTTACGAAGGCATTAAGAATAAAATAGATACTATCAATGAAGTGAAACCAAACGATGAAACTAAAAGCGTTAATGAGAATATAGAAAAAACACAAAAAGATTTAGATGATTTTAATGCGCTAGTGCAAAAATTGCCAAATTTGCCTAAGGATTTTAATAAAACGCTTATTAAACCACAAAGTCCATCCTTCAACTACAATACCGCTAACGAAGAAGAAAAAACCCGCCTTGTGATTTTAGCGTCTCGTATTAGCAGCCAAAAAGAAACGCAGTCTCCAACCTCTATAAAAAATAGTGTTTCTAACACAAAATCCAAAGAAAAACAAGAACTTGAAAAAGAATACGGCTCTAGCGGTTTTAAAAATTTTAAAAGAAAAAATGTAGCGAGCAGTGAAAACAAACTTTTGAGAACCATTACAGCTGACAGAATGATCCCAGCCATTCTGATCACTCCTATTAGCAGTGAAATAGGGGGGAGTAAGATAGTCGCTCAAGTGGAGAGTGATATATACGCAACGATGGGTAGAGCGGTTTTAATCCCTAAAGGGAGTAGAGCCATAGGTTATTACAACTCTAATAACAAAATAGGAGAATACCGCTTAGAAATTGCTTGGAATAGGATAATCACGCCACAAGGGGTCAATATCATACTAAGCGATGCTAAGGGAGCTGATGTCAAGGGCTATAACGGCATGATAGGCACACTCCATAACAAATATTGGGAACGCTATGGTATTCCTTTATCCTTAAGCACCTTGTCAAATGGGCTACTCATAGGTCTTACTAGCGGTCTTACCGAAGCGATGAAAAACAAAAGGGGTGGTTTTAACCAAAACTATTTTGGAGATTACATGATGATGCAAATGACGAGGCAAACTGGTATCAGCCTAAATAACATTATCGCTCAAATCATGCGAGAGCAAATCAGGATTAAGCCCATTATCACTATTAGAGAGGGAAGCCATATTTTTATTAGTCCTAATACGGATATTTGGTTTCCTATCCCTAAAAACAATGAAGTCTTAGCGAAATTTTTTAATGAAGAAAAGGAGCAAAACAATGATACAAAATAGCATTATTAATAATAATTTTATTCTAAATAGTGTAAAATTAAAATACAATATTAAACATAAGGATTACCAATGAAACTCAACCCTAAAGAAGAATTATTGAACACTCTAGAAGAAAGCAAAGATGCAGAATATGTGGAGCTTTGCAAAAAAGCAGTAGAGACACAAATGGAATTAAGAAAAGTTATGGATAAACGCCTAGAAAATGAAACCAAAGAGTCAAGATCCAGAATGCAAGCAAGGATTACTGAAAGGCTGGTTTCAGAAATTTTAAATACCGAAGAGCATTTTTCAAAAAAGATTATCCAAAACGAGAAACCGCTTGAAATTATTTTTGATATAGAAAGGACTTATAACAATGATTGATGAAAATTTTAATTGCGATAAAAAGCTTGCTCATTTAAATGAAGAGCTGCCCATTTTAGAAGCGCCTAAAAAAGATAAAAAACCTAGAAAGCCTAGAAATTCTAAAATTAAGGATTTAGATTTTTATGCCTCCTATGTGAGCAAAAATGTTGAAATCCAAAAAAAATTTGATGAGACTTATAGGTTGTGTGAACAAAAACAGCAAGAACTCAATAGTTTATTAAAAGAACTAGAAAACTTAAGGAAACAATTATGAAAGAAAAATTAGACAAATTATTAAAATTAGAGCTTAATGAATTAGATAAATTGGATTTAGAAAAAGAGTTATCTAATCTAAAACTCACAAGCCATAAAATCTACCAAGAATACTTACTAGAAAAATACGAAATTTGTGAAAAAAACCTAGAGATTAAAGCTAATAATAAAAGGCTTTCCAAAATACACCATCTCTATTCTTTAGTTAAAAGAATAGAAGATAAAAGAGAAAAAGAGCGCATTGAACTTCAAAAAAAAATGTTAAGGGATTTTGATAATCATCAAGGAGAGCCATAATGATTTCTAATCTTTTAAAAAGTTACCTTGATGACTTTATGCCTATTTTAAGCCAGCCTAATTTAAATGAAGTGGTTTTTAATAAAGAAAAAGAGTATTTCTTGCACCGCCCAAAGGAAAAAGTGAGGTGTTTTAATGAAAAATTTACTAATGATTATTTGTTAGTTTTTTGTGAGCAATTAGCCATTTTTAGAAACCAAAAATTCACTCTAAAAACGCCTAATTTAAACACTTCTTTGCCTTACACACAAATTAGAATTAACGCATTACACCCTAGCATTATTGCTAGTTCTAATATTTCTATCAATATCAGAGTGCCTAGCAATTTCAAGTTTGAAATTAACGCCTTTAAATTAAGTGAGAAATGTCTGGCTAAAAACATTACCTATGATTTTTTACTTAGCTTAGTAAGTGCAGGTAAAAATATTTTAATAAGTGGTGGCACAGCTAGTGGCAAGACTAGTTTTGTTAATTCTTTGATTGAAAATATTCCCAAAAACGAAAGAGTAGTTACTATTGAAGATAGTCCTGAGTTAAAAATCAGTAACGAAGACCAAGTTAATATTTTAGTAGATAAAAGTGGGAGCGGATTTTTTACTTATGAAGATGGCTTAAATGCGGCTATGAGAATGTCTCCTGATAGATTATTATTAGGCGAAATTGACACGCATAACACTGCGTTATTTTTGCGTTTAGCAAATACTGGGCATAGCGGAATGATAAGCACCTTACACGCTAATAGTGTAGCAGATGCTTTTATAGCTATTTGTCAGAATATAAACTTGAATAAAGGCGGTAAGCCTACGCCTAAAGAAACGCTTTTAGATTATTTTTGCACTGGTATGGGCTATGTTATCCAAATCAAAAAAAAAGTAGCGATAGGATAATTGATGATGTTTTAAATGTTAAAAGCGAATTTAAAAAGGAGTTAGTGTTATGAAAAATCCAAGACTTTACAGAAAATCTAAACAAAAAGAGAGCGCTAAAAGGATGGAATTTTTATTGGATGTTAGATGTGTCCAAATTTTAAAGGATTTAAAAACGAGGCACAACAAGTCTTACACCAAAATTGTAGAAAATCTTATTTTAAATAGCCAAATTAGTTTCTACAAACAGCAAAAAATCACAAGCGCTTTAGGCAGTTTAGCGATGCTATATAGCTCATTGAATGCGACTTGTTCTAATTTTAACCAGATTGCTTACCATTTAAATAATGCGGCACTTTTAGGAGAAAATGTTATCCATTTTGGCTTATTGCAAGATATTGAAATACAGCTGAAAGCTTGGAGTGAAAAAACAAAAATTTTAAACCTAGCTATCAAAAAAAGCACTTTCATCGTAGCGCATTGTTTAAAAGGGGATAAGAAAATTTTTAAAGGGATGAATTTATGACAAAAGAAACTGATATTGATTTGATTAGAAATTATTTAGAAAAAATGGCATCTATTATTAAAAGTTCTCAAAGCATTATCAATGCTCCCCATTTTCTAAAAGATGAAAATCAAGCAAAAATATTACAACAAAATCTAAAAGAAAATTTCACTCTTTTAATGGAATATATTAGTGAAGTTTGGGTTAAAAGCGAAGAAGAGTTTGAAGAGTTTATGAAAGATGAGAGTTTTGAGAATGATTTTATGCATTTTATGAGTTTATTAGATAGTAAAATCAAAGTAGAATAAATGCAAATTTATAAGCCTTATTGCTATATCATTTCTATTTTAGCCATTCCTTTTATTTTTTTAGGCGTATCGCATTATTTCTTAGATTTTCCTAGTTTTTTAGCGAGTTATAACTATCTAAAAAAGATTATTCTTAATCTGCATAATTTTCCCCATTTTAAATTTGGGATTTATTTTTCATTCTTTTGTGCGTTATTACCGCTATTTTTGACAGCCTACTTATTTTTTAATGGGCGCAATATGGATAGTCATGGCAAGGCGGTTTGGGCTGAAATGAAAGATATTATTAAGTACGAATATAGGATTTTTAATATTTTTAAAGGCTTGTTTTTAATTTTGTTTTTACCTCTAATGCTTGTTGTCTCTAGCTTTACGCTATTGCCTGTTTTTATAGGGTGTATATTTTATAAAGTTTATCAATTTGCCAAGAAAAGACCTAAGATTTTCTTTACGATCTTATCTTTTTTAGTAGTGATTTGTGTCTTAACCTTTATATTTAGGGGATTTTTAAGTGTAAAACTAACGCTATTTATTAAATATCTAAAAGGATTATTTTAAATGAGAGAAAAATTCAAAACATTAAGAGATAAATTTAAGGATAAAACCAGCAATTTATTCCATAAGCTTAATAGCATTCAAAAAGATTATTACACTAAAACTCTCCCTAAGGCTTGCAAAGATGTCTTTACGCTAGGTTCTTCTAAAAGTTACCCTATGACCTTAAATTTTAACAAAGGTTTTTGTGTGGGGCTATATAAAGGTTTAAATTCGCTTAAGCCTACTTATTATGATGCTCCGCTTTCTACTTTAATTGTCGCTCCTCCTGGAAGTGGTAAAACCGCAGCTGTGGCTGTGCCTAATCTTTTAAATGTGCCTAGCTCTTGTGTGGTGTTAGATATTAAAGGGGAGTTGTTTGATTTGACAGCTGGTTACAGACAACAAGTTTTAAAAAATAAAATTTTTGTGTTTGATCCCTTAGGAAATGATAACACGCTTAAATTCAATCCGTTTGACAAACGCATTGTAGAAAAATTAGATTTTAACCGAAAGCGAAGGCTTGTAGATGAAGTGGGTAATACTATTTTTGCTGAAGATGGGGCAAATAAAGACCCTCATTGGACACAGCAAGCTAAAAATTTATTTGTCTTTTACGCTCTTTATGATTTGTGCGTGCATAACACTAGCACCTTTTTTGAAATTGCAAGCGCTCCTATAAAAAATTATGTTCCCTTAATCAATCCACAAAGCCGATTTTATACTGAATTATATGAATGTCAAAGTAGCGATAATGGTTTTGTTAAAGAGAATGGGCGTTATATGGCTAAAGTAGAAAATGGCGTTAAAAAAATGAAACCTAATGTCAATGTGGAATTGCTATGGTATAAACAAGTAGCCGAACAAGTCTATACTGACCCAGAAAATCCTAAAAATTATGATGGATCTGTGAACAATTTAGAAAAAGACGATCAAGGCAATATTATAATGAAAGAGGGTATGTTAGATCCTATTATTAGAAACGAAGCGAACAAATGGGCTAAGGCGAATGATAAAGAGTTTGCGAGCATTAAATCAGTTTATAGCCGTTTTATGCAAGTCTTTACAAGCTATCAAGTTAAAAGCGCTACAGATAGCATGAGTTTTGAATACAAGGATTTAAGGGCTGACAATATTTCACTTTATATTAAAATCGCTCAAACAGATATTGACACGCTTGCACCGCTTATCCGCATCCTTTTGGAAAGTATTGCTAAAAATCTTTTATTGAAAGAGAGTAAGAAATTTGAAGAAAGGGTTTATCTCTTTTTAGATGAATTTGTGCGTTTTGGTAAATTGCCTTTTTTATTAGAAATGCCCGCATTGAGCAGGAGCTATGGTGTGGTTTTAATTTTTATCACGCAATCCAACGCTCTTATTGAAAAATATTACGGCAAAGAAGATGCAAGAATTGTTAATAGCACCGTGGCTTACAAAGTAATTTTCAAAATGGATGATTTAGAATACGCTAAACAAGTGAGCGAAGAAATCGGTAAGATGACTAGAAAAACACGAAGCCACTCTACAGAAAAAGGACAGCTCATTACCGGAGGGACTTCTAGTATAGGAAAAGAGGCGTGGGATTTATTGAGCGCGCAAGATATTATGAATATTGATAAAGATGAAGTGATCGTTTTAGTAAGCGGTCATAAGGCTAAACCCTTAAAATTAAAAGCGAATTATTATTTTAAAAACAAAGAATTACTCTCTCGTATTAACTGGGAAGTCAAGCCCAATGAAGAAGTGTTTTGATGAATTAAAAAAGTTTGCATGAGTGTTTTTTAATTGCTTTTTAAAAATCGCTTTCTGCAACTCCTTATCCTTGTTGCTAAAAAAAGAATACACCAATTTCTAACACGGATTTGCGTTAGATGATTAGCAAGATTTAAAATAAAGATTAACATTTTTGTAGTGTAGCTTAGCGTAGCTTGTTTTTAGAAATTAGCATGTTCTATTTTAAAGTTAGCGCAACTTGAATTAAAAATTAGCACGGATTGTTGTAGATAAATTTTTTAGTGTTTGATCACTTTTTAAATAGCTCGCTATGAGTGTCTAGACGCAATAAAACAAGTTCGTTTTCTTGTTTTTTGATTTCATAAATCAATAACAAGTTTGGCTTGACATGACACTCTCTCAGCCCTTTAAGATTGCCACTTAAGGCATGGTCGCAATATTTTTGTTGGAGTGGTTTTTGTTCTTTTAGGCAATCAACAATGCTTGTAACATCGCTTTCTTTAATACGCCCAGATAAGATATGCTTATTAAAGTCTTTAAGAAAATCTTTCTTAGTTCTGACTTTAAGCATTATGCCTTTCTCTTTCTTGTTTTGCTATTTGCAAAAAATCATTGAAGTCTCCAAACGAAACATCGTATTCTGGGTCATCTTTTGAGGCGATCGTATTTAACAAACTTGGTGTGGGTTCTTTTTCTTGAGAATGTTTTTGGGCTAAAACCTGTCTGATCATTCGTTCTTGCAATTCACACTCTTGGATTTTTTTTATCGCCTTATTTTTATCACCTTCTGCCTTAAGCAATTGTTTTTCAATGGAGTTTAAGAAATTGTGCAGTTGCTTTTCATTGTATTGCGAGTAATCTGTAATAATATTTGACATATTGAACTCCTTTTTAATAAAAGATAGTTAGTGCAACTTGTTTTCATTTTAGCATAACTTGTCATAACCTTTAGTGCTATTTGCACTGAGTCTTTGCCCCTCAATCAAAAAATCGCACATATATTGAAAGTTTTAAAATAAGTTTTTTTGATTAAGTTTGATTTAAGAACATCTTAAAAGTGCGTGTTTTAGCCACCTGTAAGGTCAAATTGACTTCAATTTTTACGGAATTGAAGTGTTATCCTGCACTTTAAAAAGGGGGAATAATAATGTAGAATAAGATCTAAAAAAATTAAAACAAGCGACAAAATTTTTGGGAGAATGAAATTACAATAAAATGGCGTTAGAAAAAAGTTATAGTAAAAACTTTGAAAGCGATGAGCTTTTTGATTATGAGATCATCAAGTCCAAAAAGACGCTTAAGATACAATACACTTATGCTAAACGCTACTATAAAGAAGTAAAAAAGTTTGCTAAAGATTTAACCCAACTGACACAAGAAGAATTCATGCGTTTAAGAGAGCCACAAAAACAAGCGGTCATCAAAAACATAGGCAATATGACACGCCTGCATTCAAAAAGGGCGATGGATTATATCGCTAAACATGGTGAGCTAGTGAGAGATGAATTTTTTAATGAAGTTAATTATAATGATATAGCAGAGCAATGGAATGAGCAATTTGAAAAATTATTAGAAAATAAGAGCCGTGTTAAAAATTGCGCTTTACATCTAGTGTTTAGCATTAATGAAAATTGTAATGAAAAAAATTTAAAAGCTTTGGAATTAAGCGTGTATCAAACACTCACTAACACGCTAGGTTATGATTATCCTTTTATAATGAAACTCCATACACACCAAAACAATCCGCATGTGCATGTGATTATCAACAAGACTAACAGAATTACCAATAAGCAACTACGCTTTAATTCTAAAGACAGCTGTAAAGAGTTTTACCACACACTAAGAGAAACATTTAAAGATTGTTTATTTGCTAACTCAAAAGGCGAATTGCAATATTCTAACACGCCTAATATTTATAAGGCGATTAAAGACATAGAAATAGAGTTAGACACGCTAGAAAAACAGGCTAGAAACAATAAGAGTTTTAGGCATGAAAACTATTTCTATAAAGTTTTGGGCAGTGCAACTTCTCAAATAGAAAGCTTGAAAAAAAGAGAAAATGCCCTATCTGATCATTTAGATAGTCTAAAAAGTTTGTTAGAAAAAACACATTGGGAAAAAGAAAAATTCACGCCCCCAATAAATGAAAAAGAACTTAACCAACAACTTAAAGAAATAAAATGGTTAAATAAAGAATCTTTAACCCCTAAAAACACTTATAAAAAAACTCAAAAATTGGTTGTCTGTAAAAACCCTTTAATAAAAGATTATCTTTATACCACCAAAAAACTTTTTGCCACACAGAAAAAGATTATAGATTTAGAGAAAGATTATAAAGATTTAAAAGTCTTGAAGGAAGAATTTAGCAAAGATTTAGAAGCTGATTTATCCCATTCAAAAAAACGCTTTGAGCTTTACACTAGACTAAAAAGCATGAGCAAAGTTTTTATAAGCAAAAGCATTGCTAAAAATTTAGAAAAAATTGCTTTAGATTTTAAAAGCGATAGACATAGTATTTCGCAGAGAGCTTTTGAATTTTTTAGGTATATGAATTATCAAAATTTAAGCTTGACTGATAAAAGCAATATGTTTTTAGTGGCTAAGTTTTTTAAAGATAGCGCTTTACTTGTTAATATTGCTAGGTTTGAAATGAAAAAGATAGATGATAGTGTTAAAAATTCTAACCCACAAGGCAATTTATTAGACAAACAAGCTTGGCTTAATCTTTTAGAACATTTAAAAAGACTTGAAGAGGAAAACTATTGTTTTGCCAAGAAGCGGAAAGAATTCTTAGAAACTAGAGCTATGGAGCTATCAAAAGATTTAAAATTTTTAACACAGGCTAATGAAAATGATTTGCCCATTTATGAAAGAGGGCAAAGGGATAAAATCATTAAACGCTGTGAAAAATCGCTTAATTTTTTGCAGAAAGAATTACAATGCTTTAAAACCTTATTAAAAAGCGCAAGTATAGCTTTAGAAAACTTGCAAAGCAACTATCAAATCACAGCCGTTACACAAGACACGCAAGAAAACACAAACGCACTCAAAAATACCACTCAAAATTTTAACAAAACTACCAATGAACCCACAAACCCTAACAATAACTATGAAATGGATTTTTAAAACCATCCATAAAATTAAATAACTTTACTTAGCGTATTTTTTAACCAATTCTTCTAAAGTGAAGCCCAAGCCTTTGTTATCGTCTCTCAATTGCTCTTTTTGGCATTGTGAAAAATTTTGCTCCACTTCTTCTTTAGTGTTAGAAGTGTCTAAAAGACAAGTTTTTAAGTCTTTTTGGTAATCTTGTATGAATTTGTCAAAGCGCTCTTTGTTGTTATAGAGTTTGGCTTGCGATTGGGTGCAACTATCTTTAAGGCTGATAAACTCTTCTTTTTTATGTTCGTTACGCTCCATGCAAATATCTGCAGCAAAAGCGATTAAGGCATCTTTATTCTTTCTCAACAGCTCCGCAGATTGAATAGCCATTTTGTTTGCATCAATAAAAGGGCTTTGCTTTTCTAATTTAGGGTTCATCTCTAAAGCGATTTCTTTCAAGCTCTTGTTTTCCAAATGCGTTCTTTGGCAATGGGTAGATTTTTTATAAGGGCTTATATAAACGCCATTCATCAGAGCGGCTTTTTTTAATTTAGCATCAACTTTTTTAATGCAAAAAGAAATAGTTGATTTAACGCTCAATTCTTTAGAGCTAGAATAAGGGTCATGAAATTTTTCATGCACTTCTTTTTGGCATAGTCTTTCCTTGTTAGCTAAATTGGGTGCATTTTTAACGCATTTTTTAATGAAGTAAGGGATAATGTATGTTTTATATTGTGCGTATTCTTTTTCAAACGCTTCTAATTGCGCATGATTAGTTAGTTTTTCATAAGTGTTAGTTTTATCCATGCATTGTTCTTTTAGTTCTGGGTTATGGAAGTCAAAGCAGCTAAAACGACGCTCTTGTTTTTGAATGATGGGCGTTAAAAGAGTGTTTAAGTAGGCATCGTTTCTTTTAAAGCACTTATCTTTTAAGCCTTCATTAGTGAAATCATCGCATTGATACTGATCAATCTTTTTAGTGATAATCGGCTCAATAAGCTCTTCTTGAGCCTTCAAACACTGATTTATCCCATCGTATTTTTTAGGGAAAGACCACATTTCTTTTTGACAATCGTATTTTGGGTTGTTTTTAGCCTTAGTCAAGTGGTCGTTTAAAATTTGCTTATCTAAAAACGCGCAACCACTCACGCCTAATCCCATTAAACATGCCAAACCTAACGCTCTTAACTTGAAAAGTCTTGTTTTTTCATTTAAGCTCCTTGATATGAAAACACCATAAAATCACAACTTGCTCGCCTTATCTAAAAGCATTTGCTTCATTTCTTTTTTCTTGTGTTCTAAATAAAAAACAATAGCGTCTTGAACAAGCACGCTTTTAGTTTCTCTGAACACTCCAAATTCATTCAAATACTCTTCTACACTGTTCATCACTTTCTCTGAAATATAGAGAGTGTGGGCTTTTTTCCTGTCTTCTTTTTCATGTTTGTTTGTTTCATGCTTGTTGGCATTCTCAAAGCGATTTTCTAAATCGCTCAACCTGTCTTTTTTAGTGTTTTTAAATTCCATATTTATCCTTTAAAGTAGATTGTTTTTAATATCATAACACAATTAAGCGTTATTTAGAATTAAACTATAAATTCTACCATTTCATTTCTTGATCCCTAAATACCCGCTCAATTCATCATAGAATTGAGACCATTCGTTTTTGGCTTTATTGTCATTGTATTCCATCACGCCCATACCTTCACTCACTGAACGCTTATAAGCTATCCTTTCGCTTAATATATTATCCATTAAAAACACGCTTTCATTAGCGTTATTTTGGTTGATAAAATCAATGAGAGCTTTTTTCTCTTTAAGAGTGGGGATAGTAGGGATGCGGTTCATCACAATGCAAGCTTTTAAGTTTTCATTCAACGCTTGGATGTCTCTAATCCTTTCTAGCATGTCTAATAGCACCGCTATGTCTAGTTGGCTTGGCGTGGTGGGTATTAGCACCCAATCGCTCAATAACATAGCCCTTTGGCTTTCTTTGGAATGTTCGCCCTTAGTATCAATAAGGATGTATTCGTATTTATCCGTCATCTGTTTTAAGGTGTCTGTGATATTACCTGTGCGATTAAAGAGCGTGAAATTGGGCAAACTTGTTTCGCTTCTAATATTGTTGAACACTTCCAAACTCTTTTGGCTATCAGTGTCTAATGCGGCAATATCTTTCTTGTCTAGCAATAATTGAACGCACAAGTTCAAACACAAAGTGGATTTACCGCTCCCTCCTTTTTCATTAGCTATGGTGATTATCATCGCTTATTCCTTTGTCATTTTGTTAAACATATTTTAAATATAAATAGCTTAAAAGTATATAAAATAGAAAAACTTAATACTATGTTATTGTAAATAATTATGTTATCTGTTAGTTCTTTTTGAAATGGTTAGCAGAATTTTATTAGTGGTGGTTTTTTAGGGTGTTTTTAAAAAGGGAAAAGTTTAGAGAAAAAGAATATTAAAAGGCATTACGCCAAATTAAATAACATTATTTAAAAACATGTTATTGAAAATATTAGTGGAACTCACATCCCCATGTCGTAATCATCATTAGCCGCTTTTTTCATTGGCCTATGCGCTTCTTGGTTGGCTTGCTCTTTTATCTCTTCTGTTACACTCTCATCCACTAAACTCGCTCTTTTTTCAGCGTTCATTTTCTCTAAAACTTCTTTAGATTTAGGGTTGAACACAGGCTTATAATCTCTGTCTTTGTCCATTTTAGCTAAATCATCTATTAGAGTTTTATGATCCCATTTTAAAGCTTGCAGGTATTCTAGTCGTGGGTAAGAAGGTTTTTGATCCACTAATCTTGTGTATTTAGCGATATTTTCTTGAGTGGTTTCAATGGAGTTTTCTAATTCCTTGATTTTTTCAGGGAGTTTAGTGATAGCGTTATCCAGTCTCTTTAAAAACCCATCAAATTTGATCTCACCGCAGAAATTATAAGAGCTAAACATGTTGGCAGTATCGTTTTTATAAACCATATTGCTAGGGCTATAGGCAATGTTTGGATTGTCTTTAGGGCTTAAACTAAACTCCACTTGATACTTAGTTTATAAGCATTCACCACAAAGCCCTTGTATTCTAAAAGCTTACAATCTCTTTCCTCATTGAAAAACAAGTCGTTCAAATTGCTTGCAAATTGCTTTTTAATAGCGTCTAGCTTTTCTTTATTTTGTTCGGCTATTTGCTTGTTTTGTTCTTTGAGTTTTTTGTGCGTTAATTCTTCACTCATAGAGGCGTTTTCTTTTAAAGGCTCTACTTCTTTAACTTTGATAAGCTCATAATCCTTACTCTCTTCATTTTTCAAATCATAGAGCCTGATCTCTGTATGAGTGTGGATCATTACAGAGCTTTGAAGCGTTTCTAAATCTTTCAATTCCTGTTTGAGATAATCCCATTGAGAAGAGTTGTTTTTCAAATTCTCTTCATTGAAATAATTTTCTTTATTGAAAGCTTTGTATTTTGCTTCTTCGTTTTTGATTTCAGCCCTCAATTTGACTTCTTCAATAATCAAGGGATTGCCTGTCGCTTCTGCTTTCATCTCACTTGCATTAGAACTCCCCATATTAAAGTCTTCTAATTCATTCAAGCCTAATTTGTGCGCGTTTCTAAATTGCTCTATGCCTTTAGATTTAGTCTCTATGATTTGCCACATACGGCTATCATAAGTTTTTTCAGTGGCGTAGCGATAGATTTTCATTCTAAAATTTTCAGGATCGTTTTGGTGCAAAATATTGCCTTGTCTTATCCCACGCCCTTCCATTTGCAACAATTCATCAGGCCTCCATGGGCAATCTAATTCATGCATAGCGACTAATCTCTCTTGCACATTAGTGCCTACACCCATTTTAGCAGGGCTGCCCAATAATACCCTGACTTCGCCACGATTGATTTTTTTAAACAAATCCTGCTTTTGTTCTTCGGTTTTAGCGTCATGGATGAAAGCGATTTCATTTTGTGGGATACCCATTTGGACTAAATGCCTTAAAACATCGCTATAAACATCAAACAAACAGCCTTTAGCTAACTCTTCATCTAAATTGACGCTTTTAGCCTTTTTCTCTTTGAGTTCGTTCTCTAATTCTTTCTTGCTAGGAGCGATAAGATTGCCCTTTTCATCATAACTAGACAAGCTCTCTAAAAGTTCTTGAGCTTCATCTAGGGGATTTTTATTTTCTATCTCATGAGCGTTATCTGGCGCTTCTAAACTCACTTTTTGGCTATGGTTTTTGGGTGTGGATAGCCCTATGAAACCAAGTTGTGTGCCTTTAGTGGCATTAGTTTCTAAATAATTCTCATAGATATTTTCTGCCATAGCATAGCTTTTAGAAAATTCTTTTTCTACTTTAGCGTTAGGGTCAATCAAGCGGTAATCCAAAGCCACTTTTCTAGCGTCTGTGGTGCAAGAAAGGATATTGTCTTGCCCTTTTTTGCTTTTCTTGCCCTCGCATTTTTGCATCCTATCAATGATAGAGCCTTCATTATATTTGCCATTTTCTAAAGCCACGCCAATAAATTGAGCCACTTCTTCGCTTCTTTTCACCACCACATTGATAGGTTTATCCCCATACACTTTAGGCACAAAGTGGGGGTTATGCTTTAAAATATCATCGTTGGAGACAATATCCGCAAAAGCTCTATACATGGTGCTTAAGCCTTGCACATCGCTAAATTTAGAAAAGCGATTAACCATTTTATAACTTTGAGCGGAAGTGTCTAATTCAAAATCATTCACCACTTCCCCATAAGTCTTAGCCCAATCATCAAAGAATTCTAACCCTCTTTCTTTCAACACATCAGGGGTCAGGTAGCGTTGCAAGTGATACATTTCACTCAAGGAATTAGCTATAGGCGTGCCGGTTAAAAACATGATTTTCTTATTGTTTTGATGCAAGTAGCGCGTTTTAATAAACAAATCTCTAGCGCGATTAGAGCCTTGTTGGTTACCAAGCCCTGCAATTTTTTCCATAGAAGTTTCAAAGGCTAGATTTTTGAATAAGTGGGCTTCATCTACAATCAAATTTTCAATCCCCATTTGACTAATATCAATATGAGAGCCTTGTTTTTCTAAAATCGCATCGTATTTAGCGCGGATTTTATCCAACTTGTTTTTAAAGGCTCTTTCATTGGGTTTTTTAGTTTCTCTAGGGTTATTTTTATAAGCCAGTTCTTGCCTTTCAAAGTTTTTTTCGGCATTCACTAGCTCTTCTTCTTTCAATTCTTCTATGATTCCTCTAGGGTTAGACAATAATTCCAAATGGGTGTGCGTGATAATCACAGCGTCATAATTGTTGTTAGCGATTTGATTGAATAAAAGTTCTCTTTCTTTTTCAGTGATGTCCTTGCTATCAACAACCAACACATTAGCGTTAGGGTAAGCCTTATAAAATTCATCGCCCCATTGCTTGGTTAAATGGTTAGGCACGGCAATGAGCGTTTTATTCACTAATCCCATGCGTTTTTGTTCCATGCAACTGGCTATAGCGCACAAAGTCTTGCCTGCTCCAACTTGATGGTCTAAACACACCGCCCTGTCTTGGATGGTTCTAAAAATAGCGTTCTTTTGGTGGGGTCGCAAGCTGATATACTGGTTAAAGCCCTCTAGTTCTAATTGCGAGCCATCATAGGTTTTTAAAACAGAATTATTGAAAGTGTCATTATAGATCTGCTCCAAATGGGTTCTTCTTGCATAATCCTTATAAATCCAGTCCTTAAAAGCTTCTTTCAATTCTTCTGCTTTTTGTCTGGCGAGATTGCTTTGCTCTTCATCGGTGATAAAGATTTCTTTTTTAGGGTCATTAGGATCAACTTGGGCGTATTTAACGCTCAAATCCTTGTTGTTTAAGACTTTGTTTAAAAGACTTTCAAAAGGCGCTTTATAAGAATGCGCTCTGTCTTTATGCCTGATGCCATAAAGCTCGTTCAATTCATTGTTTCTAATAAAAACTTCATAAGCACCGCTTAGGTGTTCTACTTTGATGTCTTCTTTGAGATTGCCTAGTTGGTAATCTGTCATTTTATCGCCGTATTGCTTTTCATAATGGTTAGCGCTCAATTCTATTAAAAACTCTTCTAAATACTGGGTGGGTATCCAAGGGCTGTTGATATTAGCCATGATTTCAGTGGCTTTCAAATCTTTAGGGATAATCAGCTCTAAATCTTTCAAATTAATCTCTAAGCCCTCCACGCCTTGATTGATGGCTTCTTTCACTTCTTTGAGTTTTCTTTTCACATTACCGCTCAAATAATCGTTCGCTAAAACATAGTCGCCATTATCCTTGTGGTCTTTATAAATCAGTTTTTGCTCTAAAAGTTCTTTAATCGTGGTTTCTAAACTTTGGGTTGTGAAATGATCTCTAATGAAATGCAAATCCAAACCCCCTTTTTGATTGATGCTTGCAATTAATGCCTCTTTAGCGTTAGTGATAATAAATTCTTTTTTAGGGTTTAAAGTCCTTTCAAAAAAGATTTGAGCTTTTTTGGCTTGAGCTTGCCTTGGCTCTATGTTTTGCATTTTAGCGCTTCTAGGAGTGATTTCTTTTTCAAAGTCTTTTTCTAATCCTAAGACTTTAGCGCCATACAAATCTTGTTTGATGTCCTTGCGGTTTTTGTTTTTATTGAGATAGCCAAATTTCTTGACAAATTCATCATAAACAAGATTGAGTTTAGCCCTCTTGTTTTCTAGCTCTAAATCAGAACTTAAGGGGTTTAATTCCGCGCTCGTTAAATCATTCAAAGCGTCTTTAATTTTAAAATAGGCTTTTAGTCGTGAATCTTGGACTTTAGAGTTGATTTTAGTAGGCTTTAAAAAGATGCCCATTTCATTATTTTGTTCTAGTTGGCAATAAAGATTATCCCACTTGACTAATTCCCCCCTTTCTAAATTTTTGATAAGCTTTTGAACTTCTTCATAGCGTTCGTTATTTATATCAATGATGAGAGCGTCTGTTTTAAGGGTAGTCTTATGGTATTGATAGACATCTTTAGGCAATTTTTCTATCGCTTGTTTAAGCGCTTGGGATAAATCTAAGCTTTTATCTTCTAAGGCTTGCAACTCGTATTTATAAATTTGTTCGCCATTGATTTCAAAGCTATAGCGGGTTTTTTCCAAACTCAAATGCCCTAGAATGTTTTCAGGGTGGTGGATGAAGTATTCATTTAGGGTTTATTCGTTGAGATTGATATTGTTCTTTCCAACTTTATCCATGAAGTCTTTAATGATCTTATAGTCTTGTTCGTTGTAGCCAAAGTTAGCGGTGTCTATTTTTTCATACCAGCGTTGCAATTTTTCTTGTTTGAAACCAAAATGGCTTGCAATCGCATTGACAATCTTAAGTTGATCGCTAGGAATAAAACTATCAAAGCGGTTGTTTTGTAAGGCAGAAAGGGTGTCATCATCCAAGCCATCAATGATCTTGTCATAATAAGGCATAGCTTTAGTGAAGCTTTGATTGGTTGCTTTTTCAACGCCTTTTTTAAAAAACACAATGTCGCTAGTCACTTCTGCGCCTGTTGCTTTAAACACGCTATTAGGCAATCTTATCGCTCCTAAAAAAGTGGCGTTTTGCGCGATGCGTTCTCTCATTTTAGGGTTTTTAGCATCCATAAACCAAGAACTCACCACAAAAGCTCCTATACCATCATCTTTCAATTCTTTAATAGCTTTCCCTAAAAAGTAATTATGAACGCTCTCGTTACTCAATTCTTTGTCATAAAAGCTATAGATTTTATGATTGCCATAAGGAGGGTTGCCCACAAACGCATCGTATTCTTGATAGAATTGGTGCTTTTCTAAAGCGGTGTTTTGGATGACTTGATTAGGGTAAAGGAATTGAGAAATACTAGCGCTAATAGGATCTAATTCTGTTCCCATAAAGCGGTAATTCTTATCGCTTGGCGCATGAGCGATGAATTTGCCTGTGCCTAAACTGGGTTCAAAGATTTCTTTTTGATAATTGTCGTTATTAAACCCTAATTGATCTAAAGCCTGATAAATGCTATCAATAACTAATTTAGGGGTGTAGTAAGCGTCTCTTGCGCTCAAATAAGCTCTTCTGAATTCATCTTTAGTGAGTAAGGCGTTTAATTCTTTAAATTCCTCAGGGTGTTGAGCCTTTTTAAAGTAGCTTTCTAACCCACCCCATCCGCTAAATTGCGCTAGGATTTCTTGCTCTTTTAAAGTGGCGTAATAATGGTCTTTTAAGATCTCTTGTTTGGCTTGCAATTCTTTTAAAAGCCTAATGGCTTCAATGTTAGCCTTATAGCGAGTTTTAGCTCCCTTAATTAAAACTTCTTCGCTCGGTTTAAAATCTATTTTAGGGTTAAGGGCGATGGCTGGGGTGGTTGGTGTTTCTTGTTTTAGCGTGGTTGGTGCGTTTTCTTGCGTGTCTTGCTCTTGCGCGGTTTGTTCTTGAGCGTTATTCAACTCTACGCTATTGTCTGTTATTTTGCTCTCTTGTGTGGGATTTAATCCTACGCTATTAGAGATAGCGTTTAAACCAATGGCTTGACTATCCAGATCATTGAATGCGTTTAGCGTTTCATTCGCTGTTTCAATGGATTTTTTAAGGCGATTTTCTAAAATCTCTAAGACTTTTTTAGGGCTGATTTTTAATTGGAATTTGTCATAAAAGACTTTAGTCGTAGGGTCTTTAAGGAGTTGTGCCCCCACAAGGCTATCCTTTAAAGGCTCGTTGTGGTAAATAGCTTCTAAGAGCCTGGATCTAAAGTCGGGCTCACTCGCTATGGTGTTGTTTCTAATAGCGTTAAGCAGGCTTTCTAAATGGTCTAAATTTGATAAAAGTCCTCTCTTTTGATCCCTGTTTTGTTCAAGGTTTCCAAGTCCATTTGGTGCGCTGAATCCTGCATGATGTAATCGGCTTTGAGCAAGTGGTAATACTGATTGATTTGAGCTTCCTTGAGCAATTCCATATCGCTCACTCCTTGCGCCCTCTTGATTTGCGCTTCCATTCTGTCTAGGGCTTTTGTCTCCATTTTCGTTTGCTCTATCACTGCTTTTATTAAGCTCCCTATTGTTCTGTGATCTTTGGTTTTCATGGTCTGTGGGAAATAATGAGCCCATCTGTCCATGATCAAAAAGGCGTAAGCGTCCAGTCTGTCCTGGCTGTTCTCTAGAGAGAGAAAGCCCCAAATCTCTGGAGCTATTTTGTTGATGAGATGGGGATTGCGGTGTCTGTGGTATTCCTCTCTCATCATTGGGATTATCCCCCTTTTCTTCGCTTCTTGTTCCATTTTCCATTCGGCTTGCTGGACTTGACGCTCCATTGCTATTTGCTCTTGTATTTGCTCTTGCTGATATTCCATCTCTTCTAGATACATGTTCATGTATTCTATCTCGCTCTCTATGGGATTTTTCTGAAACTGCCTGTTGGTCGCTAGATCTATAAACTCCTCTTGTTCCTCCCTGCTCTCTAGGCTCAGTAAATAAACTAGAGTTTTGGTGTGAAAGTTTTTCATCACTCGATCGCTCCACTCCCTCTTGCTGTCCTCTAGGTTCGCTTCTGCGGTGAATCTCTTGCGGAATTCCTGCTCTAGCTCTGCTCGGCTCATCTGCGCGATTTGTTCTCTCTTTTCCATTTGGTTCTCCTAAATTTTGTTGCTCTAATTCTAAATCAACAACGCTTAAATTTAGATTATTATTATTATTATTTTGAATAATATTGTTAGAAGTATTAGCCTCTATTGTATTTTTAATAGGGTTATTGTCATTTGCACTAGAATTTTGCTGCTCATTACCACCCTCTTTAGCTTGAATGATTGCTTCATTCAAGCTTACCAATTTGTCATAACGCTCCTTATAAGCCTTTTCAAAATTGTTGGTGTCTCTTAAAATTTCTTTAAAAGGCTTGATTTCTCTTCTACTTCCATCGCCATTAACATAAACGCTTTCATAGTATTTTTGCAATTCAATTTTTGCTTGAGCGATTTCTTCTAAACTCAAAAGAGCGCTTCTTAAAGAATAATCTCTGTTTTCTTGTATAGCGCTTTGTTCTTCTTTAGTCCAGCCTAAAATAAAACCATTATTAAAGAAAAATTGCTTAATCTTATTAGCGTTATCTGCACTGAGATGGTTTTCTTTGAGTTTATTTTCATTGATAAGCCTATGCATTTTCCAAGTAAAATTCGCATTATCATCTTTGTCTATCCAAGGATAATAATTTGTTGCTGAAAGCAATCGTTGCTCTAGGATTAAAGCATGCGCTTCTTTAGCTAATTCAAATTCTAGTTTTTTAACTTCTTCATTGGCGTTAGTGTTCAATTTGGTATTTTCATTGTTTATTGATTCAAAAGGCAGTTTGTTATAGAGCTTAAAACACTCAGCGCTAGAAATACTGGGGATTATTTCTCTTACCAATTTACCATCTTGTGTTCTTTCTACTTCTTGGTAAATATCTTTAATATAGTCGTATTCTTTAGCGATTTCATTGCCATTTTCTAAGGTTTTTTTATGCGTTTCATTATGGTGGGTCAATTGGATTTCTAAACCTTGTTCTTTCAATTCTTCTAAGCTGTTTGTGTGGGTTAGAATTTCAATTTCTTTTGAAAAAAATTCTCTATTTCTTATGGTATCAATCAGATCGTATCTTTTAGTGATGCGCCTTTCAAAACCTTCCTTATTTGCTTCATAAACACGAGAACTTTCTTTTATCTCACCATTGGCAAAGAAAGCGACATCTTCTTTACTATTATCCTTATACACTCGTTTTTCAAAGCTTAAATACTTTGCCCATTCAATAGGATCTCTAGAAATCATGCTTGCTTTATTGATTTGTGTTTTCACGACATAAGGGAGTGGCTCTTGTATTTCATTGACTTTGTCTGACTCTTCAATAGGATTGTTTGTTGCAATATCGCCATTATCTAAGATGCTAAATAAATTCGGTTGTGGGTTTTTAGCTTTCTTTTTTTGCATGTGTAGTCCTTTAGAGTAGGTTTTTATAATTAAGGCATAAGTTTAGTAACTAAAACATACGGATTTTTAGAATAAAAATCTTTTAAAAACCCGTATTGTTTAGTTTTTAAAAATATGGTTATATTTAAAAAATTTTTATTTTTAGAGATTTTATATGAACCAAAATACAGAGCAAGTATCACAAAACAAGGGACTAAATGAGCTTGAAAGAGCTAAGATTTATTACACAAAAAAAGTTGCAGACAATCTCTTGTTTATAGCAAACCCAAGCAATAAAGTGGAAGCACCTTATAAAAGTGGTGCTAAATTAGAAAAGATGGGTATTAGTAAAGATGATTACAAACAAAGCATAGCTCAAAATAGCCGTAATTTTTGCACTTACTCAGGCGCTCCTTATAACAATGTAAATGATCTTAACCTTGACTTAGAAAAGGCTATACATAACTATAATTCAAGCACATGGATAGGGCTTAGTGATGCTGCAATTAAACTAGAGATAGGGAAACTTGCCAATGAAGAACCACAAAAAGCTAATGAACTTAGAAACGCTTTAAGAGAAATTAAAAACAATGAGCCTTGCGTGGAAGTTATGTTCATTAAACACTCAAAAGATAAAATTCTAAGAAATGAAAACAACGAGATTATTTATGCAAAAAACAATCAAGGCGAATACATTCTAAATGCTAAGGGCGAAAAAATCCCCTTGTATGAAACTCAAGAAAAAACTAACTCAATGGGTGAGACTTATTTTGAAAGGGTACAAGAAAAATGCGAACCTTATGCAAAAATTGAAAAGTTATATAATTTAGAAGCGTTTTCTAAATATTTAAGCGAACAACAAATGGATAATTTCGTTGAAAACCTAAAACCCCTTAATAACGCTCATTTTGAGAAATCTACAAACGCCATGATAAGACTAGAACATGATAAAGATTACCCTATGGAAAAACGAGCCACTTCTAATCTTGTATTAAAAGATGTCAAAGATAGGATTTTAAACGATATAGATAAAAATAATGATTTTAGTGATGAACAAAAAAGCGCTTATAAAAACAATATTGATAAATTGTTTGAAACTATCAATGACTATTGCACGATTAAAAACGAAAAATACCAACAAATCTTTTTTGAAAATCAAAAACAAAACCAAACACAAAAGCAAGTAGATCAATACTCTACAATGGAGTTTTAAATGTTATTTGATAGTTTATTTTCCATCAATGAGCAACAAAAAGCAAAAGCTTGGAGTGATTTTTTTAAAGAGCTAAAAAAAGATATGAAAGAAATTTATAATAAATTTGGAGGCAATGCAGAATGGACAACTTTTTTAACTAGGTTTTCTAATGATTTAAGCCGTGCGTCTAATTATGCAGAATTTGAAACTTTACAATCTATCTATTCTAAAGAGCTTGAAGAGTTACAACAAACAATCACGACAGACAAAACGCAACAGCAACTTTTAGAACAAGATAATATTGATTTTGAATTACAAAGTGCTTTACAAAATGACTTAAAAGATTTAGAACATTTAAGTGATAATAAAGACAAAGACGATGAAGAACAAACCATTCAGAAGTCTTTTGAACAAGATTTAGATGATTTACAAAATAATGAGCTTAACTTGGAGATAAAAGAGTTTATCAACAAACAAGACGATAAAAATCATCAAAATAAAGAACAATTAAACACAGAAACAAAGGAAAATATTAGGGAAAATTCTAAAAACTCTCATTTGATACCTATAACAAATTTAAAAAATTTTTTACATAACAGAAGAGAAAATTTTAAGGCTACACAACAAGATTTACCTAGTGAAAAACAAAAAAAATACTCTGATAAATTATTCAAAAAAGAGCTTTTAGAATACGCTAAACACAATATGAGTGCCAAAGAATTGCAAGTTTTAGCCATGCTGGTTAATAAAAAACCAAGCGCTATGAAGACAAAGCACAAAGAATTTTTAAATGAAGTTTTAATGACAGCTCTAATCAATAATAAAAATTTAAAAGAAAATGACCCCATAAAACTTGCCCTAACTTACAATATTCAAAATTCAAAAGCTAATCAAACTCCTTATGGCATTTTTAACAATCAAAAAGAAAATCATATTCCCCCACTCAATGAAGAGCAACATAAAATCTTACAAAACGCTATTGCCAATAACGAAGTGGATAAAAGAGTTTTGGGTGTTTGGAAGTTTAATAGCGAAAATCAAAATAATTTAACTCAAAATAATGCTAATGTTAATGAGATGGTTAAAAATACTACTAATGATAATCTAATTAAAGACAATAATATTAAACAAAATAACATTATTGACAATAATAATGTAAAAAATAACAATGATTTGTCTTTTTTAGATGATGAACCTATTGATTTTAATCAGGGTAATCATTCTGTTGATTTTAATGGTAAAAAATCTGTAAAAAATAACACTGAGAAAAAGCCATTAAGTCCTAAACTACAAGCTTTTGAAAATAAATCAAAGCAAAACATACAAAACGCATTAACAAAGTCTAAAGAATTAAAAAATAATCAAAGCTTAGCAAATGATGGCGTGTCTATACCTATGGAGATGAGTTTTTGAAAATAAACCCCAACAAAAGCTTTAATAAAGGAGCAAAAAACAAATGAAAACTTATTCATATAACCATTTTTTATTTTCCTGCTTTATTCTGGGAGCGTTTTTATTAGGTTTGCTTAGTCCAGCTTATGCTTTGAGTGTTATCACCACTAAAGAAATTGACGCTAATTTGCCTAATGGAGCGATAGAAAGCAGGGTGGTGTTAGGCAAGAGGGTGTTTAAAGTAGAAGCTCATGGGTTTTATTTTAGAAACAATGCAACTAACAGCATAGATATAGAAATCACCAGTCTTTTAAGAGACAATCAATCGTTTCCTTTGACTAGCCCTGCTAAAACCAGTTTAAAGATACCTCCTAACGCCAAGATTAAAAAATCCACTCTCCTTGTTTTAAAAGGCGAGAATGCTGAAGAAGTGGCTAAAATTTTAGGTATTAGTAAAGAAGAATACCAAAAGCTAGAAAACATCGCTCAAACGAACGCTACCAATGACCCCATGTATGCTAACATGCCTTTTAGCAACAACCCTAACAGCCCCAATGATAACGCTATCAATGGTAAAGATGGCGCAAATGGGAGTAATGGCTATGGGATAAATGGCAACGATGGGATAAATGGGAGCAGTGGGAGTAATGGTGCAAATGGAAATAATTCAAATCATAATGCAGTGGGCAGTGGTATTGATACAGATGGCGTGTTAGGTGTGGATGGAGTGAATGGCTCTAGCTCTTCAAGCGGTGGCTCTGTAGGGGGTTATGAGAACAATTTCACTAATCATGGCTCTACTAACAACAACACAGGAGGGTATGACAATTTTAATAATGGTAGTTCAAGTGGTGGGGGGTTAGGGAATGGGGGGCTTTTCCCTATTCCTTTTGGTAATGGAGACACAAACAATTCCAATAATCCTACTAACACCACTAGCCCAACTAATGGCAGTAGTTCTAATAGCACCACTAATCCTAACTCGCAAGAAAACAATTACTCCAGCCAGTATTGTAAAGTGCCTGAATTAAGCCCCAACAACACGATGAAACTAGATGTTATCGCTAAAGATGGCTCTTGTATTTCTATGAACGCTTTAAGAGATGACACTAAATGCGCTTATAGATACGATTTTGAAGCCGGTAAGGCTATCAAGCAAACGCAATACTACTATGTAGATAGGGAAAACAAGACACAAAATATCGGTGGTTGTGTGGATTTACAAGGCGCTCAATACGCCATGCAACTTTACAAAGATGACAGCAAATGCGCCTTACAAACCACGAGCGATAAAGGTTATGGTATGGGGAAAACTCAGACCTTTCAAACTGAAATCGTGTTTCGTGGGATGGATAATCTAATCCATGTTGCTGTGCCTTGCAGCGATTATGCAAGAGTGCAAGATAGGATTGTTAGGTATGAAAAAAATGATAAAACACAAACCTTAACGCCCATAATAGATCAGTATTACAATGATCCCAGCAACCCTAACAAACAACAGATTTTAAATCGTGGGATTGCTACCCAATTAAGCTCACAATATCAAGAATTTGCATGCGGTCAATGGGAATACAATGACGCTAAATTAGAAGCCAAAAGACCTACAATGTTAAAAAGCTATAACAAGCTTAATGGAGAATGGGTAGAAGTTACGCCTTGTAATTTTGAAGCAGGGATTAAAAGTGGTGCGGTTGTTAGTCCTTATGTGATGGGTGTGTCCAGCTCTAAAGTCTTAAGCGATACGACCACAAGCCATTATTTTAAGATAGAAAGAAAAAATTATGGTGAGAAGGAACAATGCCAAAAACCTTATGGAGTCAATCGTTGCCAACCGCAATATTTCCATACTAATCCTAGTATCACCGATTGGAGCACCACTTACAAAACCACTACCACTCAAACCACTCAACCTTATTTACGCCCAGCTCAGGATAATGAAGAACCCACAACCTAATAATCTTATCACCACTCAAACCACCATCAACAGGACTCAAAACATTTTGAAAAACGGATTGGAATTGAGTAATGATTATTTGAAGTATGTAGAAATCCATCAAGGCTATTACAAGGATAACGATCTTAAACAATCGCAAGGCTATATTGATTGGACTAATTACTACCTCAATCAAAGTGAAGGCTTTTGCGCTCAATATAGCATTTGGAGTGAAAAAACAAAAATTGGTAAGAATTGGTATAATTGGCATGATAATCAAATTTCTTGCACTCAAAGACTGATTTATAGGCCTTTTTAAGGATAAGGCATGAAAGCGTTAAAGACTTTTTTAAAAAAATCCCTTATTCTGTTGTTGGCGATTGCTTTAAACCACCTAAACGCTGTGGCTATGATTGTGGATAACCCTACGCAGAATGTCTGGCAACAAGCAAAAGACGCTATAGACAAGTCTCGCTTTGTTCAACAGGTCAATCACTGGGCTGACCAAATCAAAAGATACCAAGATATGATAGAAAAAGCTCAATCAACCATTAACCAACTAAATAAAGTGAATGATATTTTACTGAAAACCAATCAGTTTATGAATGGTTCTATCTTAAATATCCCTAACCCTATGGGTTTAGTAGAAAATGCAACTCAAATTGCCAAGAATGTAAAATCAAACGCTCTCGCTCTACAAGAAAGCGCTAAAAACTACAATCTAGCCGAAAAATTTTTATTACGAAATATTGCTAACAAATGCCCTGAATTAGATATGAATAAAATTAACCCAAAAACAAAAGAGATTTTTTTCTCCGATAAGGGAAAAGAAAAGAGTGCCACTAGACAAGCTTTAGAAAATTTAGCTAATGCACTTGGAAATACGCAAATTACAACCACTCAAGATATAACAACAAGTTTAAGTGGTAGGGTTTTAGCAGACTTTATTTGCAAGACAAAAGAGCGAGAACTTTTAGAGATAAAAAAGCAACAATACCTAGCTCAAGTACAAACTTGTCTAATATCAAAAAATTTTCAGTGCTATGGAGATTTTTTATCTCAATCAAAACAAATTGATTTAAAAAGATTCAAAGAAGCTCAAGCTAGAACCTTTAAACTTTTTTCATCTTTACAGAACAGGGGCGCAAGTTTTACACAAGATCTTTCCGTTAAAAATCCTATTTATGCAGAAGAAGGGTATTGCTCTAAACAAAATATTGATGGTAAGGATTATTGTTTTAGTAATACGCTTGAAATTGAACGATTGATAAACACTTTTGAGAAAGATAATGGCTCGTATATATAGAAAGGCTTAAAGGAGCAACAAATCAAGAAATTAAAGCAAAAGTCTATGCAGACTTTAAACAAAAATTTGAAATGTTAAACACGCAAATTTTACTCAATATTGCTAATAACCTAAACTTTATGAATCAAACCCTGTCTCTTATGGCAAGTGCCTATTCGGACACTTATTATAAAGAACAAAATATCATTACGCCATCAATTTTAAACCCTCCTGAAAGCGTTAAAAAAGAGTTTTTAGAAATAAATAAAAAGACAAGTCAAGTTTTTAAAGCAAATTTAAATAAATTTGGACTACCCACTTCACAATTGCCTGATATTGAAAAATCTTTTATGATGACACAAGGTGGGAATATAGCAACAGAAAAGTCTGAACAAATGAAAAACAATATTACACAAGGATGGGATGAATAATGTCTTATTTGTTTTGGGGTGGTATTTCTCTTGCTATTGGTATTATTTCTTATTTCATACCAGCTGATAATCTCGATGTGGCTACTGATGGGCTTTATAGTAGTATTATAGGCGTATTTCAAAATTTCACCAATGAATTTAAAGGCAAATACAACAATATTGCAAAAGCAATCGCACCTGCTATGGTTTCTATAGGAACAATACTTATTTTTGCATATTCTGTAAAAAAATACAAAAATAATGAATTTTTTGAAATAAAAACTTTCACGCAATTTGCTTTTTTTCTTGCACTTCTATCCTTAATGCACTTTGCTTTGAATAGTCCTAAAAAATTCCATTCATATGTAGAGTTTTTTGTAGAAACGCCTGCAGTCATTCTTAATAACGCCATTGAAGAAACAACAAAAACTTTTTACAAAAAAGCTCAACAACAATCAAATCAATCCCAAAATAAAACAAATCAAAGTTTTATAAGTTTTAATGGTAATATACAAGGAATCATAAAAAATCAAACCAAGCAACTTTTTGCTTTTTATGAAAGCTTTAGAGAAAATAACGCAGGTTTTAGCAAACCATTTGTTTTCATTATGCAGTCTCTATCTTTTGTGGCTATTGTGTTTTTTCAAATCTTACTTATATTTAAAACAATTTATCTTATTTGTATTATTTTTATAGAAAAAACTTTTTATTTACTATGCTTTATTTTTATGACGCCTTGTTTATTTTTTAAACAAACTCAAGGATTTTTCTTTTCTTACATTAAAAAAGTTTTTTCTCTGACCTTTTATGCACCTCTTGTATTTTTATTTGCCATGTTAAATTCTATTGGGTTAGAATTATTTAACCCTACTCAAAATATCATAGAAACTATCGGCATTATTATCATTTCAGCGATTACTTCAGCTTTAATTAGCAATATTCCAAATATTATCAATACCATTTTTGGAACACAAGGTGGCTCGGTTGATTTAGCTAACTTCTTAAAAGCTGGGTCGCAAAGTTTTTTAAGCTTTGCTAGTAATGTAGGTAGTGCAGTAAGCGGTGGCGTTAAAGGCGCTTCTGTAGGAACTGGCAATTTTCTTGTGAAAACAGAAGGTGCAATAGGCAATGCTGTAAATAACATTAAAAACAGAGCCTCTCAGCCTGAAAACATAAGAACTTCGGTTGGTTTTGTTAATGTTGGTTCTAAAGCAACGAGATAAACTGCAAAAAAACATCAAAAAACAATCTTTTAAAGGATTTTTGAATGAGGAATTAACCATCTTTCACCCACTCAACAAATTATCAAAAATGCTTGCTACTTGTTTATTATATTCTTGTGCGGTGTGAATGTAGATTTTTGTGGAGCTTAGGGATTGGTGTCCTAATGCTCTTGAAGTCAAAACAATATCCCTACTCTTAGCATAGACTAAAGTGGCAAAACTATGTCTAAATAGGTGCAATCCTGTGCCATATTGTTTAAAATTTTCAATACCACTCAACATAAAAATTTTTAACACAAAATTACTGATTGAACAATGCTTTTGAGTATAGTTAGACAAAGACTTCTTAAATACAAAACGCCCATTAAAACTACTCAATCGTTTGCTATCACCCAACCACTCATCTAAAGATTTTTCTAGCATTTCTCGTTTAATGAACGCTTTTTCGCTCTTTATTGTTTTTGCCTTTTATAAGCAAGATATAATGCTCTTTTTCTAAAACAATATTTCTCAATTCTAAATTAAAAACCTCAGATTTTCTCAAACCACCCAAAATAATTAAGAGCAAAATACACTTATTTCTCCTTTCATAACTGCTTCTAGTTCTATAGTTTATAAGAGTATATATAAAAGATTTCAAATCTTTTGAATTTAGATGTTTAGGCAAATTATCCTTGTGTTTAGCAAAGGCTATATTTTTAAGACTAAAATAAAATTCATAATGTTTAGTCTTATCCAAGTAATCAAAAAATTGCCTAATATACATTACATATTTTGCCATTGAATTAATCTTTCTTTGTTTAGCTAACTCAAATAAAAAATTCACAAGCATTTCTTCATTGATTAGTCTCAACCGCTTAACTTTCAAATGCTTGCAAAAATAGTCAAAGAATAAAAACAATACACGCATCATCAAAATATGCTTTGTGCCTTGATTATAAATTGTATGACATAATTTTTCCAAATCTTTAACATTTTCGCATTTTTCTAATTCTATGGACAAAAATCTCATTTTTGTAAAATCCCTTACTCCGTTAAAAACAACCATACGCTTAAATTTAAAAACAATAAAATCCCTAATCCCTACAAACAACTCCCTTTGACTTCTAGCGAGTGCGTTATTGTCATTTGATTTTTTCATAAAAGTCCTCTTAATATTAAATTTTTCAATAGAAATCAAAAAGAATGTAATTTATAAAAAATCAAAAACAAGGAGCTTATTTATAAAAAAGAATAAAAAGATATACATAATGTAATAATTGTAATTATATATAAATCTCTCTCCCTTATTAATAATTAAATTGTAAAGAAAAAATTTTCCGATTTATAAAAAACAAATTTTTAAAAATTTATGGTAGAATGCAGAAATAGTTTTTAAAAAGTTAGCATTAGAAAATTAAGAAGCTTAGAGCTAACTGAATAATTACATTCTTTTCAGATTTGACAAATCTGGTTATGTTGAATGTAAACTCTTTAAAAAGATATTAAACTTTCCTAGCAATACAACTTTCTTTGGTGGCACAGGCTGTAAGAAACTCATGGAGCTTTTATGTGAAATCGTTATAGATTCTAGAAGTTCCAAAATCGCATTAAACCGCCATTATGCTTTAACTCGCTTGCAATGGTGCGATAGAACCTTAAGACATAATCTCCAAATTTTAGAGAGAATAGGATTTCTAACTGCTTTTAAGAACAAAAAAGGTTATATTTTTTTGTCTATGCATGATTTCACTAAAATAGAAAGCTACGAACATTCGGGTTTGAATGAGGAGAGCAATTTACCTAATAGCTTCTTTTTAGGAATTTGTGGGTATTTGAAAAAACTATTCAAGAAATTAAAAGATAGAGTATTCAAGTTATTAAACAAGCACGGTGCATTCTTTTTAAAAATCCCTAAGCATTTTCAAATGCAAAACTTTAACAATATTTTTTTGGAGTTTGTGTCGGTTAATAATTCTTGTCTTTCTTATAGATTGACTTATGAGCAACTTGTTGGCAAAAAAATCCGAACATCAAGTGCTCTTACCAACAAGCAATTGTAAAAAAGAATATCTATAGAGCATTAGAAGAACTATCTATAGATAAGAAAATTCTAGCATCATAAAGAAAACAAAGGACAAAAAATGCAATTCCCACTCAAAAAAGATTTAGAAATTTCACAAAAATATGTGATCCCTAAAGGCTTTGACCCTACAAACAAAAAATACAAAAATCTTTTGGTGAAAGATCTACCTAAATTAGTGCATAGGGAAATTGAAATCGCTATGGGATTGTTATTTGAAATCAACGAAGTAGAGACTGCGATTGAAGTCATGAAATTTCTCACTCAAGCAATAGATCGTGTTTTGCATGATGCGAGAACCAAACATTATGAAATGAGACTAGCCAAAAAGATTAAAAAAAGTAGATTTGGGTGAAAAACTATGGCTTATATCGCTAATTTACAATTCTTACCATTAGATGAGATTTTACTCTCTAATGGTTATAAACACAAAGTAGAGAAATCAAGCAAAAATAACCCGGCTCTTTATAATGAATACGATACCATTAAAGGCACACTTATTGTTTCAAGAAAACCTGATGGGAGTTATCATTATTTTAACGCTCATAATGATGAAGATAAAGGCACGATTATCGCCTTCTGTAAAAATCGTGGGCTAGATTTTAATGATTTGATCAAAAACAGAGATGATTTAGAAATTAGCGATAAGCCAAACCACAAATATAACAATTCCAAGCCTTATACAATCATTACTAAAGAACAGGAAGCAGAGAGTCAAAAAGTGGTGAAACAATTTGAAAAACTCCCTACCTACGATATAGAAAGCTCAGATTTGTTTCACACTTTATTGGATAGCCGCTCTTTAGATAAATCTTTATTAAAACCTTACAATCATTTACTTAAAGAAGATGAACATGCAAATTTATGCGTGCCTTGCTATTTGATCAATGATAATGGAAACTTAATACAGGGTGGGTATAACAAGCGATTGTCCAAACCTTTCACTATGCAAGGCGCTACTAATCCCACTAAACACTTAATGCAAGCAGGTTCTATCAAGGGTTTTGAAGTTTTATTCCCACAAAATACTAAAAATATTCAAAATATCATTGTAGCTGAAAGCGTTTTTGATGGCTTAAGCGTGTTAGAAATGCAAGGGTTTGATCCCAATCAAACAGCTATTATTTCTACTATTGGTAATTTCACAGAAGAAAGAATGCAAAAATTTGTAGATAAATTTCTTAATACCATCAACACTTATAAGTGTAAGGAATACAATGAATACCACAAAGAAATTGATCGCTACAACAAGCAATTAGAGAACTATGAAAATTACATAAATTTTCAAAAAAGATATGAAAAATGGCGTGCTAAAGAGTTAGCTAAACACGATAATGACCCTAAAAAAGTCCCTAATGATCCCATTTTCTCGCCCATAAGAGATAAAAATAATCTTATCCCTAGACCCGTTTTAAGCCTGCTCTAGCCTTACGCCTAAAAGAACCAAAAATTCCTAATTTAAGTCTTAATGTTATTTTAGCAATGGATAATGATGAACAGGGGCGAAAATTCAACGCTATTTTGGAAAAAATTTTTTACGCTCACACTAAAGAAATTCCAAACATTTATACGCCTATCAGCAAAGATGCGAACGATGATTTGAAAATCGCTAAAGCATTAGGATTGAAGCAAATTAGCAATAGGATTTTACAAGATTTTTTGTTTGATGCCAAAGAAAAAATGCAAAACCCTACTACCACGCCATCACAAAAAAGCATCTTGGCTAACCAATTACAAAAACTACAAGATCTAATGCCAAAACCTAAACTACTACAAGGAGTGTTTTATGGTTACCAACAAGATCATGGCTTTGGATCTAAATATGTAGCTAATTCTGTCTATTACACCAACAATCAATCTCAAAACAAAGGACATGAAAGATGAAAATAAAACATAAAGGAATAAGAATGTTTAAGCAAATTCGTAGAATGATGAGTTTGGCAATGTTAATGCCTAGTTTTTTATTGGCGGCGCCAGATTACAAACAAAAATTCACTCAAATATTGGATTTCATAAGCAATGACTTTATCAAAGCTATCGGTAGTCTAATCATTGTTGGGACTTGCATTTACGCCTATAAAAATTGGGACAGGCTTGGAGAAATTGGTTGGAAATGCGTTGGGATTATCATTATAACCGCTGATATTTCTAATGCTAAAACTTTAAGTCAATGGTTATTTTAGATGGCATTGCATATTGTTTGTGTTGAAAGTATCAACATTAGAGAAATCAGCAAAAGAGAAACTTTTTTGGGATTAAACTTGGATAGTTGGATTGTTAGTTTCTTAATGTCGGCATGGTTACTTTCATTCCAACCACTTTATGCTATGGGTTTAATGGCTAGTTGTGTGTTTGTATTCTACATTTTAGAATTTTTTGATGAAGATATAACAGCCATTTTGCATGCGCTTTTCACATTAAGGACAGGAGCTAGAAATTATTATGCTTGAGAGAATTTTTAATTCTTTATGCTCGCTAGTTCCTAAGCGTTATAGCATGAAAGAAGAAACTAACATCGTGGGCATTTACAATGAGTATTATCTTTTAAGTGAAAAATCAAACCTTGTAGGCGCTCTTAAGTTAGAGGGAATTTCTTATTTATCTTTAGACGACAAAGAAATAGCGCAAAAATTTAATGAACGCATTTTGACTCTTAATGAGATTGTAGATGGAGTGCATTTTAAAATCGTAGCTAAAAGGCGTAAGATTTTCATGCACCATGAATACACTCAAGAGGAGATAAGCAATCCTTTTGCATTAGAGGTTATCAATTTATGGGAGCAAGGGGTTGAGGATATTTATCAAAATTTCTATTATTTAATTTTTGAAACTAAGAATGATAGCATTAAAGGTTATTTGGAACGATTTAAGAAAAAAATCACTACCAATGAATTAGAAAATATTCAAGAAAATAATAAACAAGATGAAGTTAAATATCAAGAAAACTATTTCATAGGCTTTGATAATTTTAATCTATTAGATAAATCTAAAATATTAGACAGAATTATCAATAATGTTAAAAACATGCTTTCTGGCTTGTTTGTAGAAAAAATAGATGCCAATAGTTTGCTTAATTTTTATGCGGAACATATCAATGGCGTTCCTAGTGAATACACTTTTGCTAGAGGTCGTTTGCATGATGGCATGATCAATTCTGATGTGCATTTTAAAAAAGATTTTTTCACTCACATTCATAATAGTAAAGAGATTTTCAAGCGTTTCATCAGCATTAAAACTTATGATATAGACAAAATTGTCAGCACTGCTCTTTCTTCAGTATTGCATTTATCTTTAGAATTTGATGTGATTTTAAACATTGACAATATTCCTAAAGCAAAGGCTGAAAAAAGGATTGAGACTAAAAGAAAAAGAGCGAATAAGAGCATTAGAGTTGAAATTGATGAATTGAATGACATGATTAAAACAGACAGGGTTTTGATGCAGGAGCTTTCTTTAAACATTTTAGTTCATGCCAAAACTAAAACCGATTTAGATAGTGCTTGTATAGAAATTACCAACTTGCTTAAACAAAAAGGTATTGTAAGCGCACAAGAGAGTATTGGCATGTTGCCTATGTTTTTTAGCTTTTTCCCCAATCGTAATCACTTGAATTTTAGAAAGCGTTTGTTGTCTAGTCAAAATATTGCTTCTTTAATCATATTGGAAAAACAAAATTGTGGTTTTTCTAGAAATTCATGTGGTGATCGCCATTTAACTATTTTTAGAAACCAAGACAAATCGCCTTATTTATTCAATTTCCATGCTTATGAGGCAAAAAGAAAAAATGATATGGTATCAGGGCATACCATCATCTTTGGTGGCACAGGGGCTGGTAAAACCACTTTAATTGAATTTTTAATCACCAATTGTTTTAAGTATGAAGATTTAAGTATTTTGGCTTTAGACAGAAATAATGGCATGCGTGTGATGACTGAGTTTTTAGATGGTCAATACAACGATAGCAATGATTTTTACATTAATCCGTTTTCTTTAAAAGATACAAGCGCTAACTGCACCTTTTTAGTGAGTTGGTTGGCATTCATGCTCAATATTGATGAAGATACTAAAGATGAAAAAGAAAAAAAGACTTTAAGCGCTTTATCCAAAACAATCAGAGTTTGCTATAACAATATCACAAAACAAGGGGGTGCTATTTTTAAGTTAAGAGATTTTAAAGACACGCTAGAAAGAGACTATTTAGATAGCAAAGACATTTTAGAAAAAGAGAGCTCAAAAGATTTATACAAGCATTCTACTGATTGTTTAGACTTTGCTAAAAAGCTTTCTGTTATTGATATGGATGCTCTTTCTAGTAGTAAAAAAGATTTCAACTTGGCAGTGCTATACCTATTCTACAAAGTCATGAATAGAGCTAAATTAGAAAACAAGCCTTTTTATATCTTCATTGATGAAGCAAAATCTGTTATTGAAAATCCCATCATGTTAGCTAAAATCAAAGACACACTCGCTCAAGCTAGAAAACTCAATGGGGTTTTAACTTTAGCCTTTCAAGACATTAACCAACTTGATGGCATAGAGGGAGCAAAGTCCATTATTGAAAACGCCGCTCAAGTCATACTCTATCCTACAAACAATTTTGAGAAATTAGAGAGCTATGGCATTTTATTAAGTCCTATTGAAAAATCCTTTTTAAACAAAACGCCGTTAAACGCTAGGCAAGTATTAGTGAAAAACCTTCTCACTCAATCTAGTGTATTTTTAGAAATCAATTTAGAAAAGCTAAACAGCACCAGTAAAAAATTTTTAAGAGCGTATAACTCTAGCGCGTCTAGCGTTTTTGAACTGGAAACGCTTAAAAAGGATAATCCAAAGGACTATAAAGAAATTTACTTGACAAAGGAGTAGGAATGAAAGATAGCGTGATTATCATTGAAAGCCCTAATAAGGTTGAAAAGATTAAACAACTAACAGGTGCGGAAGTTTATGCAACTATAGGGCATTTTACTAACCTTATAGGCGTAGATATTGAAAATAATTTTGCTTGTAAGTTTGAAATCAAAGAAGACAAGGCTAAGAAAATAAATTTTTTAATCAATGCTTGTAGGGACAAAAAAGTCTATATCGCTACTGACCCTGATAGAGAGGGCTATGGTATTGGCTATCAATTTTATGAAAAAATTAAAAATGTAGCTAGTGAAATTTATCGTGCAGAATTTCATGAGATCACACCAAGCGGTATTGAAAACGGCTTAAAAAATGCGGTGTTATTTTCTCGTTCTAACACTAATTTATACCAATCATTCTTAGGCAGGATTGCAAGCGATCAGGTTGTTGGATTTGCTCTAACAAGCTATTTAAGAAAAAGTTTAAATCTTAGTGAATTGAGCGCTGGTAGAGTGCAAACTCCAGCTCTAGCTTTAATCTGCCAAAGAGATCAAGAAATAAGGGATTTTGATAAGTTGGATGCTGAAGAAAAAGTAGAATATCAAATCCAAGCTAGTATTGTGTGCAATGAAAAAGAAGTGATTATTAAGCATGTAAGGGCGAATGAAAAAAACGAACTAGTGGATTTTAAATTTAAAGACAAAAACGAAGCATCTCAATTTTTAAAAGATCTAAAGGACGGATTAGGGTCTATGAGTGTTCTAGTTTCATTAAAAGAAAGTCTATCCAATAAAGAACCCAAAAAACCTTTCACCACCTCTAAACTTTTATCCCAAGCGAGCAAATCCTTAAAAATACCCACTAAAGAAATCGCACAACTTGCTCAAAAACTCTTTGAAGCTGGTCTCATCACTTATCACAGAACTGATAGTGAATTTTTAAGTCCTGAGTATCTCAAAGAACATGAAGTGTTTTTTGAACCTATTTATCCGAGCGTTTATCAATACAGGGAGTATAAGGCTGGCAAAAACTCACAAGCTGAAGCGCATGAAGCCATAAGAATTACACATCTGCATGCTTTAAAAGACTTAGAAAAAGTGTGCAGTGACGCTAAAATAAGCGAAGAATTAGCGCTGAAGTTGTATCAACTTATTTATGCCAATACAATTTGTTCTCAAAGTAGAAACGCCTTATACAATCAATACGATTGTATCTTTAAAATCAAAAGCGAGAGTTTTAAGTTCTCTTTCAAACTTTTAAAAGAAAAGGGTTTTTTAGAGATTGAAGAACTCATTCAAGGCAAAGAAGAATTTAACAAGGAAGAACAAGAAAGTGAAATAGAAAACTTTTCATTAAAAGAAAATGATAGTGTCCCGTTAAAAGAAGTTTTTATTAAAAAAATAGAAAAACCCAGTCCCAAACCTTATAAAGAAAGTGCCTTTATTCCCTTATTAGAAAGCGAGGGGATTGGTCGTCCCAGCACTTATGCGAGCTTCTTAGATCTTCTTTTGAAGCGTAAATATATTAGCATTGATACAAAAACTAACGCCATCACCCCTACTAGTCAAGGATTAGAAGTGATTTCATTTTTCAAAAAAGATAAAGAAGTGGATTTCATCGCTCTTACAAGCAAAGATAAGAGCAAATTAGGAAGCACTACCAAACAATTTGAAGAATGTTTGGATTTAATCATGAGAGGTGAAGCTAGTTATGAAAAGTTTATGTCTGAAGTCATAAGCAAGTTAAAAAGCACCGCCAAGTTTTATCAAACACAATCTACTGACAATAACATGCCTACTGATAAGCAACTTGAACTCATAGACAAAATTTGTAAAGATAAAAAATTACAAAAACCCAGTCAAGAAATCTTGCAGAACAAGGAAAAATGTTCTGATTGGATTGCAGAGCATGTTAAAGAAAAACCCAGTCAAAAACAACTGGATTTGGTTAAAAAAATTTGTGAAGAGTGCAAATTGGCAATGCCCATCAATAAAATATTGAATGACAAATTCGCTATCTCTAAATGGATTGATGAACACAAAAAGACAAAGAAATGAGAATATTTTTAATAGGAATAATTTTGTTAGCACTAAGTGGATGTTCTAATAAACAATATGAAATGTATAAAAGCCCTTGTGCCTTTTTTCATTTAAATCAACCCATAGGCTAGTTAATGTCAAAAAGAAGCGAAGTTTTAGAACAATTTCATGGCGGTTTAAAAAATTTAGAATTACAAACTAAAAGACGCATGGATTTGTGGGGCGATCTAAAAGAGAATGAAGAACAAACTTTGCTTTTAGAAGAAATTGAAAATGAATTAAAGCAATTAGAAAACAAAGAACATCTTAAAGCAGACAACAACACAGAGCTTAAAGAAGAAAATCAAGACACTAAAGAAAACCAGCCTAACGACTTGTTTTCTTTGCCATTACCCACTCAAACCACCATCAATGGAATTAAAGAATTTGTAGAAGAGCCTGTGATAGAAACAGAGGAAAAAGAAACACCCCAAAATGAGCCAATCCAAGAAAAAAAAGAAAGAATTTTTAAAAACTTTTTCTCCAGAATAGGCTTTGATAAAAGCATTGCCCCTACAATGCTCTTTGAAGAAGTGAGAGATGCAAGCGTTATCTATCATTTAGAGAAAAAATTAGGCGATTATATCTTTTATGTAACGTGTTTCTTCTTTGGCACAACAGCACTGCTTGTTATCTTATTGATCGTTCTGTTGCCCTTAAAACAAAAAGAGCCGTATTTAGTGCAATTTTCTAACAATAAAGAAAATTTTGCTTTAGTTCAAAAGGCAGATAGCACCATTACAGCCAATAAAGCTCTTATTCGTTCATTAGTGGGAGCGTATGTGCTAAACAGGGAAAGCATTACTCATATTGAGCAACATGAAAAAATGCGTCAAAACACCATTAAAGAGCAAAGTTCCAATGAGGTATGGTATGAATTTGAAAAACTCATCGCTTATTATTAATCGCTTAAAAGCACAATTTAGCTTAATTTAGATTATAGTAGGGATATTGCTGGTAAAAAAGGTGAAGCAGCCGTTAAAGTGTTCAATGACTACAAACACCGATTCCAGCAATTAAGCGTAGAAACTGCTTTAGAAATCGCTCAAAATTTGAGCTTTATGAATAAGACGCTGGGTTTAATGGCGCAAATGCAAAGCTATACATTCAAGCAACAAATGGGCTATTTTGAAGATATTATTCCTACTAACACCCTAAAAGATGACAAAGAGCATCAAGAAAATCTTAAACAAAAACAACAAGAAATAGAGAAAGTCTATAGGGCTAAATTAGACGCTTATGGTTTCCCTAATGGTAGTGTAGGAAAGGCAAGTGGCGTGAATTCAAATAGTAATAATGAAGCCCCAAGCTCTGATAATATTCAGTCGTTTAATCCATATTGAAATAAGTCATTATGTTAAAATTAGTCAAATTTTAAAAAAGGATTTTTTATGTTTAAAAGCAGATTAAATTCATGGATTTTGTTAGGGATTTTAGGGATTTTAGTGGTGGTTTTTTGGGATGTTATAAAATACAAAATAGAAGATTTGAAACATGCTTATTATCTATCACAAGTGAAAGAAAGGGAAGAATATTATAAAAACCATATAGAAGAAGCTTTGAAAAAAGATAGCGAATGCTTTGAAAAAGGAGGCGATAAAGTGGATTGCTCGGCTGCTATGAGAATAGCTGCTGGTGAAAGAAATAGAAGAATGTTAGAGATTAAATAACATGGCCGCTCCACTACTTGCTCTGCCCTTTCTTTCTAACCCTTTAGTGCTTGGTGCTTTAGCTGTCGTAGGAGTGGGTGCTTACTTACTTTACAATAAGCAAGATTCTTTAGTTGTGCAAGCAGATGGGCTTTATAGTGAAATTCTTGGGTTTTTTATTTCGTTTTCTAACAAGATCTTAAAGGGAATTGGCGAGCCTTTAGCCAATGTTGTCCAACCTTTTGATATGGTCTTAGGAGTGCTTTTAATCCTTTTGTATTCCTTTAAACGCTATCAAAACAATGATTTATTTGAAATCAAAACCTTTTTAATGCTTTTTGTGTTTGTAGGATACCTTTCTTTGTACCATTATGCCTTTAAATCTGATGGTTCTAGTAGCGGTAATGGTCGCTCTAGTTTTGCCTTTCAAAATCATGTAACAGAAATTTTTGACACGCCTGCTAACTTGCTAAATGCTGGGATTTCTAATGTGGTTAAGGAATATCAAACAAATAGTGCAAGAGAACACAAGAATATAGACACGCACCACAGCATCACTAACGCTAATATTTCATTCCATGTCAGACAAATTTTGACGAGTTTGAATAAATTATATGAAGACTTCAAAATTAATAATGGACTATCGCCAAAAACCCTTATTGCAGCTGTTTTGTTATTGGTTATTTTAGGATTAGAATTGTTTTTGTTATTCAAAGTTTTCTGTTATGTTTTTATGACTTATTTAGAAAAAATTATTTACTTGTCTTTGGTTATTTTTATGCTACCGCTAGGGTTTTTTCAGCAGACTAGAGGTTTTTTAGTGTCTTATGTGAAAAAGATTATTTCATTGACTTTTTACATGCCTTTATTGTTGCTACTAGTTTTATTCAACTCTTTTGCATTACAATACGCAATCAAAGTGGGAGGGAGCAATGAAATAGTGGCTAAATTTGGCATTATTGTAGTAATAGGAATTTCACTGACATTCATTCAAAAAGTCCCCGAAATGATTAACGCTATCTTTGGCACACAAGGTGGTCTAACGGATGCTAAAAGCTTCATATATCAAGGTGTGCAAATGGCTAGCGCTGGAGCTGGAGCCATAGCTGGAAGTCTTAAGAGTGTGGGTCGTTCAGCGTTTGGCAGAACGCTAGAAGCTTATAAAGACGCAAAATCTACGATAAACAGCACTACGGCTAACATGAGAGACATGCCAGGACATCCTGGTGTTAGAGTGGGTGTGGAGACAATTGAACTTCCCAAGTCTCATAGAGCTAGCAAATGACAAAAGCTTTTTAGGGCAATTTTTGAAAATTATTTTTAGTGATAATTTTTCAAAAAACCTTAAGAGAAATCATGCAAGATTTACAACATTTCAAAAATGATATTACACTCATTTTATCTAGAGAAAGATTAGATACTTACGATAGCCTAGAGCAATACAAAGAAAATTTGAAACTTATTTCTTTCATCACGCCTAAAATCTCTAGCTTAGAAATTTATTTACGCAACGCTTTAGATTATTGTTTAACCCAAATCAAAGGGAGTGATTGGGTATTTAGTGAAAATTCTTTAACAGATTTAATCAAAGAATTAAAAGAAAAGAAAAAAGAAATCACGCATTCTTTAATCTTATCTAAAATGTCTTTAGGGGCAGTGGTTAGGCTTATTTTTTGTTATAAGTTAGAGGGAATAATATTAGATTTAAAGCACATCAATTTCAAATCCTATTACCCCAATAATAAAAATGCATTATTTATCAACAATAAGAAAAATCCATTATCTGGTGCTTCAAAGGTTCATATTGCTTTAAATTTGCTATGGACGATTAGAAATCGCGCGTATCATTGGGAAAACTTACTCAAAACCAAACCAAACAACCGCCCACGCATTACGACTTATTTCACTGGGTTAAAAGACAATGATAGGGCAAAAATGCCTATGAATATCAGTGTAGAACCAAGTAAAATCGTCTTGTTTTTAGATGATTTAATTAAAAGCATTGGGAATAAAGACTTGGAAAATTTAAGTGGTTTGTGAATAAGGTGGGCTTCGGTTAGCCCATTGAATGTAGATGCATTATAACTCAAAAATTAGAATAAATCAAGATTTCTTAAAAACCTACTCGCTTTTTTCATTTCTTAATAACCCCCCTAACACAAGAGCCACTCTTTTATTGTGTTCTTGAGTGGTATGGATATAGATTTTAGTAGAAAGCAAAGAACTATGACCCAACGCTCTTGAAGTTAAAACCAAATCCTGTGTTGCATTATAAATAAAAGTAGCAAAACTATGCCTAAAAAGATGCAAACCTAATCCATAAGATTTTACATCAATATTAGAGAGCTTAAAAATTTTAGCGATAAAGCCCTTTAAAGAGCAAGTTTTTTGCGTGGTGTTGTTTTTTGCTTTTTTAAACATAAAACGCCCCTTAAAACTCTTTAATCGTTTAGTATCGCTTAGCCACGCATTCAAAGGAACTTGCAAAAACTCTTTTTCAATATAAGCGTATCTTTCTTTGTTGTTTTTACCTTTGATTAAAAGGCGGTAGTGGTTATTTTCTAAAGCAATGTTTTTTAGTTCCAAATCTAAGGCTTCAAACTTCCTTAACCCCCCTAATGCAATAAGCAGTAAAATACACTGATTGCGTTTTTCAAAACTGGTTTTGGGATGGTATTTTAGAAGAGCTTGGATAAAAGCCTTAAAATCATTTTTATTCAAATGTTTAGGCAAATGCGTTTCTTTTTTAGCCATAGAGCTTGGCTTCCTGTTTTTGGCTAATCCAAATAAGAAGTCTATAACCTGTTCTTCTGCTAGATTGTGCAAGGATTTGAGCTTAATCCTATTATCAAAATATTCAAAGAACAAAAACAAGCCTTGCATCATAATCGTATGCCTAACGCCTTGATTATAAAGTTTGCGATTGAGTTCTTTCAATGCGATAAGACTTTGGCACTCTAAAACTCTATCTTGCCATTTTAAGATCAATTCCAAATCATTCATGCTTTGAATGCGTATCATTGTTTTAAGTTTATAGTGCAAAAATGACTTAATATTATCAAACAATTCCCTACTAACCCTACTCATTTACAATCACTCATCTTTCTCCCTTAGTTATTTTTAATCAATAAAAATCATCTTGTAGGGTTAAGAATGAGACTTTTTTCACAACAATAACGAAGCAAAATGCCGTTAAATAGCCTAAAAATTTAAGATTATTTTAAGCTTTTGAGCTCCCATGAATACGATAATTAAACAGAAAGCGGAAAAAATTTTCCGCATAATTATATTGTAATAAAGGGAAAGAAGTTTTTGTTTTTGATAAGTAAATATTAGATCATGTATTAGTGCTTTCAAAAAAAAGAAAAAGAAAAAAAGAATGTGAGCTTTAATAAAAAATAAAACATTCTTTAAGGTTAGTTCTGTAGATTTTTGGTATAATAACACTATCAATTATCTTGTAGATTAGATTTGACCTAAAAACTCCGTTCTTTTTTATAATGGGCTTTTAACTCTTGCTTAATGGTGCTGTAAGTTTCTTGATTAGGTTCTAAAGAGAACAAATGATTATAAAGAGCTTGTTTGTCTTTGAGTAGCACTTGATAAAAATTCACTAAAATGTCAAAAATATCAAAGCCTAGCACTTCTAAACCCAACTCTGTCGCGCATGCAATTTCTACGCTCCCCCCACCTATAAAAGGGCTAATCATCCTACGCACACCATTTAGGTATACACTCCACTATTAACCCTACAGCTAAAGACTTGCCCCCACCATATCTTAAAGGGGCTTTTATGTAGCGTTTGTAACGCCCATTATTGGAGCGTAAATTGTGCAAAAAATATCTTTTTTACTAGCGTTTTGGTTGAATAAATTGGCATGCATTCCAAAAAATTCTATTTATTTTTTCGCCCTTTTCCTCATGTTAGGGTCTAAAATCTTTTTTCTGATCCTTAAATTCAAGGGGGTAACTTCTAAAATCTCATCTTCTTCAATCCATTCTAACGCCCTTTCTAACACCATAGTCCTAGGCGGGGTGAGTTTGATCGCATCATCGCTCCCGCTCGCTCTCATGTTGGTTAAATGTTTGGATTTGATAGGATTGACATCTAAATCATTATCCCGGCTGTGCTCGCCAATGACCATGCCCACATAAACCTTCGTTTGGGGGTTGATAAAAAGCGTGCCTCTTTCTTGGATATTGAAAAGGGAAAAAGCGGTCGCTTCGCCATTTTCCATGCTAATTAGCGCCCCATTTTTGCGCGATTCCACGCTCCCGCTGAAAGGACGGAATTCCAAAAAGCTATGATTCATCACGCCTTCGCCCTTAGTGTCGGTTAAAAACTCGCTCCTATAACCGATAAGCCCTCTTGCAGGAATTTCAAATTCTAATCTTGTATAGCCATCACTCATGGGATTCATCGCTTTCATCTCGGCTTTTCTTTTGCCTAATCTTTCAATGATAGCCCCGCTAAAATCTTGGGGCGTGTCAATCACCAAATGCTCAAAAGGCTCGCATTTAACGCCATTTTCTTCTTTAATGATGACTTCAGGGCGTGAAATGCTAAACTCAAACCCTTCACGGCGCAAATTTTCAGCTAAAATGGTGATTTGCAATTCCCCACGCCCGCTCACTTTAAACTTGCCTTCGCCCATTTCTTCGCATTTCATAGCGATATTGGTTTGCATTTCTTTTAAGAGCCTGTCTTTCAATTTATTGGCAGTAACATGCTTTCCTTCTAACCCGGCTAAGGGTGAATCATTGACGGCAAAATACACGCTCATCGTAGGCTCTTCTAAATGCATGGGATCTAAAGGCATGGGGTTAGCAGGATCAACGACGCTATCGCCCACATCCATTGCATTAAACCCAGCAATCGCTACAATATCGCCCGCATAAGCGTTTTCAATCTCCGTCCTAGCCAGCCCTAGAAAGCCTATAAGCTTAGTGATACGGCCATTTTCTTTACTCCCATCGCTTTTCATCAACAGCACGCTTTCATTCTTTTTAACCGAGCCATTAAACACCCTAGCGATACCGATTTTGCCCACATAATTGTCATAATCAAGCGTAAAAATTTGCATTTGCAAAGGCTCATCAACGCTCCCGCTAGGGCTTGGCACATGCTCTAAAATCGTTTCAAACAAAGGCTCTAAATTTTTCTTTTCATCGTCTAAACTTTTCATCGCATAGCCATCTCTAGCGGCGGCATAGACCACAGGAAAATCCAATTGTTTATCGCTAGCTCCCATGGCTACGAACAAGTCAAAAACTTCATCCACCACTCTGTCCGGTTCAGCGGCAGGCTTATCAATTTTATTCACCACCACAATAGGGCAAATCCCAAAACTCAAAGCCTTTTTAACCACGAATTTAGTTTGAGGCATGACCCCTTCTTGAGCGTCCACTAAAAGCAACACCCCATCCACCATTTTTAAAACGCGCTCCACTTCACCCCCAAAATCAGCATGCCCGGGAGTGTCAATGATATTGATTTTAGTGTCTTTGTAATAAATAGCGGTGTTTTTAGACAGGATAGTAATGCCTCTTTCTCTTTCCAAATCATTGCTATCCATCACCCTTTCATCCACTTTTTCCCTCTCACTAAATGTGCCAGATTGAGAAAGTAAGCCATCCACTAAAGTGGTTTTCCCATGATCAACATGCGCGATTACAGCGATATTTCTAATATTTTTCATGAATGTCCTAACAAGCAAAATTGAAATTAGAAGTATAACACAATATTATAATAGCCCCAAATGGCGGAATTTTTTGGCTAAATCTTGTTCTATAGAATGGCTTTTATGGGCTTTTAGAAAATTTTCATTCTTAGGCGGCATGAAATCGTCATTATCCCTATAAAAAAAGATAAAATAATTTTTCTTTAAATAGTAAGCCAAATGGATTAAAAACGAATCCCCCCCTATATACAAATCGCTTTCTAAAATCAGGTTTTTAACTTCTTCTAAACTGGTTTTAGCGCGATAATGAGCGACTTTATCTTTTAAAAAAGCGTATCGTTCTTCAAAATCTAAAAGCGTAACACAAAAGGGTTTTAAAAGTTTTAAAACGATTTTTAAATGCTCTAAATGGATACTTCGCTCTATGGATCTTGTGAAAGGGTTGATCAAAATCTTTTTGGGGTTTTTTACACTCATGGGATATAAAGGGTTATCAAAAACATGCCCATAAATTTGAGAAAACAACTCCTGGCGGTTTTGATAAACGTTTTTAATTTCTTTATTTGGAGTGGTTATGGAAACAAATTTGGCTAAAAGAGCGCTTCTAAAATCTTGTTTTTCTAAAATCAAATGTTTGATTTTGTGCTTCTTAAGCGCTTTTAATAACCATAAAAAATCCTTCATCACTAAAAAAACGCCTTGTTTTTTAAGATCGTAAAAAGCGGGGATATTTTCAAAAAGAGGAATGATTTCAAAATGTTTTTCGCATTCTAAAAGCTTGGCGATTTTTAAAGTCAAACGAGTGCCTAGGATTTTAAGGGGTTGTTGCTGTTTGAAAGCGATTTCTTTTAAAAGGCTAAGCGTGATGAGATTATCCCCTAAAGCCAAAAGACAAGCAATGTGCATGGTTTTTCCTGATGGTGAAATGTTTAGGGTCTTTTTTTTTCTATCCCTAAATTTTTTAAATAAAATTTTTCATCAAAACTATTGTTGATAAATTGCGCAAATAGGGGCAAACATTCTAAATCTTTTCTTAAAATTTTATGCGTTTTAAAAAGCGATTCAAAAATAAATTGCATTAAATCGCTGTTTAATAATTCTTTTAGTGCATGAGCGTTGATAGGAAAATTTTCTTTTAAAACAAACATGTTCGCGCTGTTTAAAAAAAGGCGTTGCTCATTGTCATAAAAAAAGACAAGCTTTGAAGAAATGAATTTATACACAATTTTTTCTCTAGTCTGATAAAGACTTAAGGGAGCGACTTGCTGGCAGTCTTTTAAATCAGCGTTAATGAATTGGCTAGGGGCTTTTAATCTGTCTTTTAAAATATCTGAACCCCTAAAAATAGGAATGGTATTTTTTTCTTGTTTGGGGTGTAATTTTTCTTTATTGTTGCCTGTAACAATCCCTAAAGCAAAATGAGCGTTATTTTTTAAAGTGATATGAGGAAGGGAAAAAAGGTGGTCTAAAATTTTATTTTCTTTATTAGAGCAATGGATATTAAAAATCTTTTTAGGGTTGTTAAAAAAAGAAGAAGGCGAGCGTTTGAACTTACTATTTTGATAAAAGCATGAGATTTTTTGATCCTTGTTAGGGGTTTTTTTAAGCACCAAACCCACAGCCTTAGTCATTAGATTTTTAAAGGGTTTGTCAAAATCAATCAGGCTTCTAATTTGAAACTTTAAAGCCATTTCTCGCATTTTGCTAAACGCATCAATATTCAAACAACTTTCGGGCAATAATAGCCCCAAATGAGCGTTTTCTTTTAAACAATTCAAACTCGCTACAAAAAAGAGCGACGCGCTATCTAGGCTTTGAGAGAGGTTGAATTTCTGTTTGAAATTTTCTTTTTGGTTTTGGTTGTATTTCTTACCCCATGGCGGGTTGGTGAAAATACAATCAAATTGTTGGGTGTGTTTTAAATTTAAAAAATCTTTTTGCACAATATTAGGGCAATCTAAATGATAACGCTCCTTAATACGCTTTTTAGTCAAAGCGATAGCAAAAGCGTCCGTATCATAGCCATAAATATTTTCAACCTTAAAACCCAGTTTTAAAGCATGCATGACAAAATTCCCGCTCCCCACAGCCGGATCGCAAAAAATCGCTTGGGAGGTATCAAAATCTTTAGGGAGAGTGAAAAGTTGTTCTACTATCCTATTAGGGGTGTAGTAAATGCCTTCTAAATTTCTAGTGGTGTTAGAAAGCTCTTTTTCATAATAAGAACCCAACTTTTCTAAATCAGAGCTATTTTCTAATATTTTTAGGTATTTTAAAATCAATTCTTGATGGTTATGCGCGCCTTTTAAGGATTTGTTAGCGTATTTGTTAAGCTTGTTTTTCCCTAAATGGTTGCGGCAAAAATCTAAAAAAGAACTCGTTTTCACATAAATTTTATGATCAATCTCTAGTTTCTCTAAAAGATTGGTTTTGATCCAGTTATGCACGCTGCTATGAGAAACATTGATTAAGCGAGCGATTTCTTCAATCAAAAGAGCGTTTGAAGGCATTTACCCCCCTAAAAACTATAAACATAACTCACATTAAACACCACAAGGCGTTTGAAAAAGAGGGAAGTGTTTAGCCCTTTGCCATGCGTTTCATAAAAGGAATTGACCGCTAAAGGGATTTTCAAGCC
>NZ_JAHXLB010000010.1:0-67578 GCF_021062735.1 Helicobacter pylori | reverse complement strand
TTTTATTGAAATTTAAAGTTTTTACAAGAGATTAGTGTTTCGTATTGAAACAAAATTTTAACAACAAGCGTTTGTTTTAGGGTTTATTTATCATTAATTAGGCTGTGTTGATAAAAGTTTGGTGGTTAAAAATCTCTAACTCCCCTTAATTTTCTAAACAGCGCTTTACTTAGCGCACTTCTTTATATCAATATTCCAATCAGCACCGGATTTGATTTGATGTTTTTGCGCGAAATTATCCCTATTCAGCGCTACAGAAACATTCAACAAGCTGTTTAGATAGACCAACGGCTGGCCTTCTAAAACACCGCCAAAACTCGCAACATACGGCATTTTCCCTTCGTATTTTTTCTTGGAACCTTTAGAAATAGTTACGCACAATATATCGTTGCGTTTGATTTTTGCTTGATTAAGCAGTTTATCGCTGATATTGCTCCAAACATTGCCGTATTGGATATCAAGAATTGGGATATTGCCTTTCACTTCCCCTTTTGTAGCTTTTGCTTTTTGGTAAGGGATTTCAACAACCTTTGCGGGAAGCTCTGGCCCGACCTGCTCGAATGTGATCGCCCCAGAAGCCAAGCGCGCCCCAGTGTAAGCATACACATCACGACCATGGAAAGTATAAGATTTTTCAGAACCTTTCAAGCGGTTAGCTTTTTCGTCAATTTCACGCACGCTATCAATCCCCAAAGTTTGCGCCACCAAAGTCAGCGTGCCGTTATCCGGCGAGACGAAATACTGGCCGTTTTTAGTTTTCAATACCACCGATTTACGATTAGTGCCTACGCCCGGATCAATCACGCTCACAAATACCGAACCTTTTGGCCAATAACTAGCGGTTTGATACAAGCGGTAAGCGCCCTCCCAGATGTTATACGGAGGGATTTCGTGCGTTAAATCAAAGATTTTAAGATTGGAATTAACGCTGAAAGCGACGCCTTTCATTGCCGAGACGGCCCCATCTTTTAGGCTAAAGTCGGTTTGTAAAATCAAAGCGTTATCTGCATAAACAGACGATAACCCTATACACGCTGATAAAAACAACGCTGAAATCGTTTTTTTCATCTGTATTATTTCCTGAATAACAAAAGTGGAGTGAAGCATTTTCTCATGGTTACCCTTTGTTGGATTAAAGTGTTTTTATTATACAATTTAAGGGGGTTGTTTGTTTGTTTTTTTGAAGTTTAAAGTTTTTACAAGGGATTAAAATTTCGTATGGAAACAAAATTTTAAAATAAGTCTTTTATATTAAAATAATTTAAAATGATTGACCATTAATTAGGCTCTCTTAAGGGGATAGGGGGTTTTTCACTTAAAACGCAATATCGTCAATATTTTCACTATTCTCTATATAGTATTTAAAACGCTCTTTTTCTAATTCGTTTTTTAGGATTTGTTGTTCTTCTAAAAGCAGGCGTTTTTGATCTTCTAGGGTGTTGATTTTACGGCTAATATAATAGATATTATTGCTTAAATAGATTTTAGGTGCTAACAGAGCTAAAAACGCACCCCCAAAAACCAACACCCCTATTAAAGCCATTAAAGAAAGACCATGCGAATTTTCATTTGCAGTTCCAGCAAATAATTCTTTCTTTTCGTTCTCTTCTATGCGCACAAAGCGTTCTTTTTCATTTGAAGAATGGTTTTTTATGCTCATGGCTTACTCATTGACTTGTTCATGGTTTGAATTTAAAAACCCTCATTTTAGCGCTTCGTGAACGCCTGTTGTTTTTAATTTCTTCTGGGCTTGGAGTGATGGGCTTTTTGGTTAAAATTTCGCCTAAAGCGTGATTGTTAGAGCAAGCGCATTTGAAATTTAAAGGATCGCAAACGCAATTTTTAGCGTAATCTTTAAAAGCGTTTTTCACTAATGCGTCTTCTAAAGAATGGAAAGAAATCACGCACAAAATCGCTCCCTTAAGGTTTCTAGCGCATTGTAAAAACTCTTTTAACTCTTCTAATTCACTATTGACTTCTATGCGAACGGCTTGAAACACTAAAGTCGCTGGATGGATTTTTTTATTTTTAGAAAGGGAGCTTAAAAAATCGCTCAAATCCTTAGCGTCTTTAAAGGGTTTTTTAGCACGCCTTTCTGTAATTTTGTGGGCGATTTTTTTGTATTCTTTGATTTCGCCATAGTCTCTAAAGATTTTTTCTAACGCCACTACAGAATAAGAGTTGATGACTTTTTGAGCGTTCAAACCGCCCTCTAAATCCATGCGCATATCCAGAGCGTGCGAGTGGAAATTAAACCCTCTGTTATCATCATCAAGCTGCAAAGAGCTCACCCCTAAATCCACTAAAACCCCTTTAATCTCCTTGTTATGCGTTTCTAGGGCTTCTTTAAAGCGTTTGGCAAACCCCCCGCTTAAGAGATTGTAACGCCCTTCAAAGGCTTTCAATCGTTCTTTAGCGATTTCTTGAGCGAATTTATCCTTATCAATGCCAATGAGTTTCAGGTGCGGTTTTTGGGATAGAATCGCTTTAGAATGCCCTCCTAACCCTAAAGTGCAATCAATCAAAACCCCTTCTTCTAAAGGTGCGAACGCTTGCAAAACTTCTTGCAACAAAACGCTTTGGTGCAAATTCTCTATTTCTTGCAAACAACCCCCTTAAAACCCCTAGATGAATTTTCCAAACGCCCACCCAATGGTATTGGTTTTGTTGGTTACGCTCAAAAGTTTCTTTATAATCAATTTTAGCTTTTTAAGATGCGAAAATCCAAACTAAAACCCTTTTTATAAAGACTAAAAAGGGCTTAAAGATACCCTTTAAAGGGTTTAAAAAGTGTAGTTATACCCTAAATAAAGCGAATAATCCCGTTTCAAATGGTAATAAAGATTAGTAGCGTTAGGACCCGCACTCAAAAACTTGTTGATGAGTAGCGGCACTCTCACGCCAAACTCTACGCCATTATGCTTGTAGATATTGGCTCTCACGCCAAAATTCAACCATACTTGAAAAGCAACGGTTGAAGTTTTGGTGCTATAAGGAGCGTTAGGGTTACAATAAGTAGGGGTACAAACATCAGGACCTTTAGCTTCAATGATTTGCTCTTTCCAATAGTTTGCCGCTGAGCTTTTCCAAGTGTTACCGCCGATAGCAACCCCACCAAAAACACCAAAAGAAGCGTTATCGTTATCAATAATATCAGCTAACAAATCGCTCCCCACACCCCAAGAAACCATATCCAACTGGATTTTATTAGGTGCATAAACCTGCTTACCTAAATCGGCATGCCCATAATCAAAAAGCCCATACACTCTGAAACCAAACCACTTGCTTGTCATATCCAATGACTTGAACTGGAAGAACTTCTTATAACCCACATTCAACCCAAAACCATTCAAAGCCCCATTAGCGTATTTGGAGTGCCAATTGATATTGGTGCCTCCTGGATTATGCTTATTAGCGGTAAGACCTGGGGGGCAACCTACAACACTCCCTGTGCAATCCCCTGTGTTATAAATATTACTATTCAAACGGGCTTGTCCAAGCTGATAATTAGTCCCTATATAAACACCATCACCTTCGGCTAACAACGAAGAGCTTAAAACTGCGGATAGAAGCCCTAAAGCTACAAACTTTTTCATAAATTCCATTCCTTTACATTCCTATCTTTAAAATTGTCTCATAAAATAATAGCATGTTTATCCTTAATCAAGCAAATATTTTTAACTCTTATGAATAAGAAATGATAATAAAACCATTCTTTTTTGAAGTATAATAGCTCCTTTTAATCCATTTTCTTATTTTAAGGAAACTCTTGCAACATAAAACCATTATGGATAAGATCATTATTCAAGGGGCTAGGGAAAATAATCTCAAAAATATTTTTTTAGAAATCCCTAAAAACCAATTTGTTGTTTTTACCGGATTAAGCGGTTCGGGTAAATCCACTCTGGCGTTTGACACTTTATACGCTGAAGGCCAAAGGCGCTATTTGGAGAGTTTATCCAGCTATGCTAGGCAATTTTTAGACAAAGTGGGTAAGCCTAATGTGGATAAAATTGAAGGCCTAACCCCAGCGATTGCTATTGATCAAAAAACCACTTCTAAAAACCCTAGATCCACTGTGGGGACGATCACTGAAATTTATGATTATTTAAGGTTGTTGTTTGCAAGGGTTGGGGAGCAATTTTGCCCCACATGTTTAGAGCCCATTAGTTCTATGAGCGCGAGCGATATTATTTCTCAAATCTGTCATTTAGAAGAAAATTCTAAAATCATTATTCTAGCCCCCATTATTAAAGATAAAAAAGGTTCGTTTAACGATAAATTAGAAAGCTTGCGTTTAAAGGGGTATGTGAGGGCTTTTGTTGATGGGGTGATGGTGCGTTTAGATGAAGAAATCCATTTGCACAAAACCAAAAAACACACCATTGAAGCGGTGGTGGATAGGGTGGTTATCAATAGCGAAAATGCTTCACGGATCGCTAGTGCAGTAGAAAAAGCCCTTAAAGAAAGCTATGGGGAATTAGAAGTGGAAATCTTGCAAGACAACGCGCCAAGCATCAGGAAGCATTACAGCGAGCATAAGGCATGCTTTAAATGCAAGATGAGTTTTGAAGAATTAGAGCCTTTGAGTTTTTCTTTCAATTCGCCTAAAGGGGCATGCGAGAGCTGTTTGGGTTTGGGGACAAAATTTAGCCTAGATATTAGTAAGATTTTAGATCCTAACACGCCTTTAAATCAAGGAGCGATTAAAGTGATTTTTGGGTATAACCGCAGTTATTACGCTCAAATGTTTGAAGGCTTTTGCGAGTATAATGGCATTGACACCGCGCTTTGTTTTAACGAATTGAATAAAGAGCAACAAGACGCTCTTTTGTATGGGAATGGCACTGAAATCAGCTTTCATTTTAAAAACAGCCCTTTAAAACGCCCTTGGAAAGGCATCATCCAAATCGCTTATGATATGTTTAAAGAGCAAAAGGATTTGAGCGATTACATGAGCGAAAAAACCTGTTCTTCGTGCGAGGGGCATCGTTTGAAAGCTTCAAGTCTGAGCGTCCAAGTCGCCGGCTTGAAAATGGCGGATTTTTTAACTAAGCCCATTGAAGAAGTCTATCACTTTTTTAATGATCCCACGCATTTTAGCTATCTTAACGAGCAAGAAAAAAAGATCGCTGAACCCATTTTAAAAGAGATTTTAGAAAGGGTGTTTTTTTTATACGATGTGGGGCTAGGGTATTTGACTTTAGGGAGGGATGCGCGAACGATTAGCGGAGGGGAGAGCCAAAGGATACGAATCGCTAGTCAAATCGGGAGTGGTTTGACAGGGGTTTTATATGTTTTAGACGAGCCTAGCATTGGCTTGCATGAAAAAGACACGCTTAAACTCATCAACACCCTTAGGAATTTACAAAAAAAGGGGAACACGCTCATTGTCGTAGAGCATGATAAAGAGACGATTAAGCATGCGGATTTTGTTGTGGATATTGGGCCAAAGGCTGGAAGGCATGGGGGTGAAGTGGTTTTTAGCGGGAGCGTAAAAGATTTATTGCAAAATAACCATTCTACCGCCTTGTATCTCAACGGCACTAAAAAGATTGAGCGCCCTAAATTTGAACCCCCTAAAGAAAAGCATTTTTTAGAAATTAAAAATGTCAATATCAATAACATTAAGAATTTGAGCGTTCAAATCCCTTTAAAACAATTGGTGTGCATTACTGGGGTGAGCGGGAGCGGTAAAAGCTCGCTGATTTTACAAACCCTTTTACCCACCGCTCAAACCCTTTTAAACCATGCTAAAAAAGCTCAAAGCTTGAATGGGGTGGAGATTGTAGGGTTGGAGCATTTGGATAAGGTGATTTATTTAGATCAAGCCCCCATAGGCAAAACCCCACGAAGCAACCCTGCCACTTACACAGGGGTGATGGATGAAATCAGGATTTTATTTGCCGAGCAGAAAGAAGCTAAAATTTTAGGCTATAGCGCGAGCCGTTTTAGCTTTAATGTTAAAGGGGGGCGGTGCGAGAAATGCCAAGGCGATGGGGATATTAAAATAGAAATGCATTTCTTGCCTGATGTGTTAGTCCAATGCGATAGCTGTAAGGGCGCTAAATACAACCCCCAAACTTTAGAAATCAAGGTGAAAGGCAAATCCATTGCTGATGTGTTGAACATGAGCGTGGAAGAGGCTTATGAATTTTTTGCTAAATTCCCTAAAATCGCCGTGAAGTTAAAAACGCTTATAGATGTGGGCTTAGGCTATATCACTTTAGGGCAAAACGCTACGACTTTAAGCGGGGGGGAGGCTCAAAGGATCAAATTAGCTAAAGAATTGAGTAAAAAAGACACAGGCAAAACCCTTTACATTTTAGATGAGCCTACTACCGGTTTGCATTTTGAAGACGTGAATCACCTTTTACAAGTCTTGCATTCTTTAGTAGCGTTAGGCAATTCCATGCTAGTGATTGAGCATAATTTAGACATTATCAAAAACGCTGACTACATTATAGACATGGGGCCTGATGGGGGGGATAAGGGCGGGAAAGTCATTGCGAGTGGCACGCCTTTAGAAGTGGCACAAAATTGCGAAAAAACCCAAAGCTACACGGGAAAATTTTTAGCTTTGGAATTGAAATAGCTTGCATGGGGTTTGTTTGTTAAAGTAGGGCTGAATAAAATAACAGACAGCCAAATATTGGAGAGCAGAAAAATTACAAGGCTAGAGGCAATAATAGTCACTTGATCATGCAAGAGTTAGCAAAGAAGCCATGCCTTTAAAATCCATCGCATGAGAGTTTGAAAAATGAGAAAATACTAAGGAAAATAGAGATCAAGCCGACACTCTCTAATCATCACAGAAACGACAATAGCGTTTCAAACCTTAGTGGGAATAATCCTACCACAAACGAGCTTAAAACACAAGAGCCACAACGAATGAAGCAAAAAAAAATGCACCATAGTTAAATCCATGCTAGAGATTATAAAAAGCTTGAAATAAGCAGGTTATCAGCCATTAAAAATCGTGAGAGCGGGCGCTATTATTTTCGCCCTATAGCCCAAATTACAAGGGGTAGGGTTAAAAACCCCCTAAACCCACTATTTTTAGTCCTACACAAAAACTACTAATAAGGCTTTATTATCATTAAGTGTTAATCATAAATTATAAAAAATGCTAAAAAACATTTTTTATAGTCAATAGTAAAGAGTTTGATTTTAATTTTAATTGCATGATAATTTTTGTAGCGCGGTCTTAGGGGTTAAAAAATGACTTTTAATTTAAAAAACTAATTAAGACCCAACAAGATTTTATTTATTATTGTTTTCTTTCCGCATTATAATCGCTTAATGGGATCTTTGCCGAGAAGGTTGCCAAACAAAGGCCCCTTCAGCAACTCGTAAAACACCTTGCTTGTTATTTTAACGGCTGTCTTCTTTGAGTCTTTAAGATATTTGGGGAATTGCCTTTTAACTTCTCTATCAATCATAGACCCCCACTTTTTATAGCGGAATTTGATCACAAATTCCGTTTCTCGTATCCGCTCTACCTTGTAACTCCTAAACCCAACCCCCAAATACTTTCTCACCAACCACTCAATGTTGTAAGGCCCTTTGTCCAAAAAACGCCTGATATTTGCAGAATTAGCTTCATAATATATTGCAGGCTCGTCATTTTCAAGCAAATCAGCAAGAGTGGTGTTGTTATTATCAATCATAGGGGACGCATAAAACCCTAAACACTCATCAACCCCTAATTTTTTAACGATAAACAATCTGCAACTGATAAAATCACCATCCTTATCGTTAAGAACATCAATGATTTTATAAGAGCTGCCATACCCATAATAGAACGAGTTAGGTTTCTGTGGTTCTTTATTAGCCTTTAATTCATTAAATTCATCAAAAATACCCGCCATGAAATCATCATCATTTGCTAAAGCGGTTTTGCTATTCAATCTAACCATCGTTTCCTCACTCAATTGAACAATAACTCCGTTAGTCTCTTTATCCACTCCAACACCAATCACTCTATAGCCAAATCTATCCACTCTTTTACTCAATTTGTTACACAACAAACCATGCAACTCCTTGCTTTTTAATTTCTTAACCATAAAATCATTCGCTAACATAAGAACTCCCCATTAATTGAACCCCAATCTTTAAACCCCTTTAAGCAAAAATCCCAAATTAAGCGTTTCTAATAAATGCTTTTTTTTAATAACTCCATGAAATTATAGCGTGATCACTCAAACTTATTAAACTTACCTGGTTGCAGATGAATGATAAAGAAGTTTTACAAACTACCTTTCCAAAAACAAATCTTTTTCTTGGATTTCTGCTCCTTCGCTTAAAATCGCCGCTCTCTCCACGACGCCTAAAAGCTCTCGCACATTCCCATGCCAAGAGTATTCTAAAAGGCGTTTTGAGGCACTCTTTGAAAAGGATTTTGTCCCCAAATGATACGCATCGCACACTTCTTTAAGCTTGATTTCAGCAATGGGTAAAATCTCTTCAACCCTCTCTCTTAAAGGCGCGATAGTTATAGGCACAATTTGCAAGCGGAAAAACAGATCCTCTCTGAATTCTTTCGTAGCGATTTTTTCTTTCATGTTAGCGTTGGTAGCGGAAATGAAACGAACATCAATTTTAACGCTCTTATTATCCCCAAGGCGCGTGATTTCTTTTTCTTGAACCACTCTTAAAAGTTTGCTTTGCAATTGAAAGGGCATTTCAGCGATTTCATCTAAAAAGATCGTGCCTTTATTAGCACTTTCAAAAAGCCCCATTTTAGGCACTGTGGCGTCCGTGAACGCCCCTTTTTGATACCCAAAAAGCTCGCTTTCTAATAAATGCTCTGGGATTGCGGACATGTTGATCGCTATAAAAGGGTGCTTGGAGCGTTGCGAATGCTGGTGGATGAAATGAGCAAAAACCTCCTTACCCACCCCGCTTTCGCCCAATAGCATGACATTAGCGTCCGTGCTTGCGACTTTTAAGGCCTGCCGTTTGCTCTCTTCTAAAGCTTTTGAAGTGGCTAAAAAGCTGTGTTTGTGTGGTTTTTTTAAAGGTTTTTCTAGAGGGTGTTTTTTTTGAAATTCTAAAACTTTTTTGGTGCGATAGATAGACTCTAAAAGCAATTCTGGTTTAAAAGGCTTTTGGAAAAAGTCTTTCACGCCTAAACGAATGGAATCAATGGCTTTATTCAAAGTCGCATTACCGGTAATCACAATGGATTCATACTTGCCCTCTAAAAGGCGTAAAAATTCTAAGCCGTCCATATGGGGCATGTTAATATCCGTGATGATTAAATCAAAGCTTTCATCTAACTTGGCTAAAGCGTCTTTAGGGTTTTTAAAACTCACAATCTCTAAATCGTCCTGAAGCTCAAAAAAAAGCTCCAGGCTTTTACGCATGTTAATATCATCTTCTACAATGGCGATTTTCATTCTTCTTCCTTTCTAAAAATATCTAAAAACAGCGCATCTCCCACTAAACTCGCTCTAACGCTTAAGGCTTTGAGGTTGAGAATGCTTGTGGTAGTGGTGCCGTTTTTATAGCTGTGATCATAATGCGTGATAGCGACTTGGCTTTTTAAAATGCAGTCTATGACTCGCTCTTTTTCTTTTTTTAACGCTATTTCTAAAAGGAAGCGTTCTAGTTTTATTGGGAGCAAGGGGTTTTTCAAATCGGGTAAGTTGCGAGTGATGATGGAGCAATGATAGTCTAAGACATAGGGGGCTGTTTTGATGCGGCTAACGATAGGTCTAGAGACAGAATACTCTTCGCCCATTACTCTGGAATCAATGATTTTCAAGCGGTACGAAATCAAAAATTCTTGATCTTCTAGGGGGTTTAGAGCATGCAAAGAAACCCCTAAAAAATACAATAAAAAATAAAAGAATAAAAAAAAACGCATCACTCAAATAATGGCGTAGGAGAATTTTCTAAATTTTCTGGCTTTTCTTCTTTAGGGCAAGAATTGGCATACATGACTTTATCGGCGGTGTTTATGAGCTTTACCCCACTAGCGTTTCTTCCGGTTTCTCTAATATCTTTAATAGAAACTCTGATCATTTTCGCGCTTGCAGTAAGGATCATCAAATCCAAATTTTCATCATCCACGCTGATAACGCTCACCAGATTGCCGGTTTTTTGAGTGAGCTTCATGCCAATCATCCCCTTACCTCCACGAGATTGCTCTCTATACGCTTCGGCTAAAGTTTGCTTGCCAAGCCCGTTTTCACTCACGCTCAAAAGCTTGTTGCCATCATCGCTAATAACGACCGCGCCGACAACAAAATCGTTTTCATTCAGCCTAATCCCTATAACCCCACGAGCATTCCTTCCCATCTCGCGCACATCTTCTAAAGGGAATTTAATGAAAATACCCAAATGCGATGCGATGAGCAAATGCTTAGCGTTTTTATCCACAACTTTTGCGCTCACTAATTCATCGCCTTCATCTAAAACAATCGCTCTGATACCGCTATAACTCCTATTGCTGCCAAATTCGCTCAAATTGGTGCGCTTCACCACGCCATTTTTGGTGAAGAAAGCTAAAGAGCGTTTATCGCTAAAGTCTTTGGTGCTTAGAGTCGCCATGATCTTTTCATCAGGAGCGAGCGAGATTAAATTCACGATAGCTTTACCCATAGCGATCCGGCTCGCTTCTGGGATCTTATAGACTTTCAAATGATACAATTGCCCCTTATTGGTGATAAAGAGCAAAATATCATGCGTGTTAGCCACAAAAAAGTTTTCAATGAAATCGTCTTCATAAGTGTTGCCTGAAAGCTTGCCCTTACCGCCACGATTTTGCCTTTCATAAGCTTTTAAATCCACTCTTTTCACATAGCCTTTATAGCTCATGCTCACCACCATAGGCTCATTAGCGATCAAATCTTCTATGTCAATATTTTCATAAGCTTCTTGAATTTCAGTGCGCCTTTGAGAAGAAAATTGCTCTTTGACTTCTAAAAGCTCTGTTTTGACGACTTCATTCAAGCGATCTTCGCTCTTTAAAATACCATTGAGATCACTAATAAGCTCCAACAAATTTTGGTATTCTTCTTTGATTTTATCTCTCTCAAGGCCTGTTAAGCGCTGCAAACGCATTTCTAAAATGGCTTTGCTCTGGATTTCGCTCAAAGTAAAACGCTCCATTAAGGCGTTTTTAGCTGCTTCTGGGCTTTGGCTTGTTTTAATGAGTCGCACGATTTCATCAATATTGTCTAATGCGATCAAATAGCCCTCTAAAATATGCGCTCTAGCCTTAGCCTTCTCTAATTCAAAAATAGTGCGTCTTATAATAATGGTTTTTCTGTGGTTTAAGAAAAGGCGCAACAACTCTAAAAGCGTGAAAATCTTAGGTTCTTTATTATAAATAGCGAGTAAAATGATGCTAAAAGTGGTCTCCATGGTGGTGAGTTTGTAAAGGTGGTTTAAGACAATTTCACTCATCGCGTCTCTTTTTAATTCAATCACCACTCTAATGCCCTCTCTATCGCTCTCATCGCGCACTTCGCTAATGCCTTCAATTTGTTTTTCTCGCGCTAAATCGCTGATTTGTTCCACTAATTTGGCTTTATTGGTTTGAAAAGGCATTTCATCTAAAACGATGATTTCTTTATTTTTCGTCTTCTCCACATGCACTTTGGCCCGCACTTTCACGCGCCCTCGCCCCGTTTTATAGGCTTCAATAATACCCGCCTTGCCATAAATGATCCCACCAGTGGGAAAGTCAGGCCCTTTGACAAATTCTAAAATTTCATCTAATTCAGCGTTAGGGTTTTCTAAGACATGAATTAAAGCGTCTATGATTTCATCGATCCTGTGAGGGGGGATAGAAGTCGCCATCCCTACAGCGATCCCATTAGCCCCATTGACTAAAAGGTTAGGCAGACGGCTTGGTAAAATATCTGGCTCTTTTAAGGTGTCATCATAATTAGGCACAAAATCAATGGTGTCTTTATCAATATCCCTTAAAATTTCTTCACTCGCCTTGGTCATTCTGGCTTCAGTGTAACGCATCGCTGCAGCGTTATCGCCATCAATGGAGCCAAAGTTGCCCTGCCCATCCACTAATTCCAAACGCATAGAAAAATCTTGCGCCATTCTCACTAGCGCATCATAAACCGCGTTATCGCCATGGGGGTGGTATTTACCAATCACATCACCCACGATCCTAGCACTTTTTTTATAAGCGACTTTGGAAGTGAGACCTAATTCATGCATCGCATACAAAATACGCCTATGCACAGGCTTTAAACCATCTCTAGCGTCCGGTAAAGCGCGCCCTATGATCACGCTCATTGAATAAGCTAAATAGCTCTCTTCAATAGAAGAATCAATCCCCACTTCTACAATGTTTTTTGTTTCATTGATTAAATTATCTTGCATGTGTCTCCCTAAAATTCAATTACTTCAAATAAAGCGTTATAAGATAACGCCCCCAAATCAAAGCCCAAAAAATAAGCCCTATCAGTTGGGCCGAACTAGCCATGTCTTTAGCCTTTTTGGCTAAAGGGTGGAACTCGGTGCCAGTAAAATCCACAGCCTTTTCAATAGAGCTATTGATGAGTTCAACCACCACCGATAAAAAACAAGGCGCAATCAATAGCCCCCATTCTAAAAAATCTTTAGCTAGATAGCTCGCTAGAACGATACAAAAAAGAGCCAAGATAATAATTTGCCTGAACGCACTCTCTTCAGCCCACGCGCATTTAAGCCCGTCTTTAGAATAAAAAAGGGCTTTAAAAAGGCGTTTAAACCCTTTAGCTTTGGGGGGGACTTTGAAATCACTCATGGCTTATTTTGTAAGATTGAAAGAAATTCACGCTAAGGTTTTCTAACAGGGCGTTAAAAGTCAGCTTGGCGTTGTCTTTAGCTTGGGCGTTAAGAGCGATTTGGGATCGTTTGTCTTTAGCCATAGAAACAAAGGCTTGCAACAATCCTTTAAAATCTTGTTGGAGCGCTGCATCGTCTTTAAAACGGGATTGGAACAAGGCCATAAAATAGTTTTCTAAAGAAGCCAACGCGCTTTCATAAGAAACGCTAGGGGTTTGAGAACGCAAGCTAAAATAAGGGGAAAAAAAGCCTAAACTCTCTTTATTTTGGTGGTAAAAGGCTTCTAAAAGGTTTTTAAGATGGCGCGCTTGGATAGAAACGCCCAACTTTGGCACTGAAAAACGCAGTTTGTCTTGCAACTCTTCTATGGCTTTAGCGTCTTTAGAACTCAAGGTTTTAAAAATATTTTTAAGGGATAGATTTTCTTGCACTTCCATTAAACCCTCTTGAAAAAATGTGTAAGCAAGGATATTCTCTGCATTGGTCAAATCGCATTTTAAATGGTCGTTTAAGGTTTTTTCATCTAAAGCGTTGAATTTTAAAGAGCAATTCAAGTGCGTGGGTTTCATTTTTTCTAATAAGATATTCAAATCTTTTAGGGGGATTTGGCTGATTTTTTGCTGAATATCTTGTTCTAAAATAGGGGATTTGATTTGAGAATGGACAGAAAGGGTAAGAGAGCTTTTATCTAAAGAATTGAGCTTAATACTCAAATCTTTAAAATCCACAATAGGGGAGTTTTGAGAATCTAAAAAACTGAGCTCTTTAGAAGTGCATGCGATTTTAAAAAACCCTTCGCATTCAAAAGGAGCGCCTACAATCCCCACGCCCTTAATCTTAGGGCGTTGATCTAAATAAGCGTTAAGATAAGCGCTTAAAGATTTTTTAACCGACATGCTAGTAAAGAAGATAAACACCCCTAAAAGCACGCAAATTAAAGCCCCGATAATCACCACCCAAGACATGAATTTTTTAGTCAAAAAAAATCCTTTATTTTATTGAAAGCATAATGATAGAACTCATAAAATACATTTTCTTATTTTTAGAATAGAAAATATCGTGTTTGTTAGGGCAAAAAAATCGTTAGTAATGCCTTGTGTTACTTTCATAGCTTTTCCTTTTAGGTGGATTAAAATTATACCGAGTATTAAAGTAAAAAAAAAGAAAAAAGCTTAAATTTTTTAATTTGTAGCTAAATTTGTTAGGATTGAAGAAAACTTGCTTGAGTTAAATTAACCCAAGCTTGTAGTGCCAAGAGGCACAAAGCCTCTTCATAAAAAGGATTGAGCGATCTTAGCGTCTTTCTGGGGGCTGTATGCCTAGCCAATCTTTATAAAACGCCTCTATATCCGGCTCAAAATCATGGATCACAGGATACCAAGGAGTTGGGGCTTCAACATCTAAAAGGATGCCACAATCCGGGCAAATATACTCCCGATACACTTGCCAGTTAGTATCACTGGCTAAGAGTTTAGGATACACCTCTTCCATTTTTTCTGCTGTATCGCGCACATAGATGTTTGCATTCAATTTCCAGTTCTCCTCTGGAGCGCAAAACGCATGACCGCATGAACACTTGATCACCCACTTTTTTTGAGAATCTTGCACCACAAACAAATGTGGCCCCAAGGGCAGGACGATCTTGTCATCAAAATCTACCTTATCTTGCAACACTTTCAAATACATTTGGAACCTTTCATGATCTTTAGGCATGCTAAGCATTTTTAAGACAGTGTTCCAATCCAAGTTCCCCTCTACCAAGTTTTTAATTTGTTCTTGTGTGTATTTTGACATAACCATTCTCCTTTCTTTATTTCTCATCAACCAACACAACCGTGCGCACATCAGGCAATTTGCTCAAATCCATCCTGTATTTAGACCCATAGGTGAATACGCCAAGCTCATCTTCTTTCATGGTCCAATTCTTTGGCAAGTTCCAGAATGTTTTAAAATCGCTTAAAAACTTAGGCGAGAGATCAAAGCTAGTCGCATACATGTGCTTAACCTGTTTGGAAGCCTCTTTTTCAAGGATAGCGTTTCTTTCTTGCTCCATCCATTGTTTTACCGGTATGGATCTAGCCTTTCTGTTTTCAAGAATTTCTTTTCTTCTGGCTTTCGTTTTGGCTTCATCTCCTACCCAAATGCCGTCTTTATTTTGACTCACCACCGCGCCATAAACCTTGTAAGCGTATTCTGGCAATAGCTGTTTGCTGTTGAGATCTTCTAAAATCGCATTCAAATCCCTTTCAATCGGATCGCCAAATCCAGGACCGCCTTTGATGTAATTCAAATACAAGTCATAGTTATCAAAGCAGTTCTCGGTGGTGATGCATTGCTTATCCCTTTTGACTTGAGACGCATGAGAAATGTGCTTTTCATAATCTCGATCAGTCGGGTTAAAATCGCCCCCCAAAGGCAAGCTGGCGTTATTTTTAATCCTGTTTTTTAAATCGGTGTTGTGCGCTTCAAACCTATAGCCACTGGCCGCTGGATAGCCCCCCATCATACCCCAATCGCTATTCATATAGCCATTACCCATAAAGAACATGGTCCAATCATGCGCGCCCCACACCATTCTTAAGGTTTCAAACCCGTTACCGCCTCGATATTTTCCATACCCACCGGTATTGGCTTTGACATTCCTGCCTAGATAAAGAAGAGGCTCTGCCATTTCCCAAATTTCAACATCGCCCATATCGCCTTCTGGATTCCAAATAGCCGCTGCGTGATTCAAGCCGTCTTTTATCGCGCAAGCTCCAGTCCCACAAGAACTCGTCTCAAAGCTATTCACCGCATGGATTTCTCCATCCTGGTTGATACCACCGCCTTGCAGCCAATTGGAAGTGTTAGCGTTCCCGGAATTGACCTCTTCTAAATACCCTCGGCTGTAATACGCTTGAGACAAGCCTCTCCACAAAGCGCTCCAGCCTGATACCAAGAAATGCCACGCATAAGCATGCCCAGTGCGCCTGTCATCTGGATTCATCCAAGTCCCTTTTTTGAGCTTGAACTGCGTAGCGAAATAAGCACCATCATTGATGCGAGCAGTGGGTATCAGCGTTTGAGTCATCATCACCCAAATACCGCTAGTGAAAGACACTTGGTTGCAATTAAAAGAGTGCCATCCCCACCTTGACGCGCCTTCAAAATCTAATTTCCATGTAGCGTCTTTATTGATAGTGATTTCCACGGGAGAGTGCATGATCGTGTCTAGTTTAGCAAATTCAGAGCACACGCCAATATCCTTATGTGCATAAGGTACATCCACAAACGCTACCTTTCTATACTTGCCCGGTATGGTCATGGATTTGATCCTAGAGATAAGGCCTCTTCTGCCTTCTTCAATCACCTCATCAATAAACCGCATGTAAGAATCAATGCCGTCTTCTTTAATGACTTCCATCACTAAATCCCTAATCATGTGGCATCCTGCAATCCTAGTCCTTTCATCCAAAATCCAATATTTAGGCGTGCGAACCGATCTTTGAGATTCATGCAACCAATCTTTAAAGCTTTCATCGTTCGCCCCTGTCTTACGGCAAGTGATCATGTATCCATCCCCAAATCTTTGAACCTGTCCGGTGCTCATTGATCCTGGAGTAACCGAACCGGTATCAATCACATGCGTAACGCCGCCTACCCACCCAATCAATTTTTCATCGTGAAAAATAGGCACAAGTGTCATAATATCGCATGGGTGCACATTCCCAATCGCGCAGTCGTTATTGGTGAAAATATCCTTGTCATTGATGCCGGGGTTATCTTCCCAATTATTCTCTACCATGTATTTGATAGCTGATCCCATAGTGCCTACATGGATAATGATACCCGTAGAAGTCAGCACGCTATCGCCCACAGCGTTATAAAGCGTGAAGCACAATTCCCCCTCTTGCTCAACAATAGGGCTTGCCGCAATCCTTTTAGCCGTTTCTCTGGCATGCACGATACCGCCCCTTAGTTTAGAGAACATCTTCTCATAACCGATCGGATCTCTTTCTTTAAACTCTAGTTTTTTGAGACCATTATAATGCCCTGTTTTTTCTGTCCTGGCTAGGATTTCATCTCTAGCTTGTTTTAAAGTTTTGCCGTTTTTCAATAAATTTGCCATTTTGAACTCCTTTATTTAATTTCTTTCAAGTGGAACAATCGGTGTTTGTCTAGTCTTGTCGCAAAGCCTTTGGGTATCACGAAAGTGGTCGCATCTGATTCCACGATCGCAGGCCCTATGACTTCATTTCCAGGCAGTAATTTTTCCATTTGCCACACATCTGCATCCACCCATTTTTTATGCCGATAGAATTTTCTAACGCCTATTTTGGCTTCTTTTGGAGGCGTAGCACCATGCTCTTTTTCAACCGGAATCACAGGTTTTTGCGTAGCCACAACACCACGCATGATCACGCCGGTCACGCTAAAACCAAGCTCTGGAGAACACGCTGATTCAGAATAAACGCGAGCGTAGGTTTTTTCATATTCTTTGACAATCTCTTCCCAATCAGCCACGCTTGCAGCTTTTGACACAGGAGAAGTGATTTCTAAATCATTCAATTGCCCCATATACTGCATCCTGTATCCAGGTCTTAAAATCACATCTTTTTGAGAAAATCCGTTGATCTTGAACTCTTCAATCACTTTGAGAGTCAATTCATCCCATGCGTCTTGAATGATCTTACATGCTTCTACTTTTGACTCGTCTGAAGAATACTGCGGAATGGCAATATCCACGCTCTTATCGTATCTGTATTCAAAATCAGCGCAAGCACAACCAAAAGCACTAAATCCAGCCGCCCACGCAGGCACTACCACATCCTTAAACCCTAAACCTTCTGTATAGCCATAGGTATGCACAGGCCCCGCACCACCATATGAAAAGCACACAAAATCAGACGGGCTATACCCTTTAGCGCTAATGTTGGATCGCAAGTATTCTTTAAGCTCCAAATCAAGCAACTCAATCACACCCGCAGCCGCATCTTCTACGCTAATGCCTAGCGGATCAGCGATTTGTTCTTTAATGTGTTTTTTAGCCCTATCCACATCTAATTTAATCAAACCGCCTAAGAAATTATCCGGGTTCAAATAGCCTAAAACAATATGGCAATCGGTTACTGAAACCGTGTCTAATCCGCTGTCTTTCCAACAAGTGCCAACTCTATACCCCGCACTGTCAGGTCCTAGTTTGACAGATCGGCTGTGCGGATCAATGCGCACAAAACTCCCCGCACCTGCACCAACGGAATCCATAGCCACAAGCGGTAGAGATAAAACAAGGCGTGCCATATCAGGGTCAGAAGCGATGTTGAAATTGCTCTTAACGATAAGCGCCATATCAAAGCTCGTGCCGCCAATATCGCTGCATGCAATATTGTCATAACCAAGCGTTTCGCCTAGCAATTTGGATCCGATCACGCCTCCAATAGGACCGCTCACGATCGTTCTGGCAAGCTCTTTAGCTTTCCAACTGATAGTGCCTCCATGCGTTGCCATCACACGAAGATCGAATTTAGCACCATGCTCTTTGAAGCGGTTGCTGACTTTAGAGAGAGTTTGCCTGCTTGGCTCAGCCGCATAAGCTTCTAAGATAGTGGTGTTCATTCTATGGCTTTCTTTTCTTTGAGGGTAGTAATCCACCGAAGCGAATACAGGAATATTTTTACCCAATTTTTCAATCTCTTCTAACGCTATATCTCTAACGATCCGCTCGCTTTCAGCGTTTTTATGAGATTGCAACAAGCAAATCACAATGGCCTTTGCGCCTGCTTCTAAAAGCTCCTTAACAGCAACTTTAACCTCTTCTTGACGCACCGGGATAACCACTTGCCCCTTGACATCGGTTCTTTCTGTAACGCCTCTAATCCTTTTTAAAGGAATCAGCGGATCATCATACTTGTGCGTGTTGATATGCAACCTTTCTTCTAGCGCATACCCCAAGTAGGATTGCAACGCTCTGCCCATAGAATGCATTTGCTCAAAACCCTTATTGCAAATTAGGCCCACTTCCATCCCACGCCTTTGGACGACCCGATTGAGCATCGCCGTGCCTGAATACACGCAAGTGACCAACTCTGGATAAACCTTACTCACATCCGATTGCCAGTGCGATAAAGCGTCTTGCGAGCTATTGTAAATAGCTAAGCTCTCATCTTCTGGGTTGCTTTGGGCTTTACCAACCACGAAACTGCCATTTTCTTTCACAAAAAACGTGTCCGTCATGGTGCCACCGGCATCAATGCCCATCACCTGAACTTTTGCGTCTTTCATTTTTTAGACTCCTTGTATTGAAGTGTTGCTCGAGGTAACCTATCAAGGTAACCTATTTGAATTATAGGACAAATTTTAAAATGGAAATCGTTTTTTTTTTTTTTTTAAGCTAATCAGTGAAAATTTAGTGTGTGAAGTGAAGAAAAGTGATAAGTTTATTCAAAAAAATATCATATAGGAAGAAAAATATTAAACCTAATATTAAATCAAAAGGCGAAATTCAATTCTAAAGTGCCGATTTGATGGTGCTTAGGCTGGGATTGAAAGGTTTTACTAATATCGGTAATCGTAAAAGCCACCCTAAAGCTGCGCCACATCATCGCCGCTCCTATTTCACTAGCATAAACAAAGTATTCCAAATTAGCAATGCCCCTAGTTTCAGGGCTATTGCCTTGAATGAATATGTTAAGGGGTTGGAAGCGCCCAAAAGCCCCTACGAAAAAATAGACGGAAAATTTATCGCTATAAGGCATGCCTCCATCAAAAGCGGTATTGACCTTATTGACCCCATAATCAGCGTCCAGGTTATACCCAGCCCTAAAGAGCGAGCCGAGTTGGAAATAATCCCTCGCATTACCCAATTCCACATTAAACCCAGGCATTAACTCCATAGAAAAAAAACGAGTCTTTAAAAGAGGGACTTTTTTGAGCAATTGGTAGTGCAATTCAAAGATAAATTCGTTTTTGAGCTGTGTGTTCCAGCCATAAAATTGGGGGTCATGACCCCATTTATGAATGAGACGCTGCGTTTGAGCGGCCAAAGAATCTTGCCCTGTCGTGCCTAAAGAAAGCGTGAATAATTCCATAAAAGTTTGATGGCGGTTATACACATTCAAATTCACCCTCAAATACCCCCCATAAGGGTGGTTGTCATGCAAATGCACCAGTTTTCTGTTTTTAAGTGAGGGGGTGTACATGTCTTGGGCGAGAGAAATGCCAAAACGAGTAACCCTAGGGCTTTTATTGAAAAACCCTAAATACGAAGTCCATTTCATCGCTTTATTTTTGGAAAAATCAAACTCTTTAGTAGAAAAGCCTATTTGATTGCCTGCGGTATAATACTCATCAATGTAAGGGTTGATATAACCATCATTTTCAGTCATCAAATTGATAGAATAGCGTTTAGAGGGCGTTAATGGGGTAGGAATATCCTCTTTTGCCCATGCAAACACTCCTAATAATAAACATAAAATAAATTTGAAAAACAAAACACTTCCTTAGGTTATTATGGGGTTATTGTAACGAAATAAGGCTTAATTACAAGAGCGTTTAAAGGGTAAAAAGAGAAAACTTTACCCATTGAAAAGAGCGTGGTTTTAGGCATAAAAAACTCACACTAAAAAATAAAACACCCCACACACGACCAGACCTACAAAAATTAAAGTCAAAACGCAATAGCCCATAATATCTTTAGCGCCCAAACCGGCAATGGCTAACGCAGGCAAAGCCCAAAAAGGCTGTATCATATTCGTCCAAGCGTCTCCCCAAGCGATAGCCATAGAAACCACGCCCGGATCCACCCCCAAGCTTTGCCCAGCCGGAAGCATGATAGGAGCTTGAATCGCCCATTGCCCTCCTCCAGACGGGATGAAAATATTGACAATCCCTGCGCTCAAAAAAGTCATGAGCGCGAAAGTTTTTTCATTAGCGATGTGCGTGAAGGCTAAAGAAAGCATTTGCGCTAAAGAATGACCCCCCACGCTATGGCTTGCCATCATCCCCATAATCCCGGCATAAAAAGGGAATTGCAATAAAATCCCAGCCACGCTCCTAGCGGAATGATTGATCGCTTTCACATAAGCTAAAGGGGTTTTATGGAGCAAAATCCCTAAAAAAAGGAAAATCGTATTGACAATATTTAAACTAATTCCTCCCCCTTTAAAAAAATAAACACCCAAATACCCAAAACCCAAAAAAACCAAAAGATAAGAAAGCAAAGCGCTGTTTTCCAAAAAATGCGCGATCGTTTTGTCTTGTTGGTGGTCAATGAGTTCAATCTCTTTGTATTCGTCTTTTAAAAGCTTTGAATCAATCTCAACGATTTCTTCTTTTTTAGGGTGGATCATTGCCATTAAAAAAGGTAACCCTACAAGAATGATTCCTATAATGATCAAATTATAAGAAGAAAAAATCGTCTGACTGATAGGGATAGCTTTTTCAATCACCCCAGCGCTTATTTTGGACAGATTTTCATTTTGGGTGGCAACGCTTAAAGGGATAGAGCCTGATAAACCCCCATGCCAGATGACAAAACCCGAATAAGCGCTAGCGATAAGCAGTCTGTAATCCACCCCCTTAACATTTTTGGCGATCTCTTTTGCAAAAATCGCACTAATCACCAAGCCAAAACCCCAGTTGATCCAATTAGCGATTAACGATAAAAAAGTAACCAACCATAAAGCCGTGTAATACCCTTTAGGCAAAGACGCCAAGTATTTTAAAAGTTTTTGGACTAATTTAGCGCTAGCCAAAGCCTGACCCAACACCAAAATAAGAGCCATTTGCATAGAAAAACCTAAAAGCGTCCAAGCGCCATTCCCCCAACTAGAAATGACAGAAAAAGCGTCTTGCCCTGTCAAGCAATAAACAAGAACAAACACGACAAACGATAAAAGAGCGACCAAGACAAAGGAGTCCGGCAAACATTTAGACGCTAAAAACACGCACGCTGAAGTCAAATGCCTTAATAAAAACATAAACACCCCCTTTTATAAGCTATAGGTGCACTTCAAATTCAGCTTCTGTTTTTTCTCTCACTTGATCAAGGCTGACACCCTCTTGCAATTCCACTAATTTCATGGCGTTATGGGAAAATTCAAACACCGCTAAATCCGTTATCAATTGATGCACCACGCCTTTTCCCGTTAAGGGCAGTGAGCATTCCTTTTTCACTTTAGACTCCCCGTATTTGTTGCAATGCTCCATGATGACAATCACTTTTTTAGCGCCATGCACCAAATCCATAGCCCCTCCCATGCCTTTTATGAGCTTTTTAGGGATCATCCAATTAGCCAAATCCCCATTTTGTGAGACTTCCATCCCTCCTAAAATCGCTAGATCAATATGCCCCCCACGAATCATCGCAAACGAATCCGCACTGTTGAAAAACGAGGCGCCCGGCACCACGGTCACGGTTTCCTTGCCTGCATTAATGAGATCCGCATCAACGCCCCCCTCTAAAGGGTAAGCGCCAATCCCTAATAACCCATTCTCGCTCTGGAAAACGATATTCATCCCGCTCACTTCATTAGCCACAAGCGTAGGCAAGCCTATCCCTAAATTCACATACATGCCCTCTTTTAGTTCCTTTGCCGCTCTTTTAATGATAGCCTCTCTCATTTCGCGCTCCTTGTTGTGATTTTTTCTATCCGTTTTTCAAATTTCTCGCCCTTATAGATGTGTTGCACATAGATTCCTGGCAAGTGTATTTCATCTGGGTCTAATTCCCCGGCCGGGACAATTTCTTCCACTTCAGCGACGCATATTTTTGCCGCCATCGCGCACAAGGGATTGAAATTCCTGGCTGTCTTTCTGAACACCAAATTCCCCAAAGTATCGCTTTTATAGGCTTTAATAAGCCCGTAATCGCCTGTGATCGCTCTTTCTAAAATATACTCCTTGCCGTTAAATTCCCTTGATTCCTTGCCTTGAGCGATCAAAGTCCCAACACCGGTTGGGGTGTAGTAAGCGGGTATCCCAGCCCCTCCAGCGCGCAAGTTTTCAGCCAAAGTGCCTTGCGGTGTCAAAACGACTTCAATTTCTCCGTTCAGCATTTGCGATTCAAAAATCTTATTTTCTCCCACATAGGAAGCGATAATCTTTTTAATCTGTTTTTTTTCTAAAAGAATGCCAAGCCCAAAGTCATCAACGCCGCAATTATTGCTCACGACAATCAAATCCTTGATGCCTTTCTTATAAATGTAATCAATGGCGTATTCGGGTATCCCACACAGCCCAAAACCGCCCACTAAAATAGTGTCTCCGTCTTTTAACCCGCTCAACGCTTTGTCTAAATTAGTTATAACCTTATTCATCTCATTCTCCTTATTTTTGTTCCACTACCACTGATAGCCCTTGTCCGCCGCCCACACACAATGACGCGCAGCCCACGCCATGAGCACTTCTTTTCATTTCATGCAATAAAGTTACCAATATCCTAGCACCACTCGCGCCAATAGGGTGGCCAATCGCTATTGCGCCTCCATTCACATTCACGATATTAGGGTTTAATTCAAGCTCTTTTAACACGGCTAGGCTTTGCGCGGCAAAGGCTTCATTGAGTTCAAAAAGATTGATGTCCTTGAGATTCATTTTGACATTTTTAAGGTTGTTTTTAATCGCAATGCTAGGGCATATGCCCATTATATCCGGACTGCAAGCACCCAAACCAAACCCCTTGATAGTTGCCATGGTTTTTAACCCCAATTTTTGCGCTTTTTGAGCGTTGCATAAAATGATAATGCTCGCGCCATCATTGATCCCTGATGAATTCCCTGCCGTTACCGATCCGTCTTTTTTGAAAGCGGGTTTGAGCTTTGCAAGGGATTCTAGCGTCGTGTCTCTAGGGTATTCGTCTTCTTTAAAAACAACCACGCCTTTTTTATTCGCTATTTCAATAGGCGTGATTTCTTCTTGGAATTTCTTTGCATTAATGGCGGCTCTTGCTTTGAGTTGCGATTGGAGCGCGAAATTATCTTGCTCTTCTCGACTGATGTGGTATGCTTGAGCGACATTATCAGCGGTGATCCCCATGTGGTAATCATTGAAAGCATCCCATAATCCATCATGGATCATGGAGTCTATCATGTTCGCATTCCCCATTCTTTTCCCATCTCGCATGTCAAACGACAAATAGGGTGCTTTGCTCATGTTTTCCACGCCACCGCACACCACCACCTCATCACGCCCAAGCATGATGGCATCATGCGCTAATTGAATAGCTTTCATAGACGATCCACAAACCATATTGACGCTAAAAGCGTTTTTGTCATTAGGGATGCCGGCGTCCAATTGGATCTGCCTGGCGATATTTTGACCCAAACCGGCGCCTAAAACATTGCCTAAAATGACAGAATCCACATCGCTAGGCTCAAGACCGCTCGCATTCAAAGCGTCTTTAAGCACGACAGCGCCCATTTCTCTAGCACCCACGCTCTTTAGAGAGCCTAGAAAACTCCCTATAGCGCTTCGTTTTGCCGCCACTACAACCACTTCATTCATGTTTTTGCCTTTAAGTTGATTTATTGATCCATAGTATCACTTTTAGGTGATTGACACCCTAATGGGTTTGATTTTGTTTTAGGTTTTGTTTTAGATTGAGAGCGATCCGTTTATTTTTTTCACAAAAATATTATTTACATTCAACACAAATTGGTTTAAAACTATCATTATTAGCTTTTAAGCTATAGCCTATCTTATAAGTTGGTATAAATACCCATATTTTGATTTTGATTATCCAATAAGGTTTTAATAGGAGTTTAATAAAGCTTCAAGCAAACTCCCTAATTTCTTTTTCTAAAGCGTTAATAAAAACGCTTGAATAGGATTTTTCTTTAGGGAATTTTTCTAAAAAATCGCTCAATAGCCCAAGGTATTGCTCCTTATTTAAAGCGCCTTTTAACACTTCGTATTTTAAAAAAAGCCAGTAAGTGTTAAGCACATCGCTTTGGCAATAGCTGTCAATAACGCCTTTTTTCTCCTTTTGGCTTATATTAGGGTTGTAATAAATCGCATGCACTAAATCCCCGCTCACATCAAATTTACCAGGAATATTCGTCATGGAGCAAACGCCATTTAAATTCAACCCCCTAACAGATCCATAATGGCTCAAGCTATCCATTAAATCCAAATGAAACTGCTCGCTATAGCGCGCGCGGTAATTTTCCCACAATCATAAAAAATATTCTTAGGGGTTTTTGAAAAATTTTAATAGGTAGTTTTTCTAAAATTCACAACACCTTAAATAATAGAGTATAAGTTTGTCATGCATGATTTATTAATGGTATATCTAAACGCTTACAGAGTTTTTTAAAATCTAATAGAATATTGGGATTATTTTTTAGTTCTAAATAAACAATATTTAAATTTTCAAGCTGTTGTTTATTCTGTTCGCTTAGGGTATAAGCTATAAAAATATCTGTATCTCTTGCAATGACTGCATCAGCACTTTCGGGATTGCCTTTACTCATTAATTTAACTTCTACCCTATAAACTTTACTCCTATTTTTATTATAAAGTTTAAAATCTACTTCTCTATCATACTCCAATTTTTTGTCTTTCTTAAAATTAGTTGCGTCAATATGACTTTCTGAAATACCGCAACGCTTACACAATTCTAACATTAAAGGCTTTTCAATTCTTTTACCTATCATAGAATATGCACTTCCTCTCAAAGCAATTTTCTTGGTTGCTAAGGCATTAATAACAAGCAAGCTTTCTTTTAAGTCTAAATTAACACTAATATCCTTATAGGTAATTTTAATATTGATACCTAAATCTGCCATATTGTTGTTTTCTAAGTTCTGCAATATTTCATATAGATATTTTAAATTATTTTGTGCAATATCTAAAACAACTTCTTTAGTAGAAGTCCCATAAGTATTAAAAATGGTTTTGATATTGGTTCCACATAGAATGGCTATATCTTTTGGATCTTTATTATCCAAAACATATTGCTGATACCAACTAAAATCTATAGATTTATCATGCATTTTTGCGTAAATAATATCTTTAAAAAAAGATATAGCAAAATCTAAAAACTCTGTGTTAATAGTGTTTAAAACTACTTCTCTATAATCTTTTCCTTTTAAGAGTAAATCAATCGTATGATTTAAAGCTAATTCATTAAAATTCATTTTTAGATTTCCTTAAAACCAAGTTTGATTAGATTTTGAGCATATTTTGGATGCTGTTCACATAATAAAGGAATACGCCCCATAGATTTTGCAACCATTCCAAAAGTACCACTACCGGCAAAAGGGTCGCATACAACTTCATTTTCAAAAGAGTAGTAATTTAGCACTCTTTCACAAAGACTTTCAGGGAATACAGCCGGATGGTCTTTACTAGACTTTGGAGTAATATACCAACAATTGGTAGTTTCTATAGGCAATTCTTTTTTTCCAAATAAAGTATTATTTTGTTTGCTTGATTTTAATCGTTTTTCAGCTATTTTAATATTTTTATCTAGTAGAAAAGGGGCTTTTTTACGATAAACTAACAAACTTTCACTCACACAATTAGGCTTGTATCCTAAAGGTTTTTTATTTTGTAAATATCCTCCAATACGATTAGGCACGCTAAAATCAGGTTTAATCCATAGGATTTCATCTACAAAGTAAAATCCATTGTCAATTAAAATTTGATGGAAATCAAAATGAATAGGATAACGCACACTTTCAAACTCACGCCCAGCTCTCTTGGTAATCACAGGTGAAACATTAATGATAATAAAACGCCCCTCTTCTAACACTCTAAAACAAGCTTTTAAACTTTGAGACATGGCATTTAGATAATCTTTGTAATTTTTATAATCACTATAAATTCTAGCATTATAGTAGGGTGGTGAAGTAAAAATAAGATTGATAGAATTAGGAACAATTTTATTGAGCGTTTGTGCATTATCCCCAATTAATAAAGAAGGTTTTTTAATAATACTTTCTATAATTTTGAAAGGTGGTTTTTTGGTATGGCGATAGTCATAGTATTGTTTCATTTTTTGCATGTTTTCATTTTGATAGTATTGCAACAAGTCATCGCATAATTTTGCGAATCGCATATCCTTAGATTTATATAAAGCAGTGCGTAAAAATTGATAAACAACTTCCATGTAATGTTCTTTAAAAGCTTCTTGCTTTAAAAAATTATAAATAATATCATCATCAAGTTGCCTACCAATAGAGCTTGCTATCTCTCTTTTTAGATCAATACTTAGATCTTGTTTAAACAATTCCAGCAATTTATTTAAATGGTCTTCGCTAGGGTGAGAACCCATATCCTTAATGCGTTTAATTGTGTAAAACTCAAGGTTTTTAATAAGACTATATGGTTTATTTTTTGATATTGTAGGCATAAAAGACTCTTTATTGAAAATATTTAGATAGATTATTCATATAATCATAGAAATTCAAGCAAACTCCCTAATTTCTTTCTCTAAAGCGTTAATAAAAACGCTTGAATAGGATTTTTCTTTAGGGAATTTTTCTAAAAAATCGCTCAATAGCCCAAGGTATTGCTCCTTATTTAAAGCGCCTTTTAACACTTCGTATTTTAAAAAAAGCCAGTAAGTGTTAAGCACATCGCTTTGGCAATAGCTGTCAATAACGCCTTTTTTCTCCTTTTGGCTTATATTAGGGTTGTAATAAATCGCATGCACTAAATCCCCGCTCACATCAAATTTACCAGGAATATTCGTCATGGAGCAAACGCCATTTAAATTCAACCCCCTAACAGATCCATAATGGCTCAAGCTATCCATTAAATCCAAATGAAACTGCTCGCTATAGCGCGCGCGGTAATTTTCCCATTTGTTTTCTTGGTTGTAAAAAGCGTCTAAAGTTAAATTGTATTTAAGGGCTTTGAGCGTGAGTAGGGGCATGTCAAAACCTCTGCCATTGAAGCTTATCAAGCGCGGTTGCTTTTCGTTAAAGTATTTGAAAAAGTCCTCTAAAAGCTCTTTTTCGCTTGTAAAATCCTCTTTATTTTCGTGTTTTTGACCAAAATTCCCCACTTTGATAAACTTCCCGTAATCATCGCCTATGACCGCTGCAATAGAGATAATTTCATGCAAATAAAGAGACAAAAACTCGCTCCCGCTTTTTTCTTTTTGCTTTTCAAAACTCCGTTCACAGATTTTTAGCGCATCATTTTCTTCTAATTGGAAATGCTCTTTACACAGGCTTATATTAGGAATGGTTTCTATATCAAACACGCACAACATTACACGCTCCTTTCGCATTTTAACATTCTTGTTTCGCTTTTATTATATAACAATTAGTCTTATAGCGCTATAGTGCTAAATTTTAATATCAAAACTATATAACCAAAAATTAAAAAACTTATTTGGAGGATTGGAAGTGGAAGAAATCATTGTCGCTCTTGTGGGCCAACCTAATGTAGGGAAATCCTCCCTTATCAACGCTTTGAGCAACGCCCATTTGAAAGTGGGGAATTTTGCCGGGGTTACCGTGGATAAAATGGAAGTGAGTTTGATCCACAAAGAGCGTCAAATCACTATCATTGATTTACCTGGCACTTACGCGCTCAATGACTTCACCACTGAAGAAAAGGTTACTAAAGATTTTTTAGAAAAAGGGCAATACGATCTCATTCTTAATGTGGTGGATTCCACCAATTTAGAGCGTAATTTAGCCTTAAGCGCACAGCTATTAGACACGAATAAAAAAATGCTTCTTGCACTCAACATGTGGGATGAGGCGCAAAAAGAAGGCATTAAAATCAATACAGAAAAGCTTTCTAAAGAATTAGGGGTTGTGTGCGTGCCAACAAGCGCAAGATCCAAAGAAGATCGCTTGAATACAGAGCTTTTATTAGACGAAATTGTAAGGCTTTATTCTCAAAACACTATAAACAATGAAAACATAAAAGTCCCGTCTCAAAGCTTTAAAGAGTCCTTAAAATACAGCCAGAGCGCTCAAAGAATCGCTAAATTGGTGATCAGTGAAAACCAACAAAACGCGAGCTTTGAACACACTTATAAGATTGATAAGATTTTAATGCATCCGCGTTATGGGATTTTCATTTTTTTAGGGTTTATGTTTATCATTTTTTCCTTGAGCTTTTTAATAGGGGGGGGAGTGCAAAAAGCGCTTGAAGCAGGGTTTAAATTTTTGAGCGATAGCGTTAAAGAAAATGTGGCTAATGAAGATTTAGCGTCTTTGGTGGGCGATGGCATTATTGGGGGAGTGGGAGCGACGGTTTCATTCTTGCCCTTAATTGTGGTGTTGTATTTTGGGATTTCTTTACTAGAAACGACAGGCTATATGAGTAGGGTAGCGTTTTTATTAGATGGGATCTTGCATAAATTTGGCTTGCATGGGAAGAGTTTTATCCCTTTAATCACCGGTTTTGGCTGCTCTGTGCCCGCTTACATGGCGACAAGAACCTTACAAAACTATAACGAACGATTGATCACGCTTTTTGTGATAGGGTTTATGAGCTGCTCAGCAAGACTCCCCATTTATGTGCTGTTTGTAGGCTCGTTTTTCCCTTCTTCAAGCGCGGGGTTTGTGCTGTTTTGCATTTATATTTTGGGGGCGGTTGTGGCGTTAGTGATGGCCAAATTACTCAAATTAAGCGTGTTTAAAGGGCAAACCGAATCTTTTATTATGGAAATGCCCAAATACCGCTTTCCCAGTTGGAGAATGGTCTATTTCAGTATCTACACCAAATCGCTTTCCTATCTAAAAAAAGCCGGGACTTATATTTTAGTGGGGGCGATTTTAATCTGGTTTATGTCTCAATACCCTAAAAGCGATGCGGCTATGAAAACTTATAAACAAGAAAGCTTGTTAGTGGATAAAAACACCACTCTTTCAAGCGAAGCCAAAGAAGAAAAATTAAAAGAATTAAAAACAGAATTGGATAAAAAGAATTTAAAAAACAGCATTGTAGGGAGAGGTGGGGCGTATTTAGAAAAAGTCTTTAGCCCTATGGATTTTGATTGGCGTTTGAGTGTGTCGCTTGTAACCGGATTTATGGCTAAAGAGGTGGTGGTTTCTACTTTGGGGGTGTTGTTTTCTTTAGGGGATCAAAATGAAAAATCGGACGCTTTCAGAGAAATCTTAAGAAAAGAAGTCAGCGTGCCTAGCGGGATCGCTTTTATCGTGTTTGTGATGTTTTATATCCCTTGTTTTGCAGCGACCATTACTTTTGGTAGGGAAGCTGGGGGGATAAAGTTTGTAGCGTATTTATTCATCTTCACAACCGTTGTAGCGTATGCGTTTTCCTTGATAGCTTTTTATGCGACTCAAATTTTGGTTTAAAGGCTAGCCATAAAGGGCTTAAAAACCCTTTATTTATTTAAAATTCCCCCCATTAGAAATATTAAAAAATTTTTATTTTTCTTTATATCCCAATCTTTTCTATAAACATTCGCATTAATCGGTATTTTTGATAAAAAAGTCATTAATATTATCTAAATAATAATTTTTTAAAAATTTAAGCTAAAATTAATAATGATTATTATAAATTTCACCTTGTTGTAAAAAAGAACATTTTTCATAAAAGGTGGTAAATGAAAAGAATTTTAGTCTCTTTGGCTGTTTTGAGTCATAGCACGCATGCTGTCAAAACTCATAATTTGGAAAGGGTAGAAGCTTCAGGGGTGGCTAACGATAAAGAAGCGCCTTTAAGCTGGAGGAGTAAGGAAGTTAGAAATTATATGGGTTCTCGCACGGTGATTTCTAACAAGCAACTCACTAAAAGTGCGAATCAAAGCATTGAAGAAGCTTTGCAAAATGTGCCGGGCGTGCATATTAGAAACTCTACGGGTATTGGAGCTGTGCCTAGCATTTCCATTAGGGGGTTTGGTGCGGGAGGCCCAGGGCATTCTAATACGGGAATGATTCTAGTCAATGGGATTCCTATTTATGTCGCACCCTATGTTGAAATTGGCACGGTTATTTTTCCTGTAACCTTTCAATCTGTGGATAGAATCAGTGTAACTAAAGGTGGGGAGAGCGTGCGTTATGGCCCTAACGCTTTTGGCGGTGTGATCAACATTATCACCAAAGGCATTCCTACCAAGTGGGAAAGTCAGGTGAGCGAGAGGACCACTTTTTGGGGTAAATCTGAAAATGGGGGGTTTTTCAATCAAAATTCTAAAAACATTGATAAAAGCTTAGTTAATAACATGCTTTTTAATACCTATTTAAGAACGGGGGGTATGATGAATAAGCATTTTGGAATCCAAGCTCAAGTCAATTGGCTCAAAGGGCAAGGGTTTAGATACAACAGCCCTACCAACATTCAAAACTACTTGCTAGATTCGTTGTATCAAATCAATGATAGCAATAAGATCACTGCTTTTTTTCAATATTACAGCTATTTTTTAACAGACCCTGGGTCTTTAGGTATAGCTGCCTATAATGAAAATCGTTTTCAAAATAACCGCCCTAATAACGATAAAAGCGGGAGAGCGAAGCGATGGGGAGCTGTGTATCAAAACTTTTTTGGGGACACGGATAAAATAGGTGGGGATTTCACTTTCAGTTACTATGGGCATGACATGTCAAGGGATTTTAAATTTGATTCTAACTATTTAAATGTCAATACCAATCCTAAATTAGGCCCTGTTTATACCAATCAAAATTATCCAGGATTTTTTATTTTTGATCATTTAAGGCGTTATGTGATGAACGCTTTTGAGCCTAATTTGAACTTAGTTGTCAATACCAATAAAGTTAAGCAAACTTTTAATGTGGGCATGCGTTTTATGACGATGGACATGTTCATTAGATCCGATCAAAGCACATGCGAAAAATCAGATATTATTGATGGGGTGTGCCATATGCCCCCATATGTTCTTTCTAAAAAGCCTAGTAACAATCAAGAAATGTTTAACAACTATACAGCGGTATGGTTGAGCGATAAAATAGAACTTTTTGATTCTAAATTGGTGATAACTCCAGGGCTTAGATACACCTTTTTAAACTACGATAACAAAGAGCCAGAAAAGAACGATTTTTCCGTATGGACCAGTAAAAAACAGCGTCAAAACGAATGGAGTCCCGCCCTTAACATTGGCTATAAACCTATGGAAAATTGGATATGGTATGCGAACTACCGCCGCAGTTTTATCCCCCCACAACACACAGTGGTAGGCATTACTAGGACTAATTACAACCAAATTTTTAATGAAATTGAAGTGGGGCAACGCTATAGTTATAAAAATCTATTGAGCTTTAATACCAATTATTTTGTGATTTTTGCCAATCGTTACTATGCGGGAGGCTATAGTCCACAGCCTGTGAATGCTAGGAGCCAAGGGGTGGAATTGGAATTGTATTACGCGCCGATTAGGGGTTTGCAATTTCATGTAGCTTACACTTACATTGATGCGCGCATCACTTCTAACGCTGATGACATTGCTTATTATTTTACAGGCATTGTCAATAAACCCTTTGACATTAAAGGGAAGCGTTTGCCTTATGTGAGTCCTAACCAATTCATATTTGACATGATGTATACTTACAAGCACACGACTTTTGGTATTAGTAGCTATTTTTATAGTCGCGCCTATAGTTCCATGCTCAATCAAGCCAAAAGCCAAACCGTGTGCTTGCCCTTAAACCCAAAATACACAGGAGGGCTAGAGTATGGTTGTAATTCTGTGGGGTTATTGCCCTTGTATTTTGTGTTGAATGTTCAAGTAAGCTCAGTTTTATGGCAAAGCGGTAGGCATAAAATCACAGGAAGCTTGCAAATCAATAACCTTTTCAACATGAAGTATTATTTTAGGGGAATTGGCACAAGCCCTACAGGAAGAGAGCCTGCACCAGGGAGATCCATTACAGCGTATTTGAATTATGAGTTTTAAACTAGCTTCAAGCTTTTATCGCTTGAATGCTTGTTAATATTAAACCATTTTAAAACTCGCCACTAAATTTTCGGTCAATAAATTAAACCCATCTACCAGAATAAACACTAAAATTTTAAAAGGCAGAGAAATCATTACAGGCGGGAGCATCATCATGCCCATCGCCATTAAAATAGAGCTGATAACCATATCAATCACCAAAAAAGGCAAGTAGAGTAAAAAGCCGATTTGAAACGCTGTTTTCAACTCGCTTATCATAAATGCCGGGATTAAAACGCTCAAACTCACCTCATCAGGGGTTTTAGGGTTAGGGAGGTTTCTAATCCTAAAAAAAAGGGCTAGATCCTTTTCTCGTGTGTTTTTAAGCATGAATTCCTTGAAAGGCAGAGCGCTTTTTTCAAACGCTTCGGTGTAAGAAATTTTTTTATCCATATAAGGCTTCATCCCTGTGTCATAAGCCTTTTTCAAGCTAGGTTCCATGATGAAAAAAGTCAATATCAAAGAGAGCGAGACTAAAATTTGAGTGGGTGGGGTTTGTTGCGTGCCTAAAGCAGTCCTTAAAAAAGAAAACACCACGATCAAACGGGTGAAACTCGTCATCACTAAAATCAATGATGGGGCTAAAACTAACAGCGTGAGTAGGGCGATGACATTAAGGGTGGTTACAAGCTGTTTAGGATCATTAGGAGCGTTTAAAGAGAGATTGACGCTGGGCAATGCGCTATCAGCGCTCATTAAAGGGCATATTAAAGGGCAAATGAGGATTAAAAAAATGAAAAAACGCAAAATTCTAGCCTTAAATCTTTGATGAAACAAAGCCAAATTATAAGATAAGGCATGTTAAAATTCCCTAAAAAAAGGATTTTAATGCTTTCTGTCATCATACTAGCCGCCGGTAAAGGCACTCGCATGCATTCTAGCCTGCCTAAAACTTTACACACGATTTGCGGGGAGCCTATGTTGTTTTATATTTTAGAAACGGCTTTTTCAATCAGCGATGATGTGCATCTTATCTTACACCACCAACAAGAACGCATTAAAGAAGCGGTGTTGAAGCGTTTTAAGGGCGTAATTTTCCACACTCAAATCGTGGAAAAATATTCAGGAACAGGTGGGGCCATCATGCAAGAAGATAAAACGCCTATTCCTACAAAACATGATCGGGTTTTGATTTTGAATGCGGACATGCCCTTAATCACTAAAGACGCTCTCACCCCCTTATTAGAAAGCCATAATAACGCTATAGGCTTACTCCATTTGGCTGACCCTAAAGGTTATGGGCGCGTTGTTTTAGAAGATTATCAGGTTAAAAAGATTGTAGAAGAAAAGGACGCTAATGATGAAGAAAAAACCATTAAAAGCGTGAATGCTGGCGTGTATGGGTTTGAAAGGGAGTTTTTGGAAAAATATTTGCCCCAACTAAACGATCAAAACGCCCAAAAAGAATATTATCTCACGGATTTAATCGCTCTAGGAATCAATAAAAACGAAACAATTGACGCTATTTTTTTAGAAGAAGAGTGCTTTTTAGGGGTGAATAGCCAAACAGAAAGGGCGAAGGCTGAAGAAATCATGCTAGAAAGACTGCGAAAAAACGCCATGGACTTGGGGGTAGTGATGCAATTGCCTAATAGCATTTATTTAGAAAAAGGCGTGAGTTTTAAGGGGGAGTGTGTTTTAGAGCAAGGGGTGCGTTTGAGTGGGAATTGTTTGATAGAAAATGTGCACATTAAGGCTTATAGCGTGATAGAAGAAAGCCAAATTGTTAATAGCAGTGTGGGGCCGTTCGCCCATGCACGCCCTAAAAGCGTGATTTGTAATAGCCATGTGGGGAATTTTGTAGAAACTAAGAACGCTAAACTTCAAGGCACTAAAGCAGGGCATTTGAGCTATTTAGGAGATTGTGAGATAGGGAAAAACACAAATGTGGGGGCTGGCGTGATCACTTGCAATTACGATGGTAAAAAGAAACACCAAACGATCATCGGTGAAAATGTCTTTATAGGGAGCGATAGCCAGCTAGTCGCCCCCATAAATATCGGCTCTAATGTCTTAATCGGCAGCGGCACCACCATCACTAAAGACATTCCTAGCGGTTCGTTGAGCCTTTCACGCGCCCCTCAAATTAACATTGAAAACGGGTATTTTAAGTTTTTTAAGAAACCTTAATTTGTTTGAATAATGAAAAATCCTAAAATATTATAATCATTTACTTTAATTCTGTAATTTGAGTAGAAATAAAACATTCAATTAGCTTGTTGTGATATTTGGCTGATTTGTAACAATGTTTTTAATAGGGTTGTGGTATAAATATTCTTATCAAGGTGTGCCAAACATGCCTTGAGTCTCAATTTTTGAATCTCAATTTTATGAAAGGATTTGTTATGAGTGGATTAAGAACTTGTGTAGTGGTTTTATGCGGTGCAATGTCTAATGTGGCTATAGCTAGTCCTAAAATAGAGGCAAGGGGTCAGCTTGGCAGAGATATAGGAGAAGGTGTTGGAGCTGGAATGGGTGGTGCAATGGGTGGAATGATTGGGGCTCTTGGAGGTCCGTGGGGTACTGTGTTTGGTGCAGGCATTGGTGGTGGAATAGGGGCATATTCTGGGGCTGAAATAGGTGATAGGGTAGAAGATTATATCCGTGGTGTTGATAGAGAGCCGCAAGCCCCAAGAGAACCCACCTATGATCGTCATTTCGTGTATGATAGGTAGTTTTGGGGAAGAAAGGAGAGAGCATGAATATCAAAGAGCGTTTGAGCGACTGGGAATATCAATGGGCAATGGCTCTAGTCTATGGAGGATGTATCTCCATAACCACTAGGATTTTTTATGACATAAATGGTTCAGCTAGCGATCCACTTTTTGACCCTAAATACAGCTATTATGTGTGGTTAGTGGGTCTAATAGCGGCTTTATTGTCTAACCTCTTGTTCAACCCAAAAGGCAGGTCGTCAGGTTATTTCATTATTGAAACTTGGCAAGGATTCCCCAAGTTTTTTAAAGCCATTTTTAAGGCTAGGTTTTTTGGCACGTTTTATGACGCTGTGTTAGGAGCAAGACTAAGGGATTTCTATATGGTGCTTTTAACGATACCTTTTGGTATCGCTATGCATGAAATTTCGGCGTATTGCGGGCATACTAGCAACTTCTTTGTAGAGGGTTTGGTCATTTTGGGGTTTCAAGGTTTTCTTAAGCTTTGCGCTAAATGGGGGTGGTGATTTAATCCAAATGTCATTAAATGGAGGGGGTATAAAAAAATTAAAAAACTTTAAAACTCATTCTTATTAATAAAACAGATCCAACTTGAACTTTTCTTTTTCTTAAGTTTTTTATTGATACAATGCCAAATTTAAAAGAAAACGATTTAATTCAAATTTAAGGAAAAATTTTGATTACGGTGGTTAAACGAAACGGGCGCATTGAGCCTTTGGACATTACCAAAATCCAAAAATACACTAAGGACGCTACGGACAATTTAGAGGGCGTGAGCCAAAGTGAGCTGGAAGTGGATGCGAGGTTGCAATTCAGGGACAAGATCACTACTGAAGAAATCCAACAAACTTTGATTAAAACCGCTGTGGATAAGATAGATATTGACACGCCTAATTGGAGCTTTGTCGCCTCAAGGCTTTTTTTGTATGATTTATACCACAAAGTGAGTGGTTTTACAGGGTATAGGCATTTGAAAGAGTATTTTGAAAACGCTGAAGAAAAGGGCCGCATCCTTAAGGGCTTTAAGGAAAAATTTGATTTAGAGTTTTTAAACAGCCAGATCAAGCCTGAAAGGGATTTCCAATTCAATTATTTGGGGATTAAAACCTTGTATGATCGTTATTTGTTAAAAGACGCTAACAATAATCCCATTGAATTGCCCCAACACATGTTTATGAGCATTGCGATGTTTTTAGCGCAAAACGAACAAGAACCCAATAAAATCGCCTTAGAATTTTATGAAGTTTTGAGCAAATTTGAAGCGATGTGCGCGACCCCCACTTTGGCGAATGCCCGCACCACCAAACACCAACTCAGCTCATGCTATATTGGCAGCACGCCGGATAATATTGAGGGGATTTTTGACAGCTATAAGGAAATGGCATTATTATCCAAATACGGCGGAGGGATTGGCTGGGATTTTTCTTTGGTGCGCTCTATCGGGAGTTATATTGATGGGCATAAAAATGCGAGCGCTGGCACGATCCCTTTTTTAAAAATCGCTAACGATGTGGCGATTGCGGTGGATCAATTAGGCACACGGAAGGGCGCGATTGCGGTGTATCTGGAAATTTGGCATATTGATGTGATGGAGTTCATTGATTTAAGGAAAAATAGCGGCGATGAAAGGCGAAGAGCGCATGATTTATTCCCGGCTCTTTGGGTGTGCGATTTGTTCATGAAAAGGGTTTTAGAAGACGCAATGTGGACTTTGTTTGACCCTTATGAGTGTAAGGATTTGACTGAGCTTTATGGGCAGGATTTTGAAAAACGCTATTTAGAATATGAAAAAGATCCCAAGATCATTAAAGAATACATCAACGCTAAAGATTTATGGAAAAAAATCTTAATGAATTATTTTGAAGCCGGCTTGCCTTTCTTGGCCTTTAAAGATAACGCCAATCGGTGCAACCCAAACGCTCATGCAGGAATCATTCGATCCAGCAATCTGTGCACGGAGATTTTTCAAAATACCGCACCCAACCACTACTACATGCAAATAGAATACACCGATGGCGCCATAGAATTTTTTGAAGAAAAAGAGTTGGTAACGACAGATAGTAATATCACTAAATGCGCTAACAAGCTCACTAGCACCGATATTCTAAAAGGCAAACCAATCTATATCGCTACTAAAGTCGCTAAAGACGGGCAAACGGCGGTGTGCAATCTGGCGAGCATCAATTTAAGCAAGATCAACACTGAAGAAGACATTAAAAGGGTCGTGCCGATCATGGTCAGGCTTTTGGACAATGTGATTGATTTGAATTTCTACCCTAACCGCAAAGTCAAAGCCACTAATTTACAAAATAGGGCCATAGGGTTAGGGGTTATGGGTGAAGCGCAAATGCTTGCAGAACACCAAATCGCTTGGGGGTCTAAAGAGCATTTAGAAAAAATTGACGCTTTAATGGAGCAAATCAGCTACCATGCGATTGACACGAGCGCGAATTTAGCGGAAGAAAAAGGGGTTTATAAGGATTTTGAAAATTCAGAATGGAGTAAGGGGATTTTCCCTATTGATAAAGCCAACAATGAAGCCTTAAAGCTCACCGAAAAAGGGCTTTTCAATCATGCTTGCGATTGGCAAGGTTTGAGGGAAAAAGTCAAAACTAATGGCATGCGTAATGGCTATTTAATGGCGATCGCTCCCACAAGCTCCATTTCTATTTTAGTAGGCACAACCCAAACGATTGAACCCATTTATAAGAAAAAGTGGTTTGAAGAAAATTTGAGCGGGCTAATTCCAGTTGTAGTGCCTAATTTGAATGTAGAAACCTGGAATTTTTACACATCGGCTTATGATATTGACGCTAAAGATTTGATTAAAGCAGCGGCCGTGCGCCAAAAATGGATCGATCAAGGCCAAAGCATTAATGTGTTTTTACGCATAGAAAACGCTAGCGGTAAAACCTTGCATGAAATCTACACGCTCGCTTGGAAATTAGGGTTAAAATCCACTTACTATTTGCGCAGCGAAAGCCCTAGCATAGATGAAAAAAGCGTGTTGGATCGCTCGGTGGAGTGTTTTAATTGCCAATAATATAAGCTTAAATAAGCTAATCTTTGCTAAAATGAGATTCAAAATGATTTAAGGAAGATGAATGCTTTTTGCGATGATTGGTTCAGGGGGGTTTATCGCTCCCAAGCACTTGCAAGCGATTAGAGATACAGGGCATTTTTTGGATTGCTCTTTTGATATTCATGATAGCGTGGGGGTTTTAGATGAGTATTTCCCGCAATCAGAGTTTTTTACCAATATTGAAGATTTTGAAAAGCATTTAGAGCAATCTAAGGCTATGGGTAAAGAAATCAACTATTTGAGTGTTTGCACGCCTACGCACACGCATTTTGATCACATCCGTTTCGGGTTGAGAAACGGCATGCATGTGATCTGTGAAAAACCCTTAGTTTTAGACCCTGGCGAAATACAAGAATTGAAAGATTTAGAGGTGAAACACCAAAAAAGGGTGTTCAGTCTTCTGCCCTTGCGCTTGCATTGCGACACGCTGGCTTTGAAAGAAAAAATTAAGAGCGAATTAGACAAAAACCCTGAAAAGGTGTTTGACATCACGCTCACTTATATCAGCGTTCAAGGGAAATGGTATTTTTCTTCATGGCGAGCGGATGTGAATAGGAGTGGGGGGTTAGCCACTCAGATGGGAGTGAATATTTTTGACACTTTATTGTATTTGTTTGGAGGCGTTAAAGACAAGGTTATCAATAGAGAAGAGCCTGACTGCGTGTGCGGGGTACTCTTTTTAGAGCATGCCAAAATAAGATGGTTTTTTTCCATCAATCCAGAACACATGGGAGTGGCTAAAGAAAAAGTTTATCATAAAATGATCCTAGAGGGCGAAGAAGTCAATCTCACGCAGAGCTTTGATAACTTGTATATAGAAAGCTACAAACAGATTTTAGCTCAAGGGGGGTTTGGTTTAGATGAAGCTATGGCGTCTATTAAATTGGCTTATGAATTAAGGAATCTCTCTCTTAGCGAACCCAATGAAGATTCGCATGTTTTGTGTTGCAAAAACAAAACAGACCAATAAAAACATAACTTTTAGAAGCGTTGTTTAGGGGGGTTTGGTTATTTGCATTTGATTAGAATAGGGTTGTTTTTAATTTTCTTTTAAGAGGGGGTTTTTACTTTTTTAAGGGTTTTTATGGATATTTATGCGTTATACATGGCGATAGGGCTTTTTACTGGCATTCTGTCAGGGATTTTTGGCATTGGTGGGGGGTTGATCATTGTCCCTATCATGCTCGCAACCGGGCATTCTTTTGAAGAATCCATCGGCATTTCCATTTTGCAAATGGCGCTTTCATCGTTCGTGGGATCTGTTTTGAATTTCAAAAAAAAATCGCTTGATTTTTCTTTAGGCTTGTTGATAGGGGCAGGGGGGCTGATAGGGGCGAGTTTTAGCGGATTTGTTTTAAAAATCGTTTCCAGTAAAATTTTAATGGTTATTTTCGCGCTTTTAGTCGTGTATTCTATGATCCAATTTGTTTTGAAACCCAAAAAAAAAGATTTTATAGCGGATAATAAACACTATCATTTGCAAGGTTTAAAATTATTTTTAATTGGCGCGCTCACAGGGTTTTTTGCCATCACTTTAGGGATTGGTGGGGGGATGCTCATGGTGCCTTTGATGCATTATTTTTTAGGGTATGATTCTAAAAAATGCGTGGCGTTAGGGTTATTTTTTATCTTGTTTTCTTCCATTTCAGGAGCTTTTTCTTTAATCTATCACCACATCATCAATAAAGAAGTGCTCTTAGCAGGGGCGATTGTGGGCTTAGGCTCTGTTATGGGCGTGAGCATTGGGATTAAATGGATCATGGGGCTTTTGAATGAAAAAATGCATAAAGCTTTGATTTTGGGGGTGTATGGTTTGTCGCTGTTGATTATTTTATACAAACTCTTTTTTTAATTGATGGTTTTATACCACTACTATTTTAAGACCCCTAAGAGCTTCCCTTTAGAGTATTTGCATTTGTGCGCTAATGAGAGCCATTTATTGAGATTGGATTTTGATACGGCCAATTTTTCTCATAATACCCCTATGAATACCCCATTAAAACTCAGCGTTCAAGTCTTAGAGCGTTATTTCTTGGGACAACTTTTTGAATTTGATACGCCTTTAGATTTGATAGGGACTTCTTTTCAAAAACAAGTTTGGTCTGCGTTAATGACTATCCCTTATGGCAAGACAAAAAGTTATGATGAAATCGCAAAACTCATTAATAACCCTAAATCTTGCAGAGCGATTGGCAACGCTAATCATAATAACCCTATTTCTTTGATCGTGCCTTGTCATAGAGTGGTGCGTAAAAATGGTGCTTTAGGGGGGTATAATGGGGGCATAGAAGTCAAAAAGTGGCTATTAGAATTTGAAAGCAAAATTTTAAATGAGCAAGCTAAAAACTCTTTAATTTCTTAAAAAATGGGGTTTTAGTCGTTTTATGGTAAAAATCCTTTTTTTAAGGGAGTAGGGGGGTGTTTTTAATTTTCTTCCCAAATGCTCGCCGCTTCTTTTAAACGCTCTTTGTCAAAATGCGTGTAAATCCTGCTCGTATTCAAGCTCGCATGCCCTAGAGCTTCTTGAACTAAAATCAAATCATGGCGTTTTTGATAAAGCAAGGTCGCAAAAGAATGCCTTAACATGTGCGCCCCATTTTTCTCTCGCCTGAGTCCTGCAAAATTGATGATGCGTTCCACTTGCTTATACAAATACGCTTGCGTTAAAGCACTGCCTTTTTGGTTGCAAAACAATAAATCATTTTTAACGGGATATAATTCCCTTTCTATCAGCCATTCTTTCAAAAGGCTCTCAATGTGGAAAGCTTTGAGCATCACCGCTCTGTATTTATCGCCCTTACCTTTAATCAAAATCGTATAACAGCCATTTTCTAAAGTAAAATCCTTTATTTTAAGCTGTAAGGCTTCGTTAGAACGCATGCCTGTAAAAACGATGATTTTAATGAGTAGGCGGTTTCTGGCGCGCACTTTAGCGGACATTTCTATTTTATCAATGCTTTCTAAAAATTTTTCTAATTCTTCATTATTCAAATGAGTAGGGAGCTTATTACCTGCACTTTGATTGACTCCGCTGATGTTTTTAAGCGTGATATTATAAATATAAGATTTTTCATTTTCATCTTGATTTTGCTTGTCTATATAGCTAAAAAGCCCTAGCAGAGCAATTCTGTAGTTTTTCTTAGTGGCTAAACTCAAACCTCCGGTATAAATACTCAAAAATTCAGCCAACATGACTTCGTCTATGCTTTTGAGCGATTTTAAAGAAAGCTTTTGAGCGTATTCGTAAAATTTGAGTAGGGGCAATGCGTAGGTATTGATACCTAGTAATCCAACATTACGGGCTTTTTTGCAAACTTTTTCTAATTGGCTTGAATTGATGAACGCTTGATTTAGTTCGTTCAAACATTCAAAAACCTTGTTTTGGTCTTTCACTTGGGAATTAGACAGGCTTGTGCATTTGTAACGCAAAAAACGCCCAATCCATAGCAAAAGATTTTCTATAGGGTCTTTTAATTCTTCTAGGGGGTGTTTCATTTAGGGTTTTTAAACTAATCTAAATCGTCATCATGTGGCGTATCACTAGGTGCTTTTTGCGTTACAAGCGCGTTCGCAATAATTTTATTACTAACTACCTCACCTTGTTTTAAATCATCAGCAATTTGATTGATTTTAAGGTTCTGTGCCGAACCTATTTTATGTTGTTCTCTTTCTTCAATAACTTCTCTTTCTATGCTCTCTATCTTTTCAATATCAAAAACTTTAGGATAACCGCACCACTGACTATGCTTGATAGATAATTTTATGTCATCTTCAAATGCCCCAGTAACAATATTAGGCATGCATGTCGCTTTTATTTGAACCTTATCAATTTCCTTAAAACTCATACCACAATTGCCACCAGGCTGTTTTGAAAAGAATGCAGCTACCTTATTTTTTAAGTGTGTGAGAGATTGCGGTAATTGACTAGGCACTGAGAATGTAATATTTGAGAATTTAGCCCACACCTCATTAAAATCACTAGATAAAGCACTCACCAATTCTACCTTATAAATGTTCTCTTTATCATGAATAGCGTTTTTACAATAACAGATCGCCTCTTGATCAAACAATCTTGCCAATAACAACAAATAATTTCTTAAATTGAATGTCTTGCTTGGCTCGTTTTGAAATACAAAAAAACTTATTTCTTTGTTAGGCAAAAGATCGTTTTTTATCTCTTCTTTCCAATAACCAATCGCTTGAATATAACCAAGAAAATCACGCTTTCCATCTAAAAAAGATTTTAGGCGTTGTGTTTCTTGCACATAGTCGCTATAAGAGTATTTGTATCTAGTAATAAATCCTTGAGTAGACATGAAATCTTTCATTGTCGCTTTGCTCTTATCTGTTGTGAATTTATCCACAAAAGCTTTATTGAATGTTTTACAATTACAGAGTTTTCTATAAATGCCATCATTTTCTTTAAGGAAATCCTTAGTTAAAGAATCGCTTTTAGCTACTTTTATAAGTGCTTTCTGCTCTTCATCAGTAAAATCCTTTGTAAAAACTCCTTTAAAAGGTCTAAACGCTGAGATAATCCCAAAAGGTAGTCCGCTTCTAATTTTCTCATACACTCTATTAAGCTTAGCGCCCTCAATTGCATAAACTTCAGCAGCATAAGCTTCAGTAGGGTTGTCCTTAATATTAGAGATTTCATCGCCAAGAAAAAATCTTATCGTTCTCATCGCCAATGCCAAAAAAATCGAAAATATCTACATGCAACTTATCGTTTATCACTCTAACTTTTTTGTCATTTTCAAATTCTAAAAAATCATAATTCAATAACATCCAACACCTCTATTCCTTAAAATCTCTTTTAGTTATGAAAACTGCACTTTTCAAACTTTTAAATCAAACCATTATACCACGCTATGCCACTAACCACAATATCAAATTCCAAACAAGATTAAGTCCCTCCTTTTTTAAATACCAATTTTTTATCCCTTTGATTTGACAAAGCGAGCGATGCGTTCAATCCCCTTTTCAATCTGTTCTTCTGAGCATGCAAAAGACAAACGAACATAGCCTTCCAATCCAAAAGCCTTTCCAGGCACTAACGCTACGCCTTCTTTTTCTAACAACTCATGGCAAAATCGCATTGAATCCCCCCCACAAAGGCTACCGATATGGATAAACAAATAAAACGCCCCATCAGGTTTTAAAGCACTCAGCCCTCCAATCGCATTGATTTTTGCATGGGCTAAATCACAGCGTTTTTCAAAAGCCTGACGCATCGTTTCAATTTCTTTATCCACCAACCCCTCAAGTGCCACAATAGAAGCCATTTGCGTGATAGAATTGATATTGGAAGTGCATTGGCTTTGCAAGTTATTCATCAATTTGACTAACTTTTTATCCTTGCTCGCCGCATAGCCCATACGCCAACCTGTCATCGCTACTGACTTGCTCAAGCCATTAATGGTAATGGTGCGTTTGCTCATCTCTTCACTCACCGCTGCGCAAGAAACAAACTCCCCCTTATAAACAAGCTTTTCATAAATTTCATCGCTAAGCACCCAAATTAGAGTGTCTTTTAAAACTTCGCCTAAAGCCTCTAATTCCGCCTTACTATAAAGCATGCCGGTAGGGTTTGATGGGGTGGTGAGAATGAGCATTTTTGTTTTGGGGCTTAAAGCGTCTTTAAGTTGCTTGGGGGTGATTTTAAAATGGCTTTTTTCATCGGTTTGAATGAATTGACTCACCCCTCCGCTGTATTTCACAAGCTCAGGGTAAGTTACCCAAAAAGGCACAGGGATAATCACCTCATCGCCCTCCCCTATTAAAGCTTGAATCGCATTGAACAAGCTTTGCTTAGCGCCATTACTCACTAAAATTTCACTCAGCTCATAATCCAAGTTGTTTTCTTTTTTCAATTTAAAAGCGATCGCTTTGAGTAATTCAGGAATCCCAGCCACTGGAGTGTATTTTGTAAAGCCGTCATTTAGGGCTTTTATAGCCGCATCTTTAATCGCTTGCGGGGTGTCAAAATCAGGCTCGCCCGCTGAAAAACTTAAAATATCTTTTCCTTGCGATTTTAATTCTTTAGCGAGTGTGCTGATAGCGATCGTTGTGGATTCTGAAAGGGATTGGATTTTAGAGGAATATAACATGCTTAATCCTTGTTAATTTTTTGAACTATCATAACATGATCAAAAAGATTTTAATTCTAATTTTCAAAAAACTTTTAAAAATGTTTCAAAAGAAAGCGGTGGTTTATGCGAGAAAACTCTAATTGAAAATCCAATTAGAGAAAAACAAGCGTTTTAAATCAGAAATTGTAACGATACCCTACATAAAGGCTGTATTGACGGCGGTAAGTGAAGCTCAAATTCCCATGGTTAAAATAATAAACATTGATAGTGGGAATCTTCACGCCAAAGTCAAATTCTTGGTGTCGGCCAATATGGGTGCGAATCCCTAAATTAAAAAGGAACTGGAAAATCGCCGGATCAAGGCTATAGGAGGTGTGCTTGTAAGGGCTTTTAGTTTCCAAAAAGGCCCCTGTCGTATTCCCCCAAGAGTTACCCGCAATTTGAGCCCCAAAAAAGAATCCAAAACTCGCATCCTCCTTATTGATGACATTGTATAAAGTGTCAATACCCACACCATAAGTGAACATGTCAGACAGATTGCCCATTGTCCCTACTTTGGTCGCACATGGTTGGTGAAGCTCACACACCCCACCATTATCTGATGTCAAAGCGTTCGCTCCAAACACGGCATGCCCATAATCCATGAAGCCGTAATAGCGCGCACCAAACCATCTCTTTTCCCCGAAAAACTGCTTATAACCCACAGTAAGCCCTAAGCCTTGCATAACGGCTAGATAGTCGGTTTTACCCACAGGGAACTTAGGATAGTTAAATTCACTGCTTTTGGGGGGGTTTTTAACGCTTTGCGAAGCCTGACCGACTTGATAGCTAATCCCCAAATACCAAGCGTTTTTCTCGCCTTTCACTACTTTATACTCTTTTGGCTTTTCCAATTGCTTTTGCACTTCTGTGCTACCTTCTGCTGCCAAAAGACTATTACCTAACACTACCGATAAACAGAGCGTTTTAAACACTACAAACTTTTTCATACAACATTTTTCCTTCTAAAAGTCTACATTTCGTATAATAATAACATAATAATCTATAAAAAACCTAAATTCTTAAGAAAAACACCCCTAAAACTTAAAATTTTAAATTTTCTAGGGGGTTTTAGCGGTTTGACTCGGTGATTTTTTCTGTTTTTGGGGGATTTTGGGATAGGTTGGGATAAAAAGCGTTTGTTTTCACGCCCTCTTATACCCTTTTTATTGACTCTTTTTTTTGTTGGTTATTCACTCAAACCTCTTCATGCTGATCTTTTCTATCAAATCCACGCTTTTTTCAGAGAGTTTGATGACCCTACAAAGGAGTTCAAAAACATATTTGCCGCCGGCGTAATCGTTCGGGTTGTTTTTTTTTATCCTTTTTCATTTTAACCACATCATAATAGCCTCCCACTTCGGCGTTCATCAGTGTGGTGTATTTAACGCTTGTGTGCATTTCCCCGCTCTCATAGTTCAAATGCAACTCTCCTAATTCCTTGCCAAGAGTAGAGAGTTCTTTAAAATCCTCGCTCAAAGCGATGCGCGGCGCTTCTTTGGCGAGGGAATTTTTGTATTTTTCCAAATAGCCTTTATGGTGGAAAATCGCATAAATGTAATAAAAAATCTCTTCTTCAGTAATAGCATTATCTTTATAATGCCTCCTAAAGAGGTTGAGCGCATAGCCGCTGATAGCGTTATAGCGGTTCCCCAAATCGTCGTAATAATACAAGGGGTAAGCTTGATTGGGCGAGATCAAATTATAATCAGAAATACAATCGCTTACAAGAGTGCTAAAATCCTTGCCATTACCCACACCGGTATTGATCACCACATTCTGAGTGCTTTTATCCGGGAAAATTTTTGGCAATTGATATTGGCTTTCATTTAAATTTTTATCAAAATAAAGCCATTGTTTATTAAAAGGGCGATACAACGCCAACCGCGCGCTCTCCTTTCTGCTTTCTTGCAGATTTTTATTTTTGATAAATTCTTGTTTCAAGCTACAAGTCCAAGCGATTTTCGTTTTATCGGTGGTGATTTCTTTATCATTAAGTTGTTTATAAAGATCGCCTGATTTGACGCCTTGAGTGCGTTGTTTGAAGGCTTCCCTAAAAACCGCATTGAAGCGCTTCAAATCAGCGTTATAAGTCTCAATGCATTTTTGCACATTTTGCATTAAAGCTTCTGGAGAAAAGTTATACACCCAAGGATCACGCTCGCTTTTCACGCCGCTAGAATTGATGTCAAAAATGCTAGGGTTTTGGAGATTTTTGTCTCTTTTTAAAGGGATGAGCTTTTCAAAGCCGTCGTTCCTTTGGTTGATCCAATCGCCTTTATTATTCGGGGTGATTTCCTTAAAAGGCACCGAATCTAAATTTTCAAAATTGGCGAGCAAGTTGAGTTTGGCTTCTCTTTTCAAATAATCTTCCACTTCATAGTAATGGATTGTATTGTTGTTTACGCTCTTATCTTTCACAAAAAAGATAATCGATACCGTCGCCCTCGATCCGCTATCAAAGATTTTCCCTCCCTCTTTTTTTGACACTTCCCCTGAAGTCCGCTGATTGCCCCTCAAATTCAGCGCATAAAGATGCGCAAAATCTTTCGCCACGCTTTTTCTGAATCCGTCTGTGCTTTTAGAGTCAATAAAACTCCCATTCACCACAAAGCCTAGCACCCCCCTATCTTTAAGAAGTTCGCTTGCCATGTAGATGCTTTGAATGAGCGTGTCTCGTGTGGTTGCCCCCACTTTGGCGGTGGAATTTTTGCCGTATTTTTCATAAACCCTTTTTTCAAGCTTAGGGTGTGAAAGGTTTTGGTTGTTATCGTTTTCGCTTTTAGCGCCGGCTGAATAAGGCGGGTTGCCGATGATGACTCTGATATTTTGGCCGGCCAGAGTGTCTTTGATGTCTTTGTTTTCTTCCAAATCCTTAAAGAGATCGAACACCCCCTTATCGTTTTTTTCTTCATAAATATCTAGGCTGTCCGTGAGCGCGATATTTTTGAAATTTTTTAACGAGCTGTCCCTATTTTGCGCGGCTTGAGTGATATTGATTAAAGCGATATAATAAGATAAAAGCACGATGTCAAAAGCGAACAAATTTTTTTGAAATTTCTCTTTTAAGGCTTCATCGCTAATGAGCGCGTTTTCTTTAGAAAGCAAACGAGCGATAAAACTCCCGGTGCCGGTGAATGGGTCAAAAATCGTGATGTTTTGATCGTTAAAATCCGTATTGAAATGCTTTTTCAAAATGCCGTTAGTGGCTCTTAAAATGAAATCCACCACTTCTATGGGCGTATAAACGATCCCTAGTTTTTCGCTTTGCTTTTTAAAGGCTACTTTAAAGAAAGTGTTGTAGAGGTTTTTAATGAGTTCTTGCTGGCTTTTTTGGCTTTTAGCGTGCATTGCTTCGGTTTTCACGCTTTCATAGAGGTTTTTAAGATCTTTAGTTTCCCCTTCTAAGCCTAGAGTGGAGAGTTTTTGAACCATTTTATCCAAGGCTTTTGCGATAGGGTTTTTGATATTGTCCCCAAAAATCGCATCAAAAATGGGCTTAGTGATGATATGAGAGGTGATCATATCCAAGGCTTCATCTTCTTTGATGTTTTGATGGATATTGCCTCTTAAGGAATCCAAAAAGCCGTGGAAAATTTCAGGGTTTTTGTCAAAAATCATTTTTAGGCGGTTGTTCAAGGTCCTTGCGATGTTGCCCGTTTTTTTGGTGAAATTTTCCCAATAATTCCTGTCCCCCTAATTTAGTGGGCATGACATTATACACAGCGTCCGCTAGATCTTGCAATAAGATAGCGTCAAAAAGGGTTTTTTCATCGTTTTGCTTTTTGTTATCATCGCTCCCAAAGATTTTGATTTTTTCTTTAAAAGTGGCTTCATCAACCAGGCTTGGGTCATGGCTTCTTAAGGCTTTTATCACTTTCCAAATGTTTTTGAAATTGGTGTTATTGACGGCTTCATCTAGGTTTTGGATTTCACTCTCTTCTAAAGCGATAGGCAAAATGATATAGCCTCTTTTCTTGCGTTTGGCTTTGCGCATCACCCTACCCACCGCTTGGATAATATCCACCATCGCGCTTTTGCCATCAAAAAAGACAATGCTATCAAGCGCTGGGACATCCACCCCTTCGCTCAAACACCTAGCGTTGCTTAAAACCTTGCAAGTGTTGGGCTTGAATTGGTTCAAGTTTTCTAATTTTTCAAGCCTATCCTTACAATTCATGGTGCCATCAATGTGATCGATGCTGATTTTTAGGTTTTTAAAACTCTTTTTCTTCAGCTCTTCATCATAGCATTCCATGATCGTTTCAAAGGATTCTTTAATGTTCTTGCTCGTGTTAATGCTTTTACAAAAGTTTATGGCTCTTTGAGAAGGAGCGGTGTCGTATTGGTTTTGCAAGTTGTGATCTTCTTTGTTTTCCTCATCTAAAACGATTAGATCCTGCTTGGCTAACCCTTTATGAGTGCCGATAATCTTACAAACAAATTCGTTATTGATGAGCTTTTTATCTAATTTAGTGCCTTCGGCTTCAAGCCGACTGATCTTTTTATTCACGCTGTTAGTAACGCCGCTTAAATTTTCTTTTCGCACCGCTAAAATGATGACTTTGTAGTCTGTTAAGAGATCCAAAGCGATCGCTTTTGAAAAATTGAGCGTATAGATTTCTTCGCCAAAAATCTCTTCATCGTCCATAGAATAGATAACATTATCGCTTTCTTTGGCTTTAGCTTTAGAGCTTTCGCTATAAACTTTAGGCGTGGCGGTCATATAAAAGCGTTTTTTAGCCTTGATATTTCCATCGCTATGGCAAAGCGTGAAAGCGTTTTTATCGTCCCTTTCATTACTAGAATACATAGCCCCTACCGTTCTGTGGGCTTCATCGCAAATGACAAGATCAATTTCGCCTAATCCCGCTTCTTGTGCTTCTTTAATACGCAACGCGCTTTGATAAGTTGAAAAAATAATGAAGCGCTTGTTTTCTTTTTGCGCTTTTTTGTGAACGCTTAAAATGTCTTCAAGGCGGGTGGAGGGCTTTAAAGGAAGCTCAGAAAAATTGATGTCATCTGTGTCATCATCGCTTTTATTTTTCTTACCTTTCCCGACTTTATCATCGCTGCACACGATAGAAGCGTAAAAAGGCTCGCTCTTTTCTTGCGCGTATTCTCTAAAAGTTTGAGAAAGCAAGGCGATGCTTGGCGCTAAAAAAAGCGTGATCTTAGGGTCTAAAGCTTCCATGATTTTTAAAGAAGTGTAGGTTTTGCCGGTCCCGCATGCCATAATGAGCTTGCCTCTAGCGTTTTTAGGGTCAGAAAAATACTCTTTAGTGGCGTTTATGGCTTCTATTTGGTGGGAGCGCGGCTTTTTCTTATCGCATAAGGGGAGTTCGCTTTGCGTTTGCATAGGATCAAACTTTTCCCAATCAATCTGAGAATAGATAAAATCCTCTTCAGTGATTTCATCAATATCAATACCCATTCCTGTGCTTCTGATTTGTTCAATTTCTTCAAGAGCGGTTGAGGTTAATTTAGAAGTGGAGATGATGATCCCTTTTTTAAACCTAACCTCGCCTACCCCAGCTTGTAATTGACTTAAAAAAGTTGAAATGTCGTTATATGAGATGCTGTCTTGATGGAATTTGCATTGCACGGCGATGTATTCTTTTGAAGTCGTTGTGATCACCATATCAATCCCCCTATCGCCCTCATTCCCCCTTAATTTAAAATCGCTCCAAAGATCAATAGACTCGTATTCGTTAGCGCTGTCATGCTCTATTAAAAAACGCTTAGAAAGCTTTTCAAACAAGCTCCCTTTATGGCGAAGGTTAGGTATGGCTTGCAGTTTTTCTTTGATGAGTTTATAGGCGCTGATTTCTTGCATTTTTCATTCCTTGATAGTGGTGTTAAAGCTCTGTATTATATAAAAAGATGTTGGAAAGTGGGGTTAAAAAGGCTTTTTATTCAGCGCTTTTTAAGGCTTTAGCGATGAGTTCTAAAGGGTGTGAAAATGGCGGGGTGTTAGGGTTGTCTAAAGACTTTAGAGCGTTGTTTAATTGCATATGGCATGCCCCACATTCTGCGCTCAAAATTCTAGCTTTGGTGTCTATGATTTCTTTAGCCCTAAGAAGCCCCACTTTTAAAGAAAACTCCGCCTTTTCGGTTTGCATCGTAATCCCCCCAAAACCGCAACAATTGTCCGGCATTTCTTTAATTTCATAATGCGTATTGAGCAAATTGCGCACTTCTTTATGAGCGTTTAGGGTTTTTTTAGCATGGCAAGGGTTATGATAGGTGATAGCCTCTTTTTTTCCCTTAGGGATTTTTTCTAAAAGACTTTTTAAGGAGGTGTGTTTCTCTAAAAACACGCTCGCCAGATAGATTTTGGGCGTGATTTTTTCCAAGCGCTTCACATACAAATCCTTATCTTTTTCGCCTAAAAACACCTTGTAATAATCATTGATGAGCATGCTAGCGCATGTGGCTTCAGGCACAATGATCGCATCCACTTTATCTAAATAGCTTTCAAACCATTCTATGTTTTTTTTCACTAAAAAAAGCGTGGTGTCTTTATCGCCGGTAAAATACGCAGGCGCTGAGCAGCATTCTTGCTTAGGGATGATCGCTTGAATGTTGAGTTTTTCTAAAATATACAACAAGCTTTCCCCCACTTGCTGGTAATGGTAATTGCTCAAGCACCCTATAAAGATCGCCACTTTTTGAATGGGTTTTTCTAAAGGCTTAACCTCTGCATGCTTTTGTAAAAAACTTTTTTGATTTAAGGGAGGCAACGCACTTTTTTTAAAGCGTTTGAACAAGCCTTTAAACACCACTCTAGGCTCTAAGCTATCCCCCACTTGCTTGAAGATACAAGGGGCTAAAAAATGCGCAGTTGAAAACACCCTATCCATTTTTTTGCGGTTTTTTAAAAGGGAAAAATAGGATTTTTTATACCAAGCGATGCCGTATTTTTGAGCGATTTTTTCTCTGGCTTTTTCTATTAAGGTGTCTATGGGCAAATGAAAAGGGCAAATTTCCACACAAGCGGTGCATAAAAAACAAGTTTCTAAAAGGTGTTTTAAATTCGTGTCTAATTGGAGCTTGTTTTGAGCGTTTAGGCGCATCAAATCTAAAAAGCCCCTAGGCGAAGTCGCCTCATCTTTATGAATGCGGTATATCGTGCAGCCTGGCACGCATTTAGCACATTTAACGCAAGCGTCCCCTACTTCTTCAAAGATATTTTCATTAATATTTTCATTCATAGCGTTTTACTGAAATGTTTTTCGCCCCCACGCAAATACGCGTCAAACTCCATAGCCATGTTTCTTACGAGCATGCCCCCTGTCCTTGTCATCTCAAAGCCTTTAGAATTGAAAGAAAGCAAGCCCGCTTCTTCATAAGGCTTTAATTTTTCTAATTCTTTTTTAAAATGCGCTTTAAAATCAACAGAAAATTTTTCTTCAATCTTAGAGTAATCCAATTTTAAATTACTCATCATCTGCATGATCACTTCTTTTCTTAAAACATCTTCTTGACTGAGCGCTACACCTCTTTCTACCGGTAAATGCCCCAAATCAAGGGCTTTTTCATAGTGGTGCAAGTCTTTATAATTTTGCGTGTAATAATCGCCCCCTTCGCCGATGCTTGTAACGCCAATGCCAATGGTTTGAGTGAATTTTTTCGTGGTATAGCCTTGAAAATTACGGCGCAATTCTGCTTTTTGAAGGGCTAGATACAATTCATTATCGCTTTTAGCGAAATGATCCATGCCTATCATTTGGTAGTTGGCTTTTTCTAAAAAACTGATAAGAGCTTCTAAAATCTCTAGCTTGTCTCTAGGGCTTGGCAATAAGGTTTCATCAATTTTACGCATCGTTTTTTTCACCCAAGGCACATGCGCGTAATTGAACACCGCTAATCGGTCCGGATCTAATTTCAAAACCCATTCCAAAGTTTTTAAAAAACTCTCTTTAGTCTGGTTGGGTAAGCCATAAATCAAATCAAAATTAATGGATTTGATGCCGTAATCTCTGGCGAGCTTCACGGATTCTTGAACCATTTCAAAAGGCTGGATCCTATGAATGGCTTTTTGAACCTCAAAATCAAAATCCTGCACCCCAAAACTCAAGCGGTTAAACCCCCTATCAAACAAGGTTTGCATGTGTTCTTTAGTGAAATGCCTAGGATCAATCTCGCAACTCATCTCAATATCTTGACTGAAATTAGGGAAAACTTCTTGAATGCTTTGGGTGATTTCATCTAATTGAGTGGGCGAAAAAAAGGTCGGCGTGCCGCCTCCATAGTGGAATTGCGCCACTTCTCTGTTGGTATCCATCGCATTTTTTAAAAGGGCGAGTTCTTTTTTAAGGTAGCTGATATAGCGGGTTTTTTTCTCTTCTAAGCTCGTGTAAATGACTGAACAAGCGCAAAAATAGCACGCGCTCCTGCAAAAGGGCAAATGCGTATAAAGCGATAAGGGCATGGGGTTTTTGAGATGGTCATGGTTAAAAAACGCCGTTTTCAAGCTCTCTTCATTAAAATCTTCTTTAAATTCCACCGCCGTTGGGTAGCTGGTGTATCGTGGGCCGGGCTTTGAATATTGTGAAAATTTTTCAAAATCAATGGTTTGCATTAAAAATTTTCCTCATCGCTATTGTCAAAATTTTCAAAATTATTTTCATTAAAAGGGGGTTGTTTGAACATGGTATCAAAATTAAAAAATAAATTAGGGTGTTCTTTTTTGATTTGTTTGACAAAGTTTAAGGTGTTGATATTGGGCAAATTCCCGTCTTTTTGGCGTAAATTTTCTAATAGTTGCAAGGAAACTTCGCGCACGTCTTCAAAATCAATCGGCGCTTGGGTGATAATATCCCTTTCTAATTCCGCCCTAAGCCTGGCTTCAAAAGCCTTTCTGGCGTTTTCTGCCAAAAGAGAAATCACATTATCTGGCACTAAAACATAATTTTTATCTTCTTCATCAGAAATAAAGTAAGCTTCATTTTTTTTAAACGCCCCTTTTTCTAACTCTAAAAGCATTTCACTAGCACTGATTTTTTTGAGAAAGGCTCTGTTTTTTTGGGTTGTTAAGCTATGGATAAGTTTTTGTGATTTGGTTTTAGAAACTCGTTTTTTAGGTAATTTTTCCACTTTATATCCTTTTTAAGCTGATTGTATCCAATTTCGTTTAATTCTCATTATAAATCGTTTTTAAATACTCTATTTTTGAAGTCAAATTGAGTAATACCATATCAGCTAACACCAATGAAAGCAAACTCTCACACACCACACTCCCTCTAATCGCAATGCAAGGATCATGCCTGCCCTTTAACAAGCATTCGCATTCGTTATTATTAATGTCTATGGTTTGTTGAGGTTGGAAAATGCTTGGCGTGGGTTTAAAATGCACTCTTATAATAATTTCTTCCCCATTGCTCATGCCCCCTAAAACCCCACCGCTACGATTGCTCAAAAACCCCTTTTGATCCATTAAATCATTATACTCTGAGCCTTTTAGTAAAGAGCTTTCTACCCCCTTGCCTATTTCAACCGCTTTCACCCCGTTAAGCCCCATCATCGCTTCAGCGATTTTAGCGTCTAATTTAGCGTATAGCCCTTGACCTAAGCCAATGGGGAGCTTTTGATTGGTTTTTACACTCCTTGCTCTAATCAAAGCCACGCCCCCTATGCTATCGTGGTTTTTGGTAGCGTTTTGAATGGCTGTTTTTTGCGCTTCTTCTTGCTCTTCATCTAGGGCAAAAATCTCGCTTTTTAAGGCGTGATTGAAATCATAATTTTTGGCTTTAATACCCCCTATTTCCATAATCCCGCTTTCACAAACAATACCGATTTCTCTTAAAAGCATTTTAGCAAACGCCCCAGCAGCCACTCTTATAGCGCTCTCTCTAGCCGAACTCCTCCCCCCACCCCTAAAATCTCTGATGCCGTATTTATGAAAATAAGTGAAATCCGCATGGCTAGGCCTAAAAAGGTTTTTAATATTATCGTAATCCTTACTCCTAGCCCTTTGGTTGTGGATTAAAAACCCTATGGGCGTCCCTGTGCTAAAATCTTCAAAAACCCCGCTTGTTATTTCCACTTTATCGTCTTCTTTTCGTGGCGTGGTGAAAACATTCCTCCCCCCTTGGCGGCGCTTCATTTCATTTTCTAATAATTCATAGTCTATTTTAATCCCGCTAGGCATGCCGTCTAATACCCCCCCTATCACATCCCCATGCGATTCCCCAAAGGTCGTTAGCCTTAAAAAACGCCCTAAAGTGTTCATTTTGCTTCCTTCAGTTTTTGAAGCGCATAATAAGCGCATTGCTGTTCGGCTTCTTTTTTGCTTTTGCCTTTAGCGGTCGCATACATTTTATCTTGAATGTATAGAGCCATTTCAAATTCTTTATGGTGATCGGGGCCTTTTTCTTTGAGCAATTGGTAAGTGGGGATCACGCAAAATTGCGCTTGGGTTAATTCCTGCAAAGCGGTTTTATAGTCCATAAACAAATGCTCCAAATCCAAACGCTTGTAAGCGCGATTGAGTAAATTTTGCATGATTTTGCGCACCTTAGCTAACCCCCCTTCTAAATACACCCCAGCCATTAAAGCCTCAAAAGCGCTTGATAGAATAGAGGGTTTTTCTCTCCCCTTAGAAATTTCTTCAGAAGAAGAAACGCGCAAATAATCTTGTAAAGCAATCGCTTTCGCTAATTTAGTAAAACCATGCGCGCTCACAATAGAAGCCCTTAATTTAGAGAGTTTGCCCTCATCGTATTGATAGAATTTATGGTATAGCAACTCCCCTATCACCAAACCCAACACCGCATCGCCTAAAAATTCCAAGCGTTCATTGTTTAAAGCGAGCTTGCATGATTTATGCGTTAAAGCTTGCTCCAATAAACGCTTGTCTTTAAAAGAATACCCCAAAGCTTTTTCTAACATCGTATAAGAGCTATTAGGCGTTATGTAAGGGCTATTTTGAGAGCGTTTGTTTTTCATCATTTTTCCCTTTAAATGGTCGTTTTGATCCGTTTTTGCGCCTCTAATTTAGCGAGGCTATCGCATCGTTCATTCTCGGCATGCCCATTATGCCCCTTGATCCACACCGCCACAATCAAATGCCCTTTAGAGACTTTTAAAAATTCTTTCCATAGATCCACATTTTTAACTTTAGAAAAATTCTTTTTTTGCCAGTTAGCTAGCCACATATTGATTGCTTGGCACACGTATTGCGAATCGCTATAAAGCGTGATACGGCATGGGCGTTTCAAAACTTTTAACGCCTCATTGAGCGCTCTTAATTCCATGCGGTTATTCGTGGTGAATTCTTCGCCCCCACTGATGGTTTTTTCTTTATCTTTATAGCGTAAAATCGCCGCATACCCACCTGGACCGGGATTGCCTAAAGAAGAGCCATCGCAAAAAATTTCAATTTCTTGCATTCAATCCACTCCCATAACATGCGTTTTTCTGGAAATTTTAAGCACCATATCCATAAACGCTAACTGGTAACACACAGGACACCTATGGCTTTCAAAAGGAAAGATTTGTTTGCAATGCTTGCAGCGGTATTCAAAAGTCAGACTCGCTTTTATAGGGCTATTCAATAGAGCGCGTAAAACCTCTAATTCAAAAACTTGGCAAGGTTTGTTATCCAAAAGCAGCCCTTGAGATCGCGCAATGTCTTGCAAAAGGGCGTGTTTTTCTAAAATAAAAGCAGGGATATTCATATCCCATAAAAGATCGATCACATTTTCTAGCCGTTCGGTTGTATCAATCTCTTGCCAAAAAAGATTTTCATCATAAGATTTTAAATAATTCAAAGCGATTTTTTTCAAATCTGGCGAATTTTTTGCCACATGCAACATTTTACTCGCATCTTCTTTGTTCTCTATTAAATGCATGAGATAAAGGTAATTTTTAATCGTTTCAATTTCAACCACTTCTAATTCTTCCAAACATTCCAAAGTCTCTAAAGCCTTTGAATAGTCTTTTTCTAATTCATACGCATGCAAAAGTTTCAACAACGCTCCCACATTCCTTGGGGAAAAGCGCAAAATTTCTTTCACGGTGTCCTTTGTTTTTTGCAAATACCCCACACTAAAATAATTTTTGGCTAATAAATCTAAAACAGCGATTTTTTCTTCATCTTTTAAGGAGCGATTCAAAAGCCCTTTTAAGATTTCAATACTCATTTGCACATCCGCTTTAGAATACGCTCTGGCTAAAAACATCAAACTGGAAATTTTAGCATGCTTTAAAAGCTCGTCTAAATTCTCACTGCCCGCATAAGCGTTTTGATTTTGGGCGAATTTTTGTAAAAATTTTTTGTTTTTCTTTTGGGTGAAATACGCCCTAGCCTGTTCTAACAGAATCACAAGAGCGATAATGAAAGTGAATAAAGCGATAGAAAATAAAGAATCTTTATAGAGAAAATTGAAGTGTTGCACAATCTAAAAATCACTCTCTAATCATCACAATCCTAGACTTAACGCGCAACTTTTCAAAATGCTCTTCTAAAATCTTATCTTTGGATTCTTCCACTAATTTTTGGGCGATAAATTGCTTGGCTTGACTGAAACTCACTTCGTTTTTACCCTTTTTTTCCTTGATATAAAAGGTGATAAACTGCCCCCCACCTCCATTCATAACGGGCGTAAAAGTGCCTTGCTCATGCGAGATAAAGACTTGAGCGATTTGAGGGTTTAGGGTTTTCATCTCTATTTTTTCATTAGCCTTACTCACCCCTGGAATTTCCAAATTAGGGTCTGCCATAGCCCTTTCTAAATCCTCTTGGTTGGTGGAAGTGTAGCGAACGGTTTCTATTTCAGTGGGGATACTGAATTGCTCCTTGTGCTTGTTGTAATATTCGCGCATTTTAGTTTCAGAGCTGGTATCCACATTCGTGAGCAAGATATTACGCAACAATTCTTGCATTTCTAAATGCTCCTTAAGCTGATCTCTATAGAGTTTATAATGCCCCTCAGCCATAAGCATTTGTTTGAAATGATCCAAATCCATGCCTTGCTGTTGCGCCATCATCGCCATTTCTTGGTCTAACTTGTCATCATCTACATGGATTTTTAAGCGCTCAATTTCTTGGTTTTTAATGCGCTCCGCAATCAAACGATCCCTGGCTTGAGCTTTGCTCACTTTAGATTTTTTTTGCTCTTCTTGGATTTGATACAGCGTGATAGGCGAGCCATTAACAAGCAATGAAATGCCCCCTACGACCTTATCTTCAAGGGTGTTGTTGGTAGCGTTATTAGGATTACCAAAAATAGAATTGAATTGAGAGCTAGGGCTTGTCCCCTTATTTTTTTCAAGAGTTTGAGAGGTTGTCTCTTTTTCTTCAAGTTTTGGCGCGTTATTTTGAACGCCTTGATTTTGCGTGCCTTGATTTTGAACCCCTTTAGCGCCCTCTTTGATTTTAGAAGGCGTTATTTTTTGAGTGGGATTTTTGGCATCCCCATGATGGACTTCTGCTCTGGGCTTTCTTTTGGCTTTTATTTCTTTCTTTTCTGCGGGGTTTTTCTTTTCTTCTTTTTTATTTTTCAAATCCTTATTCTTTATCTCTTGGCGGATTTTTTTATCCAAAGAAGACTCTTGCTTCCTCCCTTCTAAGGCTTCCACTTTAGATTCCGGCTCTGCATAAACGATCCCAATAAACAACAAAGCCTTCAAAACATAAGAAAAAATTTTCCTCATCAACCCAATTTCTCTTTCAAAATAGCATTCACCACGCTAGGATTAGCGCCTTTTAGATTTTTCATCGCTTGCCCTACAAAAAACCCAAAAAGCTTGTCCTTACCGCTTTTGTATTCAAGCACCTTATCAGCGTTGTTTTTAAGCACCTCTTCTACCACTTTAACAATCGATTCCGTGTCATTGACTTGAGACAATCCCATTTGTTCAATGAGCGCATCCACATCGCCCCCTCGCTCTTCTAAAAGCTTGTCTAACACGTCTTTAGCGCTCTTACCTGAAATCTTGCCCTCATCAATGCGTTTGGCTAAAGTGCCTAGCGCATGAGCGCTAACTCCGCAATTTTCTAAAGTGGTTTCGGCTTTCAAGCGCCCTAATAATTCCACGCAAAGCCATGTTACGCTCGTTTTAGCCTTAACCCCAAGATTAAGCATGCTTTCAAAATACTCCGCCAATAAAGGATCGCTCACCAATAAATTCGCATCGTCTTCTTTGAGGTTAAAATCTTTCATGTAGCGGGTTTTTTTTGCACTAGGCAATTCATTGATCTTTTGAGCTTCTTTTAAAAGTTTCTCATCAATAAAAACAGGATACAAATCCGGATCTTTAAAATAGCGGTAATCCGCTGACTCTTCTTTATTGCGCATAGAAAGGGTGATCCCTTTGGCGGTGTCAAAAAGGCGCGTTTCTTGAACCACCTCTTCATTATAGCGCCCGTTCTCCCACGCCGCGCTTTGGCGCTCTATCTCGTATTCAATCGCTTTAGCGATGAATCTAAAGCTATTTAGGTTTTTAATCTCCACCCTCGTGTAAAGCTTTTCATCGCCTTTGGGTCTAATGGACACATTCGCATCGCACCTGAAATTCCCCTCTTGCATGTTCGCATCAGAAATCCCTATAAAACGCACGATAGCATGGAGCTTTTTCAAATACGCTATGGCTTCTTCACTATTTTTCATGTCCGGCTTGCTGACAATTTCTAATAAAGGGGTGCAAGCGCGGTTCAAATCCACTAAAGAATAGCTACCTTCATGGATATTTTTACCGGCGTCTTCTTCCATGTGGGCCCTTTCAATATGCACGATTTTTGCGCCCTCTTTGGTGTCAATCTCTAACTTCCCATCGCTCACAATGGGGACTTCAAACTGCGAAATTTGATAAGCCTTAGGCAAATCAGGGTAAAAATAATTTTTCCTCGCAAAAATGGAATACTGGTTGATATGAGCTTCAAGGGCTGTGCCTAATTGGATGGCTTTTTTGACCACTTCTTTATTCAATACCGGCAAAGCTCCCGGTAAACCCAAACACACAGGGCAGGTGTTAGAATTGGGGGTTTCTCCAAAGCTTGTAGAACAAGAGCAAAAGATTTTGGTTTTGGTGTTGAGTTGGACATGGACTTCTAGCCCGATTACAGCTTCAAATGGCATTATTTGTCCTTACTCTTTTTATTGCTCACAATGGCAAAAGTCAAATCATTGATTTCAGTGTGCGCTTTAATGAAATCATTGATTTCTTTCAAACTCATTTTTTGGATTTGATTGAGTAGCGTTTGGTTGAAATTTAAAGGCAAACCCAAATAAAAATAATTGTAAGTGGTGTTCAAGCGGCTAGAGATCGTTTCATTCCTTAAAGGCTCAGAGCCTAGTAAAAACTTTTTAGCGTCGTCTAATTCTTGTTGCGTCATGCCTTTTTCTATAAATTCTTTGACTATTTTTTTAACTAAGGCCACGCTTTTAGCTTGAGTGCTGAGCTTGGTTTGCAAATACCCGCTCGCAAAATGTGCCACTTTAGAAAAATTAGAACGGATATACACGCTATAAGCCAAGCCCTCTTGAACCCTGATTTTTTCCATCAAACGAGAGCCAAACCCCCCACCAAGCACAAACATCATGACTTTAGATTTCGCTAAATCCTGTTTTAAATCCTTGATTTTAAAGGGCGCGCCAAAATACACGAAAGCCTGTTCAGTGTCTTTATAGAGGACTTTTTCGCTTTTTTTATCGCTCGTTTCAAAATAAGGCTCTTCATACGCTTTACCTTGCGGCAAGAAATTAAGAGCGTTATTCAAACGCTTAAGGGTTTGATCGATTTTCAAATCGCCCCCAAGCACCACCACGAGTTTATTGAGTTCAAAGACCTTAGCAAATTGCTGTTTCAAATCGTCTAGCTTGATTTTTTGAATGCTCTCTTTAGTGCCTAAGGCTGCGTTAGCTAAAGGGGTGTTAGCAAAAAGCTCTTGCTTTAAAGTCAATTTAGCCAAATAATCAAAATCGCTTTCTTTTTGTAAAAGTTGGGCTAACATTTGGGTTTTGACTTTTTCTAAAGCGTTTTGAGTGAAATTAGGGGATTTTAAAAGCTCTTTTAAGCACGTAATGGCTTCATCTTCGTATTCTTTTAAAAATTCTAAAGTGATTTGCAAATCTTCTGTGCTGGTATCCACATTCAAACTGATCGCTTTTTGCTCTAACGCTTGCGCAAATCCCACCGCACCAAGCTCTTTAGTGCCTTCGTTTAAAACTTGCGCGAATAATTTCGCCAAACCCAACTGGTTTTTATCGCTTAAGCTCCCACCCCCTCTAAAAGCTAAATGGATAAACCCCATAGGCAACAAATGGTTTTCTTCATAAATCACAGGGACTTTAGCTTGATTGATTTCTTGGTGTGTCAAAGCGCTCGCTTGTAACCCCATAAAAACTCCTAATAATAAAGTGATTAAAATTTTTTTCATGCTGTTTATACCTTTGCTTTAGCCGGATAACGCTTTAAGATTTCATAAGCGGTGTTTCGTTTAGCCGCCACGCTCCCAATGTCTTCAATAAGCTCTATCATTCCCGCTTCATTCATGCAAAAACTCGTTCCGGCCGCTTTCACTACATTTTCTTCCATCATCACACTCCCTAAATCATTCGCTCCAAACAATAAGGCTAACTGCCCTATCATAGAGCCTTGAGTAACCCATGAGCTTTGTATGTTTTGAATGTTATCTAAAAAAATCCTACTGCATGCCAAATAGCGTAAATACCGATTGGAACTCGCTTTTTTAATACTTGGGATTTCTTCTTTTAAAGGGGTGTTGTCGGGCTGAAAACTCCATAAAATAAAAGCCCTAAAGCCGCCGGTTTCATCTTGCAAATCGCGCACTCTTTGTAGATGCTCCACCACATCTTCTTCATTATCCACGCTCCCAAACATCATGGTAGCCGTGCTTTTAATCCCACAAAGGTGTGCCATTCTATGCACTTCAATCCACCGATCACTGCTCAATTTTTTAGGAGCAATGACATCGCGCACCCTATCGCTTAGTATTTCTGCTCCCGCTCCTGGAATGGAGCTTAACCCAGCGTTTTTCAACCTTTCTAAAACTTCTTTTAAAGACAATTTAGAGATTTTAGAAATGTAATCAATTTCAACCGCGCTAAAACCATGAATGGTAATAGTAGGGAATTTTTGAGCGATATGGCTGACTAGATTCTCATAATAATCAATCTTTAGCTGCGGGTGCACCCCCCCTTGAAAAAGGATCTGCGTGCCGCCAATAGCGAGCAATTCTTCAATCTTTTGATCAATTTCTTCATAGCTCAACACATAGGCGTCTTTTTCTTTTAAGGTGCGTTTGAACGCGCAAAACTTGCAATCCACAAAACAAATATTGGTGTAATTGATATTCCTATCCACAATAAAAGTCGTCAAGTTTTCAGGGTGCAAGCGTTGCTTCACTCTCAAAGCCTTTTGCCCCAATTCTTTCAAGGGCGCGTTTTTCATTAAATCCAAAATTTCTTCTCTGTTGATGCGCATTTTAAAACCTTGTTCCCATAGAAAATTCAAAATGTTGCGTGTAATCGTCCATGTTAGGGTTAAAGCATAGCCCTTTACATTTCTTGCCATTGCCATCGCCCCATTGGTTGAAAAACGCTATAGGGAAAATCAACACCAAAGGCCCCATGGGCGAAATCCATTCAATCTGCAAGCCTGTAGAAGCCCTCCAAGTCGCTCTTTCAAACCCAGCCCCTATAACGCCATAATCTTTAAAATTCGCTGTCGTGAAGGGAGCGTTATAGAAGAAACTCCCCCTAGTTGGGGTTTTAAAGGTTAGGAAACCAAAGTCAAAAAACCACGCTAAGCGCATTTTAGCCGCTTTTAACACCCCATAGCTCAATTCAGTAGAAGCGGTAAAAATCCCATCGCCTCCAAGCCACAAGCCAAACTCATCTTTAGGCGTAACCGATCCGTTCCTAAAGCCTCTCACCGTGGTTACGCCCCCCATGTAGAAGGTGGAGTTTAAGGGCAAGTAATCATCGGTGTTATACCTAAAGATATAGCCCCCTTGCGTTTTAAAGCGAGCGATCAAATCTATCAATAAATATTTTTGCAAATGGTGGTAAGCGGCGAATTTACCATAGACTTTAGTGTTACGGACATTCCCGCCTAACCCGTTCCACGAATTGAGCGTGCCAGAGCTTGGCAAACCAGACATTGTCGCATAGGAACTAAAGATAACCCCATTTCTAGGGAAGTAATAATCATCGGTGTTGTCATAGCTCACATCAAGAGTGAAAGAGCTAGTGATAGGCGTGTGGTAATCCCTATCCCAAATACCTTTTATTTCTGGTGAAGTGGTGATCGCTCCAGGGCTAGAACAGCTTTCAGGTTGTAAGGGGGTTTTACCGCCTGATAAGCGGTTGATAATCACTGATGCGGGGGTAGAACATTGCCTTGGAGAAACCACTTCATTAACAGAGGAATAGTAGCGGTTGTATAAAGGGCTGCTGAAACCAAGGAGCTTGGTAACATTCAAGTTATACCCTAAGCTCACATGGGTTCTGTTACCCAGCATGCGCCCGACATTCACCCCAAAGCCTCCGCCTTGTTGGATGTATTGGTAGCTTATCCTGTAATCCGCATAAAGATTGATCGTAGAGCTATACCAGCTGTCAAAAATCCTTGGATTAGTCAAGCTCAAATTCCCAGCAAACATACGCCCCGCTCCTTTTGGCATGCCAGGATAAGATCTGCCCCCCCCTGTAGCGATGTTAGCATACAAGCTCATGCTTTGGCCTGTGCCAAAAAGGTTTCTTTCGCTCACGCTCCCATTAAGCATAAGCCCTCCATAAGAGCCATAGCCTAACCCAAATTGCAACTGCCCAGTGCGCCCCTCTTCTACGCTCACTAACAAATCCATCAGTGAGCTATTCACCCTTTTTTCTTCAATTTTGACTTTAGAGAAAAACCCTAAACGCCTTAAAGAATTTTCGGAATTTCTCAGTTTGGTCAAGTTGTATTTATCCTTAGGCCCTAACAATAACTCCCTTCTGATGATCCTATCGCTCGTGCGCTGGTTCCCTGAAATGATGACATCATTGATATACACCATATCGCCCACTTCAATACGATAAATGACTTTCACAAGCCCGTTTTTTTCATCTTTATCCAAGTCTGGCTTCACCACCGCAAACGCATAACCCTTATCGGCAATTTCGGTTTTTAAAATTTGTGCATCCGCTCTTAAATGCTCAATATTAAAGACATCTTTTCTTTTAACTTTAAGCGCTTTTTCTAAGGTTTTTAAGGGGACTACCGGGTTGTCAATCTCTATTAAAATGTCTGAAATCCTGTATTGGATCCCTTCTTTGACTTTATAATGAAGCTTAGCGTCATGGGTAGAAAAATCCGTTTTCAAAAAAGGCGAAGAAATATGAGCGTCTAAGTAACCCCTACGCATATACACATCTTGGATACGCAAAGAATCGTATTCTAATTGATCTAAACGCAATTTCCCATCATTCAAGCCCCACATCCAACCCATGAAATCTCGTTGCTTGTTTGCACTCAAAGATTCAATCATGCGGCGTTTTAATTTCGCGCTTCCCTCATAAATGGATTGTTTGATATAAATACTATCCCCCCTATTCACATCAAACACGATTAATAACGCACCCTCACTGACCTTTTGGGTGCGCACCTCCACCACGCTCCCATAATAGCCCTGCCCCTCTAAAGCGGTTTTTAAAGCCGTTTTAGCATGCTCTAATTTTTGCTCATCAAAGGTGTCGCCCTTTTTGATCCCCATTTGGGATTTTAAGCCGTCTTTTTCCTTTTCAGTCCCATAACCCTTGATTTCTACCCCGGCAATTCTGGCTTTTTCATCAAAATGAAACTCTAATATGCCGCCTTCAAAAGTGGCATAAACATCTTTAAAATACCCTTGATTGAACAAAGCCAAAACAGCGGTGTCTATTTTTTTAGAATCCACAATATCGCCCACACGAATTTTTACAATCTCATTAGCGAGCATGTCAGACATGTAAGAAAGCCCGATATAAGAAACGGACTTGACTTTCATTTCTTTAGGCGTTTGACTTGATTGAGAGGTTTCGTTTTGAGCTTCATTTCTTTGAGTCTCATTTTTTTGAGATTCTTGAGAGGCTTCTTTTGGTGGAGTCAAACCGTTTGGTTTAGAGCCGTCATTTTCTAAAGCTTCAACGCTGGTATTGATACATGCGAAAACAAGAGAAGATAGAATTAATTTTTTAATACTGATTTCCTTAATAGATTTTAGCTTGAGTGTTGTTAGTAGCGTTATTATAACTAATCATTCTTAAAAACGCTAAAGATTATTAAAATTTTTGTATAAAATTATACAAACTATCCCTTTCTACCGCAACAAAACCAGCGTCCTTGATTTTAAATATCAAATCTTCTTTTTCCAAACCATGCCGGCTCTTCGCGCCTGCTGCACTTTGAATGCTCTCTATCTCTATCGTGCCGTCTAAATCGTTAGCACCAAATTCTTGAGCCACTAAAGCTAAATTCAAGCCCAAAGTCGCCCAATAAGCTTTAATGTGGGGGACATTGTTTAAAAGAATACGAGATATGGCGATGGTTTTTAAGATTTCTATCGCGCTAGGGGATTTTTCCACTTTCAAATAATTGTTTTCTTTTTGATACAATAAAGGGATAAAAGCGTTAAAGCCCCCTTCTTTATTTTCTACTTTATCTTTAGGGCTTTGGATTTTTTTGATTCTTAGCATGTGATCGATGCGATGGATTTTATTTTCAATATGCCCAAAAAGCATGGTAGCGTTACTCATTTTGCCTAATTTGTGCCAATAAGCATGGATTTCTAACCACCGAGAAGATCCCACCTTACCATTACAGATTTTACGCCTGATCTCTTCATCAAAAATCTCCGCTCCCCCACCAGGCATGGAATCCACCCCGGCTTTGAGCATGTCTTCTAGCACCAATTCAAAAGGTTTGTTGAATTTGGCGCTTAAAAAATGCACTTCTGCAGCGGTCATGGCCTTTAAATGCAAATTAGGCATTTCTTGCTTGATGGTTTCAAACACCTTTAAATACCATTCATAAGAGTAATTAGGGTTATGGGCGCTCACTATATGGACTTCTTTAATCCCCTTATTGTAGGAGTTTTTAACCTTTTCTAGGATTTCTTCTAAGCTCATTTCATAAGGGTTAGGGTTTTTTCTGTGGGCTGAAAAAGCGCAAAATTTACAAGCGTCCGCGCAAATATTGCTAGGGTTTAAATGCCTATTGACATTAAAATACACGATTTTTTGGTGCATGTTCTGGCGCATGCGATCCGCTACTTCCCCTAGCGTGTATAAATCATAATCATAAAGCCTCACTAATTCTTGACTTTCAGTAACTTGATTGTCTAATACTTTTTCTAAAAAGTCCATGGTTGAATTGCCCTTTCGTTTTAAAAACAAACATTGTAGCATTTTTAGATTTAAGAATGCTTTTTATACATTATATAATAATACCCCCTTTTTAACCTCCTAATTGGTGCCAACCCCTTTTTTCACCTAATTCTCATTAAAAGGATTTTTATGATAAAATCTAAGCTCTGTCAAGCCATTAGCTGGTGTTCTCTCTCATTTTTGTAAGTTTTTAAAAATTTTCATACTCTTGTTTACTTTTTCATTATCATTTATGATATAATTATGGGACAACTTAAACCAACACAAAGGAGATACTATGTTATCAAAAGACATCATTAAGTTGCTAAACGAACAAGTGAATAAGGAAATGAACTCTTCCAACTTGTATATGAGCATGAGTTCTTGGTGCTATACCCATAGCTTAGATGGCGCGGGGCTTTTCTTGTTTGATCATGCGGCTGAAGAATACGAGCATGCCAAAAAGCTTATCATCTTCTTGAATGAAAACAATGTGCCTGTGCAATTGACCAGCATCAGCGCCCCTGAGCATAAGTTTGAAGGTTTGACTCAAATTTTCCAAAAAGCCTATGAACATGAGCAACACATCAGCGAGTCTATTAATAATATCGTCGATCACGCCATAAAAGGCAAAGATCATGCGACTTTCAATTTCTTGCAATGGTATGTGTCTGAACAGCATGAAGAAGAAGTGCTTTTCAAGGATATTTTGGATAAAATTGAGTTGATTGGTAATGAAAACCATGGCTTGTATTTGGCTGATCAGTATGTCAAAGGGATCGCTAAAAGCAGGAAATCTTAATTTTAGGGTCATTGAGTGCAAAAACTAGCCGTTTTTGATTTTGACTCCACGCTAGTCAATGCTGAGACGATTGAGTCTTTAGCGAGGGCGTGGGGGGTGTTTGATGAAGTGGAAAAGATCACTTTGAAAGCTATGAATGGCGAGACAGATTTTCATAAAAGTCTTATTTTAAGGGTGTCTAAACTCAAAAACATGCCCTTAAAACTAGCCAAAGAAGTTTGTGAAAATCTGCCTTTATTTGATGGGGTGCTTGAGCTTATTAGTGCCTTAAAAGAGAAAAATTACAAGGTGGTTTGCTTCAGCGGGGGCTTTGATCTAGCGACGAATTATTATAGGGATTTATTAAATTTAGATGCGGCTTTCAGTAACACGCTGATAGTGGAAAATAACGCCTTAAACGGCTTGGTTACCGGGCATATGATGTTTTCACACTCTAAAGGCGAAATGCTCCTTTCCTTACAACGCTTATTAAATATCAGTCAAACGAACACTTTAGTCGTGGGCGATGGAGCGAATGACTTGAGCATGTTCAAACATGCCCATATTAAAATCGCTTTCAACGCTAAAGAGGTTTTAAAACAGCACGCCACGCATTGCATCAATGAGCCTGATTTAGCCCTAATCAAGCCTTTGATTTAAAAAAATTTTTTTGTAAAATACTCCTTTAAATCATAAGGATAACCATGTTCCAACCCCTATTAGACGCTTATGTAGAAAGCGCTTCCATTGAAAAAATGGCCTCTAAATCTCCCCCCCCCCTAAAAATCGCTGTGGCGAATTGGTGGGGAGATAAAGAAATTAAAGAATTTAAAAAGAGCGTTCTTTATTTTATCTTAAGCCAACGCTACGCAATCACCCTCCACCAAAACCCCAACA
>NZ_JAHXLB010000001.1:0-255604 GCF_021062735.1 Helicobacter pylori | reverse complement strand
CTCTAAGGGATAGCGGAGTAGTGTTTACTCCAGTAAAAATCTCGTTGGCGTTTTAAACACGATGGGAAAATTTACAAAAAATAACTTTTTAAATACTTTTAATAAGATTAAAGAGTTTTTTAGACATACAAGAATACAAAAAGATATACGATGAGTGCGAAGTAACAGACAAAATCAAAATATTAGGCAATATCCAAAAGTATCAAATGGATATGCTTAAATTTCGCCCCTAACCAAGCCCCATTAAACAGCTTTCGTTTAACTGGTCGCTTTTATGATATTTAACAAGCCCTTTGTCCTTTCAAAAAGAGAAAATGGCGATGGGATCTCCTGGTATTTGGATCTTGGGGGTCTTTTGATCAAGGTGTTAGCGCATTTGGAAAAATCAATCAAATCCATTGTGGTTTTGATGTAGCTAGGCAAGTTTAATAAGCATATTTCAAAGAGTTTATAGCTCGCTAAAGCGTCCGCATAGGCTCTGTGGCTGACTTCTATGCCAAACCCTAAAAGCTCTTTTAAAAAGCTCAAAGAATAACGCATGGATAAAATGGCGCGTTTGGATAAATCCAAAGTGCAAAGCTTTAAATTCAATAAAGGGCAATGCAATTTTTCCACAAAATAACGCCCTAAAAAATTGTAATCAAAATTAGCGTTATGGGCCACAAACACGCTATTGCCTAAAAAAAGCCGCAATTCTTGCAAAGCTTCATGCACGCTTGGGGCGTTTAGGGTGTCTTCATAAGTGATGCCTGTAAGCTCAGCGATATAATCAGGAACGCTTTTGACTTTCACAAGGGTTTCAAAACGATTGATAATTTCCCCCCCCTTCACTTGCACGGCCCCGATTTCTAAAATCTCATGTTTTAGGGGGCAAGAGCCGGTGGTCTCTAAATCAATAAAGGAAAAAACCTCATCTTTAAGGGGGGTTTTAAGGTTTTTGAGCGTGATTAAATTTTCACTCGTTTCTATGAAATTAAGCCCGCATGCTTTTAAATATTCCAAATTGATTTCATCATAAATAAGGCGAGAGAGCGATTTTTCTAGCATGCCCAAGCTTAAATCCTGGTGCTTTAAGCGAGCGATTAGGGCTTGAATGTCTTTATGCAAGAGGCTGTCTAGCATTCTGTAAGCCTTCAATAGCCAGCTTACGATCTTTGGATTTAAAAATATAACTCCCTGAAACCACCACATCCACGCCCGCTTGTTGGAGTTCAAAGATATTTTTATCATTCACGCCCCCATCCACTTCTAAAAGACAGCTAGGGTTGTAGCGTTTGATCAATTCCTTGACTTTCAGGCATTTTTCTAGCACCAGATCTAAAAACTTCTGCCCGCCAAAGCCTGGATTCACGCTCATTAAAAGCACTAGCCCCACGCTTTCTAGCAAGTATTTAACGCTCTCTTCATGCGTGTGGGGGTTTAGAACAATTCCTGGCGTGATGCCTGAATTTTTAATGAGTTGCAACACCCTGTGGGGGTGTTTTTCATTTTCTGCATGAATGCTGATGATTTGCGGTTTTAAATGAGCGAACAATTCTACAAAAAAGCTCGCATTTTCTACCATTAAATGCACATCTAAAGGCACTTGGCTCATTTGAGTAACATTCTCTAAAACCACAGGCCCCATGGTTAAATTAGGCACATAATGCCCATCCATCACATCCACATGCAAAAAATCAGCGTTACTCACGCTCTCTATCTCTTTGGCTAAATGCATAAAATCAGCGCTCAAAAGGCTCGGAGCTACTTTCAAAATACTTCCCTATTTTCAATGTTTTCAAGTAAAATATTAGCATCTTTAATCAAATCATAAAAGGGTTTTTATGGATTACAAACATTTTAAATGCAAGCATGCAAACATCGTTATAGAAATCATCAGTCTTTTAGAAAAAGGGGTTAAAAAAGCCCAAGAAATTTTAGAAAAGCCAGACGCTGGGAGTTACACCAAGCTAGAAAACAGCAGCGGGGATACGCCCATTAAAGCGGATTTAGCTCTAGACAAATTTTTAGAAGAAAATTTTTTGAGTTTAGAAAATGTCAAAAGCGTTTTTAGTGAAGAAAAAGAAACGCCTGTTACTAAAGAAAACGGCTCTTATTTGATCGCTTATGACCCACTAGACGGGAGTTCAGTGATGGAGGCGAATTTCTTAGTAGGCACGATTATAGGGATTTATGAAAAGGATTATAAGGCGCAAAATTTAGTTGCAAGCCTTTATGTGGTTTTTGGGCATAAAATTGAATTAGTGGTGGCTTTAGAAGAAGTTTATCGTTACGCATTTTACCAAAACAAGTTTCATTTTATAGAAACCATCGTTTTAGAAAATAAGGGTAAAATCGTCGCTAGCGGAGGCAATCAAAAGGATTTTTCTTCGGGCTTAAAAAAGGCTTTAGAAGGGTTTTTTGCAGAAAATTACCGCTTACGATATTCAGGATCTATGGTGGCTGATGTCCATCATGTGCTCATCAAAAAAGGTGGAATGTTTTCCTACCCGCAAAAGAAATTGCGAAAGCTTTTTGAAGTCTTTCCTTTAGCCTTGATGGTTGAAAAAGCCAAAGGGGAAGCGTTTTATTTTGATAAGGGGGTTAAAAAGCGCCTGCTAGAACAAAGCGTAGAAAGCTACCACGAAAAAAGCGAATGCTATTTAACCAGCCAGCATGAAGCTCACATTTTAGAAAAATATTTAAAGGGAGAATGATGCCAAATAGCGCTAAAAAATTAGAATATGAAGAGCGTTTTAATGACGCTCTTTTGAAATTGCAAGCATGCCAAGAAGAAAAACAAGTAGCGAGTTGCTTGAAATGTGAGAAGGTTTTAAAATGCGAGATTCGCAACAGCTATGTGAATGCGGCTTATGAGAGCATGAATTTAGGCGAAGCGGGTGGGTTTGATTTTAACTAAAATGGGCTTAAAATGGTTAGCAACACTACCTTGCAAAAGAATTTAGACGCTTTTTACACCCACCCCAAAATCGCGCGATTTTGTTTGGATTTATTAAAAGATCTCATCAATCAAAATCTGGGACTAGACTTGAACGCATTCCATTTTTTAGAGCCAAGTGCAGGGAGTGGGAGCTTTGTTGGTGCGTTAAAAGGATTAGGGATTGCTGATTGTCTCGCCCTTGATATTGCCCCTAAAGCTCAAGGCATTCAAAAAAAAGATTATTTGTTGGAATTGATTGAGTTTAACAAAAAGCGCATCATTATTGGCAACCCTCCTTTTGGGTACAGAGGGAAATTAGCCCTAGATTTTTTAAACAAATCTTTGAACGAAGCGCCTATTGTAGCGTTTATTTTGCCCAATTTATTCAAACGCTATTCTATCCAAAAACACATTGATAAGCGTGCAAAATTGGTTTTAAACGCCCCTTTAGAAAAAAACGCTTTTGTTTTTAATGAACGACCCTATGATGTGAAATGCGTTTTTCAAATCTATATGCATAAAAATATCGCCCTAAATCTTAAAGACGAACGCATCATTGCACCCCCCAAAATCCGCCATAATGATTTTATCACTTATATCCATAATAACACGCCACACACCCTAAAATATTTCAACAAAGAAAAATACCAATGGGATTTTGCGGTGGTGAGACAAGGCTTTTATGATTACAACGAAAAGATCACCAATGCAAATTTACTGATTAAAAACCGACAATATTTTTTCATTAAAGCCCACTCTAAAGAAGCTTTAAGGATTATCCATAAAATTGATTTTAACAAACTCGCTCATAAAAACACACAAGTTTTAGGGTTTTCTACTTATGATTTTGTGGAAGAATATTGCAAATTAAAGGAAATGCATGCTTGAAAAAGTGTTCCAACAAATTACCAATAAAAGAAAGTTTTTTGCAAGTTCTAGCACAGGGGAGCAGTTTGAAAACCAATTTAGGAATGAATTAAAAAAACACTTTAGCGAAATCAATGGCGATTTAACAGAAGAATTAAGCCATATTGAAGAAAAGCCTAATAAGGAAATCAAAACCGCTTTTAACCAACTCAAAAAGCAAGTTTTAGAAAAAAATCACCCACACACCCTTAAAAACCCTTTTTCAAAGCTCACAAGCCATTTTTTATACCAACCTTTTGGCTCACAAAATTACCCTGATTTTTTGGTTTTTATTTTTGATTATGTGGTGGGGATTGAAATCAAGTTTTCTAAAAACGATAAGGGTGAAAAAAATCTTCAAACATCTCGCCCCATGTGGAATTCAAACCTGCCTAAACCCAATGCGATTTATGTGTATGGAGTCGCTAATGCAAACATCACTTTTTTTAAAGGCTCAGATATTTTGAGCTATGAAACCAGAGAGGTCTTGCTCAAGTATTTTGATACTTTAGATAAAGATGAAGAAAGTTTGAAAAACGCCTTAAAGGATTTAGAAAACCCTTTTGGGTTTGCCCCCTACATCAGAAAAGCTTATGAGCATAAAAAGGAATTTTCTAACCACCACCAGATTGAAAGCTTCTTTTCGCATAATCACATTTTAAGAGAACAAAATGTCTTAAAATTTTTGAAAACACTCACTCATTAGCATATTTGCACCCATTTATCTATTTCTTGTAAAACACGAGTTTATTTTTAGTGTAAAGAAATTGATGATTAGTCTCATAGAAAAAGCCCCTTACATGCCCTCCCCCCCCTTTTTTTTAATTCAATGCACTTCGCTCCAAACTTTTCTTTTCCACGCATAAGCCAAGAACGACAGCACCGCAAAGAAAATCATGATTTTGATCCCTAAGGTATTCCTTTCATGTTTTTTCCTATCGCCCGCTTTTTCCAAATAAGAGATGACTTGTTTTTGAGCTTTTTCACTCAACCCCACTCTAGGCATAGCCGTGCCAGGCAAAAGCTTTTGCGGATCGTTGATGAAAACATTCAAGCCATGTTCGCCCTTAGCCCTAATCATCATGGACAAATCAGGCACATGAGAGCCTAAATAATTGGCTAAATCTTTAGGATCGCTAAAGGCCTTATCTTTAGCATAATCCAGGCTATGGCACCTTTGACAGCTTTGCGCAAACACTTCCTTATCGCTCAAATTTTTAGGCAAAATAGAAGTGAGATACGCCACAATATCACTCAAATCTTGATCGCTAAATTGAGAAAACGCCGGCATAGGATAGGGCCTTTCATCGTTGAATTTATGGCTCAATTTCGCCGTTTTCACGGGGTCTTTGATGAAGTGGGCTAAGAAATTCGCATTCAAAACCCCCGCCACATGGCTTAAATCCGGTGGCACGACCCCAAAAGAGTTGCTCGCGCTAAGGCTGTCCATAGGGGCTGGAATGTTTTGGGATTTAATGCCATGGCAAGCGGTGCAATTTTCGGCTACAAGCTGTTTGCCCTTATTAGCATCGCCATTTTTTAAATCCATCGGCTCTAAATCCTTGAAAGCAAAATCTGCCGGAGCGACTTTAGGGTGCATCACCGAATGCGCATAAGGCTCAACCCCATAATAAATCACGCCTACCACCACAATAAGGATGATTAAAATCTTAAATTCTTTCATCTAACACCCCCTTGTTTCTTGCTCTCAGCGATAGTGATAATGGGCAATACCACAAAGAAAAGGGCTAAAAAAGTGATTGAACCCGCTAACCCAATGTATTTACCAATCCCAAGCGGAGGCAATTTACCATAGATCGTTAAAACAATCATATCAATAATTAAAAGCCAAAACCACACCATAAACGCAGGCCGTTTGTGCGCGGGAGCGACCACCGGGCTTCTGTCCAAAAAGGGCAGTAAGAAAAAGATCACTTGCGCCACGCCAAAGGCCATTAGCCCTAAATCAGCGCTAAAGAAAAAGCCCCTTAAAACTTCATAGCTCCATAAGAAATACCATTCAGGGTAAATGTGAGGCGGCGTTTTAAGGCTGTTAGCCCTTTCAAAGTTGATAGGATCCATCGCAAAATCATAGTGGTAACACACCAAGTAAAAGAAAAAGACCATGAACGCGCAAACCACAAAAATATCTTTAGACAAGAATACCGGCCAAAAAGGAATGACTTTGGATTCTTTTTTCTTGCCTTCAATGAATTTCTTTTCTTCTGATTCAAAGTCAATCTCTTCGCCTTCTTGGTTATTGACATGCGGGATGCGTAAAGAATAAAAATGTACCCCAACAAGTAGAATGATCGCAATGGGCAGTAAGAACACATGGAGCATGAAAAAGCGCGTTAAAGTGGAATCCGCCACAACATAATTGCCCCTGATCCACTCCACCACATCAGCCCCAATGAAAGGAATGCCTCCAAATAAATTCGTGATAACCGCCGCAGCCCAATAGCTCATCTGCCCCCAAGGCAACATATACCCGCTAAAGGCTTCCGCGCTAAAGACCACAAACAAAATCATCCCGCTAATCCAAATCATCTCGCGGCCCTTTTTGTAAGAGCCATAATAGATGCCAACAAACATGTGGATATAAATAATGACAAAAATCATGCTCGCTGCCGTGGCATGCATGTGGCGCCAAAGCCAACCATAAGCCACTTCTTGCATGATGGTGAAATTCACGCTATCAAACGCCATCTTCGCATCAGGCTTATAATACATGAGCAAGAAAATCCCTGAGATTACAAGTACGCCAAAAAGGGTCAATAAAATCACCCCCATAGCCCATAAAAAATTGATGTTTTTAGGGATCCAATATTCTGTCATTAGCACTTTAACAAGCTTGTTAGTGCCAAGACGCATGTCTAACCATTCGCCCAAATTCTTCGCTTTTTTTATCTCTGCCATGGAACTCTCCTTACGCTTTAGCCATCATTTTCTTGTATTCAGCCCCGGCTTCACCAAAAGTGATTTTAGTGCCTTCAATTTTAAAAGGCGGGATATCAAAAGGGCGTGGAGGAGGGGTGCCGGCAATATTCACGCCATCAGCAGTGAAACGCCCCCCATGGCATGGGCATAAAAAGCCTTTTTCTTCATCTTGATAAGTGGGGATACACCCTAAATGCGTGCAAATTTGAATGGCTGTGGTAAAAACGCTCTCGCCAATTTTAAAATCGCGCTTTTCATTAAAGCCCTCTTTTTTAGAACGCTTGAGGATATAGACCGGTTTCCCACGCCACTCCACGGTGGAAAACTGCCCTTCTTGCATGTTCGCCACATCTATGGTTGTAAAACCGGCTGAAACAACGCTTGGAAGCGGATCCCAAGTCTTTTTCATCGCTACCAGACTCGCTATCGCCCCTATAGCTGTAACGCTAGCAAGGCTCATTCCTAAAAAATCACGCCTTTGAATATCTGCCATGATTAAAAAACTCCTTAATGATAATTACCTTTTAACGACTAAAGGCATAGCAAATCCCTATTCTACAACAAACTCTCTTAATAATCTTTTTAAAATAACAAATTGAGGCTAAAATCAAACGCTTTTAACGCCGTTTTAAAGAAATTTGAGCGCGCAAATGTTTCAAAAGGGTTTCTAAAATATCGTTATCGTCTTTGCTTGGGGCTTTCAGGCTTTCTTTCTTTTCACCGCTATAAGTAAGGGTGATGTTTTGATTGAAATTAGAAAGTTTAATGATGCCAAGCTGGTTGGCTAGAATTTTAAGCGTAATGATTTGCAAAAATTGAGCGCTCAAATCGTCTATTTTGCCAAACCTGTCTTCTATTTCTTCATGGATTTGCCCCACCTCATCTGTATTTTCACACAAACTCAAACGGCGGTATAAATCCAGCCTCAAACTATCGCTTGCAATGAGTTCAGGGTTTAAAAAAGCGCTCACGCCAAGTTGGATTTCTACGCTTTTTTCAAGCCTTTTCTTCCCCCCACTCAATTCATAAATCGCGTCTTCAAGCATGCGCGTATAGAGTGCATAACCAATGTTTTTAATATGCCCGCTCTGATCTTGCCCGAGCAAATTCCCGCCCCCCCTGATTTCTAAATCATGATAGGCGATACTCTCCCCACTGCCTAAATACGAATTTTTTTCTAAAGCGAGCAAGCGTTTTAGAGCCTGTTCATTCAAACTTTTTTGATATTCTATGAGAAAATAACAAAAGCCTTCTTTTTTGCCTCTCCCCACACGCCCTCTTAATTGGTGCAAATCAGCCAGCCCAAAATTTTGCGCATTATCTATAATAATCGTGTTAGCGTTAGGCAAATGGATCCCTGATTCCACAATAGAAGTGCATAATAAAACCTGATAGTTCCCCTTAGCAAACTCTAGCATGATTTCTTCGCTCTCATTAGCGTTAATCTGGGAATGCAAAATAGCGATTTTGAGTTTAGGGATTAAATTTTCTAGCTTGGTTTTGACTTTTGAAATACTAGCGATGTGGTTATGGATGTAAAAAATTTGCCCGTTACGGCGTAATTCTCTATGAATGATCTCTTTTAAGAGCTCGTCATTCTTTTCTTTCAAAAAAGTGCGGCTGGGCTTTCTGTCTGTGGGCGGGGTTTTTAAAGAACTAATGCCTTTAATTTGAGAGAGCGCCATATTTAGAGTGCGCGGGATAGGCGTGGCGGACATGCTTAAAAAATGCACGCTTTTGCTCAATTCTTTTAAAGCTTCTTTTTGTTTCACGCCAAATTTATGCTCTTCATCCACCACCACTAAGCCCAGGTTTTTGAATTTCGCGCCTAAAATCGCATGCGTGCCTACAAGAACATCAACTAGCCCTAATTCCACCGCCTTTAAAAGCTTGTTTTTTTCGCTCGCATATCGATCCAAACGAGCCACTTTAACGCCAAAATTTTCAAAACGCGCCCTTAAGGTCTCAAAATGCTGGTGCGCTAATAAAGTAGTAGGCACAACTAGTGTGCTTTGAAAGCCGTTCAAAAACGTGCAAAAAATCGCATGCATCGCCACTTCTGTTTTCCCAAAACCCACATCCCCACTCAAAAGTCTGTCCATCACCCTCTTAGAGCTTAAATCCTTTGAAATTTCAGCGATAGCCTTTTCTTGATCGCTGGTGTATTCAAACCCCGCATGCGATTTAAAGACTTCCAACTCCGCTAAATGCACATCCATCTTTTTACCCAAAATTAAATTGCGTTCAGCCGCTAGTTCAATGATTTTGCCTGCAATCTCTAAAAGCTTAGTCCTGACTTTAGCTTTTAGTTTGAGGAAACTCCCTTTCCCTAGCCGGTCTTTAGCTGGCACGCTATCGCTTTGCGCCACATAGCGAGCGATGAGATGTAAGTTTTCTACCGGTAACAGCAGTTTGTCTTCGCCCAAATAAGCGATTTCTAAAAAATCCCTCTTGCTCCCTAAAACGCTGTGCTGGACTAATTGAGAAAACACGCCCACCCCATAATCATCATGCACCACCCATTCGCCCGGATTCAATTCATTCAAAGCGAGCTTGGATTTTTGGCGTTTTTTCTTCCTTTCAAAGGAATTGAGCGAGATAAAAATCCCATCAGGGGTTTTAAAATTTAACACAAAGGGGGCGATGACGCATTCCATGCTGCTTTTTTCAATCGTGCCTAATACATTGTCTAAAATCGTTTTATTGGGGGCTAGGAGCGTGATTTTATGATTTGAATGCAAAGCGATAAAGCCTTCTAGGGCATGCGCATGGATTTCTAAATCTTCATAGCCTTGCGCGTTTTCTAAAACCTCTAAAAATTTGAAACGCTCATAATTTAATTCGTTTAAGCTCGCTAATTCTTGAATTTCTTCTAAAGCTCTAGGGCTTATAACGCTTTTATAAACGCTTAGCAAGTCTTGCGCTTTTTCTCCTAAAAACCACAAACCAAAACTGATTAAATCTTTAGAAAAGCTATTTAAGGGGCTTTGTTCCACTTTTGTTTTTAGATCCTTATAAGATGGTTCGTCCAAACTAAAAAGCGTGGGGGGGATTTCAATTTCTAACAAATCTTCTTTAAGGCTCATTTGAGTGGTGGGATCCAATTCCTTAATGCTCTCACACTCCGTGTCAAAAAAGCTCAAGCGATACGCTTTAGAATTGGGTACATAAATATCCACAATATCCCCCCTAAAGCTCGCTTCGCCTTCCACTTCCACTAAGTCTAAAATTTCATAGCCATAATAAAAGAGCTTGTCTTTCAAATCCTTAAGGTTATATTTTTCTAAAAGAGTGATCTTAAAGCTCTCTAAAAGTTCTTTTTTGGGTAAAGGGTGCAATAAAGCGCTAATAGGGGCAATGATGATAGTTTCTTGCTTGTTTTCCAAGGCTTGATAAAACTCCCTCAAACCCCCTAAAAGCTGTAAAAATTCTTCAAAAAACGAACGCAAATCGTCGTTTTTTTTAGCCCTAAACTCCGGGAAAAGAATGGCTTTGGTATTTGGCTTAAAATAGCTTATGACTTCTTTAGCGAGCTTGGATTCTTTAAAATCCTTACAAGCGAGTATTTGATAATCAAAGCCTTTGTTTAAGGCTCTATAAAGACTGGATTGGATCATTCCCTATTTATTTTCAATCTTCTTTTCTTGCTCATTGATTAACAACGCCCTCCCTTGAATATTCTTAGGGCGAGTTTCCCCAATCAAAATCCCTTTCCTTTCCACCACAAGCTCTTGGCTAGAGATCTTACCATCAAGGCGCCCTAAAGGCATGATTTCTACCACTTCCGCTTCCACCGTGCCAGTAAACTTGCCATTGACCACTAATTTATTAGCAAAAATCTCACCCACTACCGAGCCGGTTTGCCCGATCACCACCGTGCTTTTAGAATGCACCACCCCTTCTAATTCGCCATCTATGTGCAAATGGTAATCCAAATGAAGCTCCCCCTTTATTTTTGTGCCTTGAGCGATGATAGTCGCTGGTCCTGTTTTTGCATTAACCGATTTATTATTGTTATCAAAGATTGCCATCTGATGCTCCTTTCTTTATTGAAAACTTCTTCAAAATTTTTCATGTTCCATTTGGTGAAACTCATGGGGTTTATGGGTTGATCTAAAAAACGCACTTCATAATGCAAATGCGGCCCTGTGCTCATCCCTGTATTACCACTATACCCAATCAACTGCCCTTTTTTGACAAATTCGCCCGTTTTTACGATGATCTTATTCAAATGGGCGTAGTAGGTTTTAAAACCAAAAGGGTGGAAAACTTTAATCAAATTCCCATACCCCCCATTCCACCCTTTGCTCGCTAACCCCACTACCCCGCTAGCGCTCGCATACACAGGGGTGTTAATAGCGGTGCTTAGATCAAGCCCGGTATGGTTGTGCAGCACATGCAAAATAGGGTGGATTCTTTTATTAAAGGCGGCTGAAACGCGCCGATAGGATTCTAGCGGGTAGTCATTGGGGATAAGGCGCATGATAAAGCTTTTTTGAAGCCCGGTAATCCCAGCGACATCCAAGCGGCTGGAAAAATTACCCTCTTCTTTTTCTTCTTCAGGCCTATTCACTCCCACCACTTCTTCTAAATCGTTGATGCGCTCCCCTGAAAGTTGCAAATCGTCTAAAAATTCATCCATTTGCAAAGAAAGCTTTTCATTCGTCTCTTTTTTTTTCTCAAATTCCTTAGTGATTAAGGCATGCTGCTTGTCAATGTTTTTAATCTCTTTATTTAAAACCAGTAGCGAAATGCCTAAAAACAATAAAGATCCCACAACGCTCAACAGCGCATACAGGCCAATTTGACGGAATAAGATATGAACATTAATATAACGGCTCCCTTTAGAGTCCGTAACCATTACAATCAAACGTCTGTCTAAAAACACCAAAATCCTTACTGGCTTATGAGCGCGTCTTTATCCACATGCTCTTGGAGCTGAACAATGTCTTCTAAAACCCAAAACAAATTCTTCCATTCAATAAATTTATTTTCTTCTAAAGCGCTTTGAAAATGATCCAAATCCCATGCCAAAAATTTTTGCGCGTCTAAAATTTTACCCAAAAAGCGCACTTCATAATGCAATTTTTCGCCGCCGCTATTACCGCTCTTCCCGCTATAGCCAATCAACTGCCCTTTTTGGATAAAGCTTTTGGGCTGCACATTGACATGATCTAAGTGCGTGTAAATGGAGCTAAAACCAAACGCATGTTCAATGCGCACCAAGTTCCCATACCCAACATTAGAATTGGTCTTCACAAAATCCACAATCCCATCAGCGCTCGCATACACAGGCGTGTTTAATGGCGCGATAAAATCAATCCCGGATTCAACGCCCTTAATCTTTTTAATGGGGTGGTTCCTTTCTTTGGTGGGTTTGATCGCGCTATAAGTTTTTAGGGGCATGCCATTAGGAATGAGCATGAGCGCTAAATGTTTTTGAGCCAAATTCAAATTTTCTAAATCCACTTCATCATAAAGATGCACGCCCCCATTAGCCCCTCTTTTGATTTCAATCAAGGATTCCAACCCACGAATCTTTTGCCCCACAATAAAAAGCTCTTCTCGCTTGTTTTTAATCTCTTTTGTCAAAGTGTAATTTTTTTGATACAAATCCCTAAAATCCCTTAAAACCGCATTCCTCTCGCTTGTCATCGTATCCATTTTAGCGATTAAAAATTTTAAAAACCCTACGCCAAGCCCCACGATCAATAAAAGAATGATAACAGAAATGATGAGGTTGCGTTTTAAATTTTTAGAAAATTTGAGCTGTTTAGAGCCTGATTCATCAATGATGGTGATCACAAGCTGGTTTTGTGGCATCAATCCCTCTTCTTTTGATAGCGTTCATAAAAAGCGTTGGCTACCAGAAATGAGCCATACACCAAATAATTTTCATTTTCTTCCAAATCTTCAAACAAAGCGTGTTCTAACCCTAAAGTTTCTAAAATCCCTTTAAGCTTTTCTAATTGGATAATTCTTTCATTATGCAATTCTAAAATCAAAACCTTTTTAACCACAGGCTTTAAAATTTCTAGCACCAAAAAAGCGTCTTTATCTTGATAGCAGTTATAAATCAAAATGATTTTAGCGTTAAAAACGCGCTTGATTTCTTCTTTTAAGGCTTTGGCGCTATGGGGGTTATGCCCCACATCTATTAAGATATTAGGGCTTAAAAGCTCGCAACGGCCGATTAAATTTAGGGGTTTTAGGTTTTTTAAAACTTCTTGTTTATTGCATGGCAATAGCATTTCAAACGCTTTTAGAGCCACTTCTAAATTCATCGCTAAAAAATGGGCTAAATGGTAGCGTTCAATATAATCCTTGACTCCTTTTGAAATTTCATTTTGAACCACAATCAATTTTGCGTGTTTGTCTTTGGCGATTTTTTGAGCGATATTTAAAACCAATTCTTGTTGGGGAGCGATGATATTAAGAGAATCCATCGCTTTTAATTTAGTAGTCGCAATGCTTTCTAAACTATCCCCTAAAAATTCCTTATGATCGTAATCAATGGGGGTGAAAACGCTTAGGGTTTTTTCTAAAGCGTTCGTGCTGTCAAACTCCCCCCCAAGCCCTGCTTCTAAAACCAAATAATCGCAATCTTTAGCGAGCATGACAGCTAGTAAAGTAGCGTATTCAAAATACGAGCAAGCGTTACTGAAAGCGTGCGGTTGCAATTGCTGGTGGGCGTTTTCTAAAACGCTTTCTTTAACAATAGAATCATTCAAAAAAAAGCGCTCCCTAAATTCAAAAACATGAGGGGAGGTGAAATGCAACACCTTAAAATTTTGATCGGCCAATAAAAGGGTTAAAAACCGCCCTGTGCTGCCCTTGCCATTAGTCCCTACCACATGAATGACTTTCGCTTGGATCTCAAAAAAAGCGTTTTTAAAATCTTTATAAATTTGAATGAAGCGGCTAGGGTCAAATTTATGGTATTCCTTAGGCTTTGTTTCTAAAAACGCCTTTAATCCATTCAAAGAGCTATTTTTCATTATTGAATTTCCCCTCATAAGCGATTTGAGCCACAAATTTAGTCAAAGTTTGCTCCACAGCCTGATTGATAGCGTAATAGCGGTTCTGGTAGGTGTTAAGGGGGTCTTGCAAATTCACAGCGTAGTTGTAATACCCGCTATTTTGAAAAGTCTTTTGTGTGCCTCTTTTATTATCATAGGTGTAATTCACAGACACGGTTGCACGATAGAAAGTCGTAAAGCCTTCTTTATTTTGCGTGATGCTCGTATCGGTTACGTTCGTGATTTCTATGATAATGATAGAATCCGCATCTTTTTCACTCGCTAAGCGGTTTTGGAAGCGTTGCACGACTAAACGATTCATCAAGTCTTTAAACTCTACAGAGTTTTCAGGGTTAGGCAAATTCACAATGAGTTTCACGTATACGCTATCGCCTAAAGCGTTTTGAGCGTAAGCTGCAATAGGCTTATACCCACAACCCTTGAACCAAAGCAACAAAATAAAAAAAAGTAAAGCCCTCATGCGACAACAAAATTAACAAGCTTATTAGGCACATAAATTTCTTTTTTAACGCTCGCCTTTTCTAAATATTTCTCTAATTCTTTTTTAGCCAAAACAATAATCTCTTCTTTGCTGGCGTTAATATTGACTTTCAATTCCGCGCGCCTTTTGCCATTAATGGTAAGCCCTAAAGTCATAAAGTCTTCCATCAAAGCGCTTTCATCTACTTCTATAGGCTTAAAATTCTCTCTTTTAAAAAGCCTCTCGCTCAACTCCCATGCGGTGTGTGGGATAATAGGCTCTAAAATTTGCAACAACACAAAATAACCTTCGCATAAAATTTGCTCATTACTTTGCGCACTCAAAGCGTTTAAAGCCTCCATACAACTTGCGATCAAAGTGTTAAACGCGTAAGCGCTTTCAGCCTTATTGAAAATTTCATGCGATTTTTTTAACGCTTCATAGACTTTTTTACGAGCTAGTTTTTGCGCTTCATTCAGGCTGACTTCTTTAAATTCAGGCTTAGAAGTGGTAGGGGTAATGGCGTTCGCTTTATCGTATAAGCGCTTGATAAACCGGTGTGCCCCCTCTAAAGCGCTGTCATTCCATTCCAATTCTTTAGCCGGCGGGGCAGCAAAAAGGATAAAGAGCCTTGCCGCATCGGCCCCATATTTTTTAAGTATCTCTTTAGGGCTAACGACATTGCCTTTAGATTTGCTCATCTTAGCGCCATCTTTTAAGACCATGCCTTGAGTGATAAGCTGTTTGAAAGGCTCATCTAAATGAAGATAGCCCAAATCCCTTAAAGCCTTAGTGAAAAAGCGCGCGTATAACAAGTGCAAAATCGCATGTTCAATGCCGCCAATATAAGTGTCCACTGGCATGAAATACTTCAAGTAATTTTGATCAAACGCTTGATTTTCACGCTGATTTTTGGGGGTGGTGTAGCACAAGAAATACCAACTGGATTGGATGAAAGTATCCATGGTGTCTGTTTCTCTTAAAGCGTTTTTGTGGCATTTGGGGCATTGAGCGAATTTCCAACTCGCATGCTTTTCTAACGGATTGCCTTCCCCATCAATCACAATGTCTTCAGGTAAAGTTACCGGCAGTTGGGTTTCAGGCACAATCCCGCAATTTTTGCAATGAATCATAGGAATGGGCGCTCCCCAATACCTTTGACGGCTCACTCCCCAATCTTGCAAGCGGTAGTTGATCACCCTTTTACCGAGGTTTTCTTTTTCAAAATAAGCGATGATTTTTTCTCTGGCCACTGAGCTAGAAAGATCGCTCCACTCCCCGCTATTTTTTAAAACCTCTTCTTTGGTGTGGGGCAAATTTTGAGAGCTTTGAGTGATCACTTTAATAGGGATATGATAAAGATTAGCGAATTCAAAATCCCTTTCATCGCAAGCTGGCACGCCCATTAACGCCCCAGAGCCATAATTAGCTAGGGCGAAATTAGCCACCCAAACAGGGATTTTTTGCTTTGTTAAAGGGTGGATAGCATAAACGCCTAAAAACGCCCCCTTTTTCTCTAAAGCTCTTTCTCTTTGAGTCGTGTTTAAAATCGCTTTAATCATCTTTGAATCTTCTTGACTCACTTGTTTAATGGCATGCTCTACTAAAGGGTGTTCTGGGGCGATGGCGATGTAAGTTACGCCATAAATGGTGTCCGCTCTTGTGGTAAAAACTTCAATTTCTTGAATGCCGTTGCAAGCTTTCAAGCACTCATCAGCGATTTTAAAACCAAATTGCAACCCGCTAGATTTTCCTATCCAGTTTTTTTGCATGATTAGTACTTGAGAAGGCCAATGATTTTCTAAAGTTTCTAAGTCTTTTAGTAATTCTTCAGCGTAGTTTGTGATCTTCAAATAATATTGATAGAGTTCTTTTTGAATAACTTCTGTATCGCAACGCCAACACCTCCCATCAATGACTTGCTCATTAGCTAAAACGGTTTTGTCGTTAGGGCACCAATTGAGCATGGCTTTCTTGCGATAAATTAGCCCCTTTTCCCACAAATCAATGAAAAATTGCTGTTCAAATTTCGTGTAATCCGGATCTGAAGTGGCAAATTCCCTGTTTTTAGAAAAAGAAAACCCTAAAGCTTCAAACTCTTTTTGCATGGCTTCAATGTTTTCATAAGTCCAGGTTTTAGGGTGGATACCATGCTTAATGGCGGCATTTTCTGCAGGCATCCCAAAAGAATCAAACCCCATAGGGTGTAACACATTGTAATGGTGCAAACGATAATAACGCGCCAACGCATCGCCAATGGTGTAATTGCGCACATGCCCCATGTGGATTTCCCCACTAGGATAAGGCAGCATGCTTAGAATGTATTTTTTAGGGAGGTTAAAATCGTCTTTAGGTTCAAAACTCTTATTTTTCCACCAAAATTCTTGCCATTTTTTTTCTATATTGATAAAATCCATCGTTACCCCTTAATCTGTTTCGCTCGTTACAACGCTTTCAATCAACAAAAAAATAAGACTGAAAGCGTTGCTAATCAACGCCCCAATCATCAGCATGTAAGCGGTAACCAAATTGTTTAAGATCTGTAAAAACACAAATGCCGGTATGAGGTGCAACACGGTGGCTAAAGAGCTGGCCAACAGCTCTGAAGCGAAACGCTTGCACACCCCAATTTTGAGCGTAACAGAAATAAGGTTTAAAGCTAACGCTACAAACAACACCACCGTATTAGGCTCATACAAAAACCCTGCAATGGTGGTTAAAGAAATAAGGCTGAACAGCACATGAACGACCCGACCCCAATCCATAGAAACTCCTTAAACTTGACCGCCCTCATACAAACGGCGCATTTTTTCTTTCTCTTGAGCTTTTTTGATTTTTCTAGCCTCATTCTCATAATATTTACCCATATCAAAACCTAACAATAACGCTACTTTAGGGGCGATGAAAATAGAGCTGTAAGTCCCTACAATCGTGCCTATTAGCATGGGCAATGAAAAGCCAATGATGATCTTACTCCCAAACACGCACAAAATCAACACCACAAAAAACACGGTTAAAGAAGTTAAAAGCGTGCGCGTGAGCGTGCTGGAAATGGCTTCATCAATGGCTTGAATGGCGTTTTTGGTTTTTTGAGAGAGCATCTCTTCTCTGATCCGATCAAAAATAATGATCGTATCATTAATAGAATACCCAATCAAAGTGAGCAAGGCCGCAATCACTTCCAAATTCATATCAATCTTAAAAACAATCACCGAGCTTGCCACTAAAATCACATCATGCACAAGTGCAATGACGCTCGCTAAAGCAAAACGCCATTCATAGCGGAAACTCACATAAACCATGATCGCCATTAGGGCTAAAATCAGCGACAAAATGCCCTTTTCTTTCAATTCGCTCCCCACTCTAGGGCCAACGGTGTCAAATTTACGGATTTCAAAATCGCCACTGGGTTTTAGAATGTTAGCCACGATAGCGTTCAAGTCTTCATTTTCAGCCGTTTCTACAAAAGGGAATTTGATTAAAATTTCTTCTTTAGAGCCAAATTCGCTCACTTGCACGCCTTTAAAGCGAGCTTCTTTTTCAAAAAGATCGCGCACTTCTTTAATGGGAGCGTTTTGAGCGTAACGCACTTGCACCAAACTCCCCCCCGCAAAATCAATCCCTAAAGAAAACCCTTTGAAAAACAAAAGCCCCAACGCCAGAAGCGCTAATATTGCTGAAACGATCACCCCATAATTGGAATAACGCATGAAGCTTAAGATTCTAGTTTGTTTGAATAATTCCATAAAACCTCCTAAGCTCTTTTATTCACGCCAAACCAAAAATAAAGGCTTTTTGTTTGAGTGAGTTTAGGTAAAAGGGCTTGATAAATCCCTTGCGTGCCTATAATAGCGGTGATGATAGAGGCTAAAATCCCAATGCCTGTGGTGAGAGCAAAGCCTTTAATCGCTCCTGTGCCATAAGCGTATAACAACACCGAAGCGATCAAGGAAGTGATATTGGAATCAAAAATCGCTCTACTCGCATTGATATAGCCTAAATGGATCGCTTTAGCGATGCCCTCATTCTCTCTTAAGACTTCTCTAATGCGCTCGTTGATAATGATATTAGCATCCACGGCAATCCCCACGGTTAAAACAATGCCCGCCATTCCCGGTAAAGTCAGCGTCGCTCCAAAAATCGCCATGACCGCCACAATCAAAAAAAGATTGACCACTAACGCCAAACAAGCGATCACCCCCGCCATAGAGTAATAAAGCACCATAAAGCCCATCACCAAAATAAAGCCCCCAACCAGAGCGATAATGGAAGTTTTAATGCTGTCTTTCCCTAAACTCGGGCCTATAATTCTTTTTTCTAAAACCTGAATGGGAGCGCTCATCGCCCCACTCCTTAAAGCGATCGCTAAATCGCTCGCTTGAGCCACGCTAAAATTCCCGCTAATCTGCCCACTCCCCCCACCAATACGCTCTCTAATCACCGGGGCTGAATAAACCTTATTGTCTAAAACAATCGCCATGCGTTTGCCCACATTCGCGCCTGAGAAATCCCCAAAAATCTTAGCCCCTTGCGCATCTAGCGTGAAGCTCACCACCGGCTGGTTGTTTTGATCATACACCACTTTCGCATCTGTAAGCATTTCGCCATCTAAAATGGGGATCGCTTTGAGCAAGATTTTACCCCCCATTTCCACATCAGACAACAACACGCTGCCTAACTTTTGAGCCTCTAAATCCGTCATTTTCATCGCATCTTTATTGTGTTCTTCATCCACTGCCATCATCTGCAAATGAGCGGATCTTGAAATCAAGTCTTTAGCGCGCCGTTCTTCTTCTAAAGTCTTAATGCCGGGCAATTGCACCGAAATTTCTTCTTTACCTTGCTGGATGACTACAGGCTCTGCCAAACCAAATTGATCCAAGCGGTTACGAATGATCCCTATCACTTGCAAAATCGTGTTTTTACGCAATTCCTCTTGCTCTAAAGGGGTGAGCTTCACGCTATAAAATTCCGCTTCCTTTTTGATTTCAAACTGGCTATGACCTTGCAACTCCACTAAAAGCGCGTCTAATTTTTTCGCTTCATCTTCATCTAAAAGCTCAAAACTGATCCCTTCTAGGCTGGATTTAATGTCTTTAAGCAAGATATTTTGCTTTTTAGCGTTGTATTCTAAAGCGGACGCCAAGCTTAAATACTTGTTTTTTAAAGCCTCATCGGTTTGCACCCCTAAAAGCATGTTTAACCCCCCCCTTAAATCCAAACCTAAAGTGATTTTAGGGCCTTTAGTCTCTAGTAAAGAAGGCACAGAAAACCCTACCCCTAAAAGAAGTGCGAAGATAAAAACGATTAAACGAGGGTTAAAAAGTTTCATTTAGTTGTTATTTTGTGCCGCTTCTTCGTCTAATTTGAACGCTATATAGTTTTTAGAAAGTTTAGCGGTGGTGTCATCATTGAGTTTCACGCTAAAAAAATTCGCTTCCGCTTTAAGCACCTCAACGATCAACCCGCCTTGAGTAACAACTTTATCGCCCTTACTCAAGCCCTCTATCATTTCTTTGTGCTTTTTTTGTTGCTGGCGTTGCGGGCGAACAATCAAAAAATAAAAAATAAGAAACAATACCACAAAGGGTAAAAGCGTCGTTAGAATGTCTTTAGTTTGTCCCATTTAATTCCCTTAAAAGATGTTTTAATCTCAAATTATAGCATTTTTAACTATTTCTTTAAAGCCGCTTTTTTGTCTAGCACGAATAAATACAAAGCCCCTATGATCCCAGAAATCAAAGATCCTAGTAAAATCGCAATTTTTGCCACTTCCATAGCGTCCTTATGCTCGCTCGTGAAAGCCAGATTAGAAATAAACATAGACATGGTAAAGCCAATCCCTGCTAAAAGCCCAGCCCCCAAAATGTGCCACCAGCTGATGCCTTTAGGGCGTGCGGTGATTTTAAGCTTTTCGCTTATAAAAGTGATGAGGAAAATCCCTAAAGGCTTGCCCAAACAAAGCCCTAAAATAACCCCTAAAAGCACCTTATCCACTTCTAAATTGATGCTAGAATCAACGCTCACCCCAGCGTTTGCAAACGCGAATAAGGGCATGATGAAATACCCGCTGATGGGGGCTAAAAAATGCTCCAATCTTTCTAAGGGGCTTTGTAAAGCGCTCGCTTTTTCTTCAATAGAATGCAAGATTTCTTGCTGCTCTTTAGTCAAAAGCACCCCTGAACTCGTTTCTGCGTATCGCTTGCCTAATTCCAAAAGCTCTACATTTTTAGAATCTTTAGGGATTTTCACCGGTATCATAAAAGCTAGAACCACTGCAGCAATCGTCGCATGGATACCGCTTTGATGCACGCAAAACCAAAGCAGCACCCCTAAAAGCAAGTAAGGGATAAGCGAACGGGTATTCAAGTGGTTTAATACAGCTAAAACAAGAACCACCCCTAAAGCCCCTAAAAGCCATGCGAATTTTAAATTCGTGGTATAAAAGAGCGCGATCACCACAATAGCCCCCAAGTCATCAGCCACCGCTAGAGTGATTAAAAAAACCTTTAAAGCGGTTGGCACCCTCTTGCCTAAAAGCATGATCACGCCTAAAGCGAACGCAATATCTGTCGCCATAGGGATCCCAAAACCATGCTGAGAAGGCGTGTCAGCGTTAAGAAAAAAATAAATCAATCCTGGGGCTATCATGCCCCCTATGGCCGCAATCACAGGAAAAGAAGCTTTTTTGAAACTGGATAGCTCTCCAAACAATAATTCTCGCTTGATCTCTAATCCTATCATTAAAAAAAATAACGCCATTAAAACATCATCAATCCAGTGATGCAAACTAAAGCCGATGAAAAAATCCCCTATTTGAAACCCAAAAGGGGTATGCCATAGCGCAAAATAACTTTCTTTTAAAAACGAATTAGCCACCACCATCGCTAAAACAGCGTTTAAAAAGAGGAAAATCCCTCCAAAAGACTCGCTTTTAATAAAGTTTTTAAGCGTTACACTGAGCGCGTTTTCTGTTTTTTTGATATTCATAGACAACCTTAAAATTTTTAATTTCAAACCCATAATTTTTCAAGCAGTCTTTTATGAGCGTAAATAATGCCCGCTTGTATCTTAAAATGGGGGGCTTGAGTTTGTAAAAACGCAGCGTAATGAGAAACTTGCGCCTTATGGCTTTGCTGGTAATTTTGAGAGCTTTTATAATCTAAAACATACAAATTTTGCCCCTTATCCCACAATAAAACATCCATCCTAGACACAACCCCTTCAAATAAAAAAGCCACTTCACCTTTTAAAGCCAAATTTTTAAAAAGAGCTTGTATCTTTGCATCGTTTTCAAAAAGCTCTAAACTTTCTTCTAACGCTTGGTAATCCAAACCATAAAAACCATGATGGTAGTTTAAATATTCTAAAACGCTTTTTTTAGGAATGCGATAAGCGTATTGGTATTCTAATCCCTTGTGCAAGGCGATACCAAAATTGATCGCTTCCTGGTCGTTATTCTTTTCATAATCGCTAGGCTCTTCTTCTATCTCTTGGACTTGCTCGCCATAGGCATGGGGTTTGATGAGAGTGCTTGTAATTAAAGGCTCTTTTTGTGGAGAAATAACCGGCGCGATTGTTCCCTCTTCTAAAGGCGCAAGATCCAATTTTTCGCACATTCCTTTTTTGTCTTTAGCCACGACAATCAACCCTAACTCAGCCCTAGTGAATGCGACATAATACACATTGGTTTCTTCATGATTTTTGGCCGCTTCTTCTTTATCTAAAACCCTAGCGTAATCTTTATCCACCACCTCACGATTTTTCATTCTGTAATAAAGGCGAAGAAGCTCTGTGCCGCTATATTCTTCAAGGAATTGATTGGAGTTATTGGATTTAGGCTTGCCCAAGCGTTCGCACACGATCACATAAGGGAATTGCATGCCTTTAGATTTATGGATAGTCATAATCTGTGCGCCTTCTGCTTTGAAAGAAGCGATCTCTTTAGCCTCTAATTTTTCTAAAAATTCATTCGCATCTTCGCACCCAATGGCCAACTCCAAACAGCTTTGCACAGGCTCTCCATAAAGCTCAAACAATTCCATCACCTTCCACACAAAGCATGCCACGCTCTCTTTTTTGGGGTTAAAACCAGGTAAAGCGATCACATCATCATGCAAGTATCCAGCGAGTTTTAAAACGCTGTGCTTGTAAAAGGGCTTGTAAGGTTCTTCGGCTAGAGCGTATTCTAAAGCGTTCTTAATGATTTTAGACTCTACAAATTGAGACAATTTTGCGCTAGATTCCGTGCTTGGGCGAATGGCGCTCAAATTCTCTTGCAAATAATTTTTGATTTCTAAAGCGTCGTCATTAGTGGCGCATAAAATGGTAATGTCTTTAGGCTCAATACGATGCTCTAAAAGGTTTTGAGCTTCTTGTAAGATTTGTTCTAATAACAATTCTCTTTCATCAGCCACTAAAGAAACTTTAACATAGCCGTCTGTAGCATGTTTATTTTGAGAAGTTTTAGGGTATTTTTGCTCCAAATAAGCGGTGGGGGAATTTTGATAAGCTTTTTTAAAAATGGTGTTCACATAATTAATGATTAAAGGCGCACTGCGGTGGTTGAATTGTAAATTATCGTGGTAAAAATCCTTAGAAACGCTTTCAAACAAGGAACTAAAACTCCCCCTAAAGGCATAAATGCTCTGCTTGACATCGCCCACAAAAAACACGCTCCTGTGCCATTTTGCTTGCCCTATCCCGGCTTTAATCTCATCAATAAAAGGGGCTAAAATCTTATAATCGTTCAAGCTCGTGTCTTGAAATTCATCAATCAAAATGTGTGCGATCTTGCTGTCCAACCTGAAATAAAAAAACTCCGCCGGCAACTCTTCATAACCATTCAATAAGGCATGGACTTTATCTTTAATCGCATCAAAATCCAGGGCTTGGATTTTAGAAGTGGCGTTATCATAAAGCTGGATGAATTTAGGGAATTTTTTAAATATTGCGGTTTCTCTGGCTTCATAATAGCGTTTTAAATCGTTTTCAATCTCTTCGCATTCGCTCTCTAAAGTGGGGATTTCACTTTTGAGTTTTTTGAAAGATTGATATTCGCTCTTTTTTTCAAGCCAGGTTAAAGAGCTGTTTAAAAATCCCCTAAAACTATCGCATTTAATGGCTGTTTTAGCCCTATCTGACGCTGTTTCTATGCTTTGAATTTGATTGTTTAAGCTCCTTAGTTTTTCTAAAAAACCCTTTTCATCAAATGCAGGCTCTTTCTTATTAGGATCAAATAAATAGAGCTTGTTTTTTAAAAAACGCAACCGCTCTAAAATAGAATCGCTTGTGTAATTATCATAACTTAAGCATTGAGCGATAAAAACGCTCAATTCCTCAAGTTGTTCGCCATTTAAAGCGCTCAAGAAACTCTCATTAAGCTGTTGTTGGTGCACTTTGGTGTCTTCATTAACTTCAAAATTCGCACTCAACCCCACAAACCAGCAAAATTTCCTTAAAATGCTTTGAAAAAACGCATCAATGGTGCTGATTCTGATTTCAGCGTTTAAAAAGCGTTGGTAGATTTTTTGAGCGCTATTTTGCACTAAACTAGGGTCTAAATGGTATTTTTCTTCTAATTCTTTCAGGATATTTTGGGATTTTTCTTTTTCTTTTTCATCTTCAAGGTTTTCTTTTTGCAAGATTTTTAAATAGTCTAAAATGCGCTCTTTCATTTCGGCGGTGGCTTTTTTAGTGAAAGTGAGCGTCAAAATCTCGCTAGGATTAGCCCCCTTAAACAACAAGGCCAAAAACCGCACGCTCAAAGCGAAAGTCTTCCCGCTCCCTGCTGAAGCCTTTAAAGCCATGCATTGTCGTTTTGTATCCATTGAGATCTATCCTAAATTTCTGTTTTGTCTTTATTATAACCTAAAAGCCTTTTTTACTTAAGCTAAAAAACCCTAATCTTTTGCTATAATCATAGGGTTTTGTCGTTTTTCCTATCATTTTAATAGGAACAAAGGCAAAGACAGCGTCAAATTCACACATGCTAATCCTTGTATTTAGGTGTTCTTAAGAATTTAAGAATCAAATGAGCATGGAGGAAGAGAACCAAAATAACTTTAAGGAGAATTCTCATGGTAACCATGAAAGATTTATTAGAATGCGGTGTGCATTTTGGACACCAAACAAGGCGTTGGAACCCTAAAACCAAAAAATTCATTTTTGGCGTTAGGAAAAATATCCATATTATTGATTTGCAAAAAACTTTGCGCTACTTTAGATACACTTATAATATCGTGCGCGATGCGAGCGCTCAAGGCAAGAGCATCATGTTTGTAGGCACTAAAAAACAAGCCAATGAGACTTTGAAAGAATTTGCTGAAAGCATTCAAGTCCCTTACGTCAATTACCGCTGGCTTGGTGGCATGCTGACTAATTTTAGCACCATTAGAAAATCGGTTAGGAAATTAGAAATCATTGAAGAAATGGAAAATAGCGGTCAAATTGATCTATTGACTAAAAAAGAAAAGCTCATGATTTTAAGGAAAAAAGAAAAGCTGGATAAGTATCTTGGTGGGGTGCGCCACATGAAAAAAATCCCTGATATGATTTTTGTGATTGATGTGGCTAAAGAAAAAATCGCTGTCGCTGAAGCAAGAAAACTCCATATCCCTATCGTGGCTCCCCTAGACACCAACTGCGATCCTGATTTAGTGGATTACCCCATTCCTGGAAATGACGATGCAATCCGCTCTATTAGGCTATTTTGTAAAGAAATGAGCGAAGCGATTTTAGAAGGGCGAGAACTCATGCAAGAAGAAATCGTCCATGCGGATGAAAATAGCGAAGAGATAGAGTTTGTGAGCAATGAAGAAAAAGAAGAAATGCTCGCTGAAATCCAAAAAGAAATCACTCAAGGAGCCGAATAATGTCAGGAATTAGCGCTCAATTAGTCAAAAAATTAAGGGACTTAACCGATGCGGGCATGATGGATTGCAAAAAAGCCCTTGTAGAAGTGGCTGGGGATTTGCAAAAGGCTATTGATTTCTTGCGCGAAAAAGGCTTGAGTAAAGCCGCTAAAAAGGCCGATAGGATCGCTGCTGAAGGCGTGGTCGCTTTAGAAGTAGCGCCTGATTTTAAAAGCGCGATGATGGTAGAAATCAATAGCGAAACGGATTTTGTGGCTAAAAATGAGGGCTTTAAGGAATTGGTTAAAAAAACTTTAGAAACGATCAAAGCCCACAACATTCATACTCCAGAAGAACTGCTTAAAAGCCCGTTAGACAACAAGCCTTTTGAAGAATACTTGCACTCTCAAATCGCTGTGATTGGTGAAAACATTTTAGTGAGAAAAATCGCTCATTTAAAAGCCCCTAGCTCTCATATCATCAATGGTTATGCGCATTCTAACGCTAGAGTGGGCGTGTTAATCGGTATAAAATACGATAATGAAAAAAACGCTCAAAAAGTGGTGGAACTGGCCCGAAACATCGCTATGCATGCCGCAGCGATGAAACCTCAAGTATTAGATTGCAAAGACTTTAGCCTTGATTTTGTCAAAAAAGAAACTTTAGCCTTGATCGCTGAAATTGAAAAAGACAATGAAGAGGCTAAACGCTTGGGCAAACCTTTAAAAAACATCCCCACTTTTGGGAGCCGCATTGAATTGAGCGATGAAGTTTTAGCCCATCAAAAAAAGGCTTTTGAAAACGAACTAAAAGAGCAGGGCAAGCCTGAAAAAATCTGGGATAAAATCGTTCCTGGAAAAATGGAAAGGTTTATCGCTGATAACACCCTTATTGATCAACGCCTGACCCTTTTAGGGCAATTCTATGTCATGGACGATAAAAAAACTATCGCTCAAGTCATCGCTGATTGTTCCAAAGAGTGGGATGATGATTTAAAAATCACTGAGTATGTGCGTTTTGAATTGGGCGAAGGCATTGAGAAAAAGGCAGAGAATTTCGCTGAAGAAGTGGCTTTGCAAATGAAGTGAGATTTTAGAAAACAACCTTTAAGGTTGTTTCTTCTAACTTTTCAACTTTCTTTATTTAAAATTTTCCATTTTAAAGTGCTTGAAATTTTTGTAACTTTCAATCTCTATGCTTTTAATCATTTGAATTTCGCCTTTTAGTTAGCTTGAATTGATGCCACTAGACATTGGTATAATTGCTCTAATTTTACATTATTTTGATTAAATTTTGAACGCTCACCTATTGTAAACCTTGCGTTTAAATTACAATAACAAGTTAATCCGCATTCTTTTTTGATTTAAGGGTTAGTTTTGATTGTCTTTCTAGGGACCATGCAAGTCTCATTTTATTTAATTGGGATCAACCTAACTTAAACAGATTTTTTCTAATCTGTCCTCTAAATTTAGCCCCGAATCGCAGATCCGGCAACTTTAGACTCCTTTTTTGGAGTTTGGGTTGAAAAGAGCCTTTTATTTTATCTTAAAGCGGTTTTTCTCGAGTGCATTTTGAATCGCGATAGAGGGCGATAGATAATTGTAACGCACTAAAATTTCGGTGATTTCTTTAAAAATAGGGGCTGCAATCTTGCTAGCGTAATATTCTTCCTTGCCATGCGAGCCTAAGATAACCACGCCGATAGTAAAAACCTGCCTTTCATCTTCAGCGAACCCAAAAAAAGAGCTGTTGTAGGACTCTGCGCTATAACTCCCGTTTTTAGCAACCCTAGCCGTGCCGGTTTTGCCCCCTACGTATAGCCCTTCAAATTGAGCGTTTTTGCCTGTGCCATAACGCACCACTTTGATTAAGGTTTCTTTCATTTTCCTAGCACTTTTGGGGCTAATGACTTGAAAAGTGGGTTTGGGGCTAGGGATGTAAATATCGCCATTAGGGGCGGTTTCTCGTTGCACTAAATAGGGGGTAGTCAATTTGCCTTCATTAGAAAACACCGCATAAGCCCTTAAAAGTTGCAAAAAAGTCGCGTTCAACCCATAGCCATAAGAGACGCTGCCCTTTAACACTTCACGCTTGAAAGCGGACAAAGGAGGGATCTTTCCTGTGGCTTCTAAGGATAAGTCAATGCCGGTTTTTTGAGAAAATCCATAGCCTAAAAGCCCGTTATAGAAATCCTCTGGGTTGAGATTTTTACTGATTTTTATCATGCCCACATTGCTAGATTGGATCAAAATATCTTCCACAACGGCTTTTTTACTGGGGATAAAGTCGTCTTTAATGGTGTATTTTCCTAATTGGTAATAGCCATGGTTTAAATCAATGCGTTCTTTAGGGTTGATTAAATTCTTGTCTAACAGCAAGGAATAAACAATGGGTTTAATCGTGCTGCCTGGTTCAAAAACCTTTTCGGCAACGCTCAAATTCAAGCTTTCATAATCGCTGGTTTTAATGGCGTTAGGATTGAAGCGCTTGCTTGAAGCCAGCGATAAGATTTCCCCGCTTTTAGGGTTAATGATGCCCACTAGGATTTCTTTAGCCTTGAGTTTGTCTTTAGTTTTATCTAATAGGGTTTCAATTTCTCTTTGGAGTTTTAAAGGAATGCTCAAATACACCTCATAGCCATCAAGCCTTTCAACCTCTGTGTAAGAGTGGTTTTGAATGAAGTTAAAACTCACGTCTCTTTTGCCTGTTCTTATGCCATTTTGTTGGGCTTTAAGCAAGTGATCTTGAGATTTTTCAACGCCTTTTTTACCGGTAGTTAAAGTGAGTTTGTCTTCTTCTTGTTTTTGCACATAGCCAATGATTGGCTCTAGGCTATTTTGATAAGGGTAATGCCTAGAAACGCCGCTCACTTCAATGTTTAGCCCTTGTTTTTGCCACACCTTATCGTGCGCGTCTTTGAAATTTTGAAAAACCCCAAAGGCTAAAAATTTCTTATTCAAGTCTCTAATGTTAGCAGCCATATTGGGCGTGAGATTATAGGCTAGAATGATATAGCCTTTTGTATTGATAGCGTCTTTTAAGGATTTTTTAGGGATATTGCTATAGATAGAGAGAAAATCAATGAAAAAATCTTCTTTATCCGGGTTTAAAAACCTTGTATCAAAGCCCAGTTTGAAAAGGGTTTGCGAAGCGGCCAGGCTGTAGTTGTCTTGACTATAGATAGTCCCTCTAGTCGCAGTGTCTTGTTTGCTCATCACCAGAGTTGGCATGTTGGCTTGGGCAAAAAAAGCTTTTTTAAAAGCCACCATTAAAAAAATAAAAAAAAGCAATAAAAAGATTAAAGCCGTAACAGAACCCTTGTATTTTTGGGTTTCTAAAAATTGCTCTGGGTTGAAGCTAGGATCAATGTTCTTATTATCCATGAACGCTCACTCGAAAATGGCGTAGCGTTGGATTTTCACAACGCATGAGAACATGAATTTTTGATGGTAAAATCTGTTAAAATGGGGCGTAGCAACAACAAACCCTCCCTTTAAAAAGGACCAAGCGATCATTTAAAGAGAAGCCACTTAAGAGACTAGATCTGCGTTCTTAAAAGCTCTTTATAAGCGCTGATCGCTTTGTTACGCACCTCAAGCATGAGTTTCATGCTCGTTTCAGCCTTCCCTATAGCGATAGCCGCTTGGTGCAAGTCTTTGATTTGCCCTGTCGCCATGTCGGCTAATGCTTTATCAGATTGCTCTTGAGTGTTGTTAAGCTCATTGATAGATTGTTTTAAGAGTTTGGAAAACTCCCCACCTTTTTGTTCTTTAAAGGTGCTACCTGATTCTTCTCTTTTAGTCCTGTTGTCCGTGTTAAGCTCAGAGAAAGGACTCAATAAGCTTTTATCATTGTGTATGGCTTGCATAGAACCTCCTTAAGCTCTTTTTTAAAAATTTAACTCTATTAAATATCTTATTCATTTCTGTATTCTACTGATCTTTGGCTAATACTACCTAAATTTTCTTATACTACCATAAATTGTTGAAAATCGTTCATGTTTGTAACATACCAATCGCATTTTGCGCCATGTTTTTAGCGCTTTGAAAGGCTGCAACATTAGCCTGATAGGCTCTAGTCGCTTCCACTAAATCCGCCATTTCAACCACCGCATTCACATTGGGGTAAGCCACATAGCCTTGAGCGTTAGCGTCAGGGTGGCTGGGGTCGTATTTCATCAAAGGCTCGTTATCATCGCGCACAATCTTATCCACCACCACGCTTGTGATAGGGATTAAGGGGTTGTCATCGCCTTCATCTAAGGGGTCTTCATAGGGGGTAATTTGATTGTTTTGGGCGATTTTTTGGTTTAAAATCTCATTGAAATCAAAAGCCTTAAACACCGCTTCTTGCCTCCTATAAGGGCCTCCTTCGCTCGTGCGTGTGGTGTTAGCGTTAGCGATATTAGAAGAAATCAAATTAGCCCTTAAGCGTTGGGCGGACAAACCATAACCGCTAATATCAAAAGAAGATAAAAACATGCTTTCCCTTAACTATAAATTCTTACTGGAATCAATGGCGTAATTGATCACGCCTCGATACTTTTTTAAGGCTGAACTCAAGGCTAAATACATGGTAGAGTTCTTGCCCATTTCGCTCGTTTCAATGTCTAAATCCACGCTGTTGCCATCATTTTTAGCCAAATGCCCGTCTCTAAAAAAAAGGCTCGCCCCATCTTTAGCGCTATTTTCAAAGTCTAAATGCCTAGGGTTAGTGTGGGCTAAAGGCAAAACTTTACTAGTTTGGTTTTCAAAAATTTCTGCTTTTTTCTTTGCTAAAACGCTTTCAAAATCCAAATCCTTTGGCCTGTAAAAGGGGGTGTCCACATTAGCGATGTTAGAAGCGATCATATCCTGCCTTAAAGCCCTATAATCTAGTGCTTTATAAACCAATCCAAACGCTTTAGAAAAATCCATACAAAACCCTTTTTTTAAACCCTTGCAAATTAATAACATGCAAAAAGCATTCCAAAATCGGCTCGCTTTTTTCTCGCTTCTCATCAAAGAATGCGATCCATTTCAAAGCATGCTTTAAGCTTGAGCGATAAGACAATTCAGAGCCATTATAGTGTAAAATACCCCTAAAATACCTTAAGAGAACGCCTATTCAAAAACCAAAATAAGGAAATCCTAATGACTACAGACAGAAATCTGTTTTTTTGCACTTCGCTATTGATTTTTTTGGGGGTATTGATGAGCTATTCGCTCTCAACTTACACCACAGTGGTGCTGTATCATTATGGGGAATTCCATTTTTTCATACGCCAGCTTTTAAGTGCGATCATAGGGATTGTCATCATGTGGGGGTTGTCTAGGGTTGATCCTAGCAAGTGGTTTAGCCGTTTGGGGTTTTTTCTTCTTTTTATCCCACCATTACTCATTATTGGCATGTTTTTTTTGCCAGAAAGCCTTTCTAGTAGTGCGGGGGGGGCGAAACGATGGATTCGTTTGGGATTTTTTTCTCTCGCACCCTTGGAGTTTTTAAAGATTGGTTTCACTTTTTTTCTTGCGTGGAGTTTGTCTCGCACCTTTGTGGCAAAAGAAAAGGCTAATGTTAAAGAAGAACTGAAAACTTTTGTGCCTTATTCGGTGGTGTTTGTAGCCTTAGCGATTGGGGTGGGGGTTTTGCAAAATGATTTGGGGCAGATCATTCTTTTGGGGGCGGTTTTAGCGGTGTTGTTGGTTTTTTCTGGGGGGAGCGTGCATTTGTTTGGCTTGATTGTTTCAGGGGCGTTTGCGATCAGCGTTTTAGCGATTGTTACAAGCGCTCATAGGATTTTACGCTTGAAATTGTGGTGGTCTAATTTGCAAAACTCGCTTTTCACGCTTTTGCCGGATAAATTAGCGAACGCTCTTAGAATAAGCGACTTGCCCGAATCCTATCAGGTCTTTCATGCAGGCAATGCCATGCATAATGGGGGGTTGTTTGGGCAAGGGCTTGGGCTTGGGCAAATCAAGCTTGGGTTTTTGAGCGAAGTGCATACGGACATGGTCTTAGCTGGGATCGCTGAAGAATGGGGATTTTTGGGGCTATGCGTTTGTTTTATTTTGTTTTCTGTTTTGATTGTTTTGATTTTTAGGATCGCTAACCGCTTGAAAGAGCCAAAATATTCGCTATTTTGCGTGGGCGTGGTGTTGCTCATCAGTTTTTCTTTGGTGATCAACGCCTTTGGGGTGGGCGGGATTCTTCCGGTTAAAGGTCTAGCGGTGCCGTTTTTGAGCTATGGAGGGAGTTCGCTTTTAGCGAATTGTATCGCTATAGGGCTTGTTCTAAGCCTAGCACGATACACGAAAGACTAAAGAATACTAACCCTTTTTAAAATCAGTGCCATAAAAAGGGTTCAATTTCTGCGTCATTCAAATCAAAAACCACCTTATAATAATCTTTCACCATCGCATTAATATCCACGCCCTTAAAGGCTTCAGGGTGGGCTTTTAAAGCGATATACAAGCTTATGAGTGGGGCTCTAGGACCGCCAATATCCATCGTGGGGAGTTTATAAACTTGCTTGTTTTTGATAGCTTTGATAGTGGAAAATTTGGGGTTGTTCAACACGTCTTCAGGCGTGAGTGGGCTTACCCACCAAATGAAAATGATTTCAGGGTTTTCTTTAACGATTTTTTCCACGCTAATGTCAGCACGCCCAAACTTAACGTATTTCAAGCCAAAATTGTCTATGCCCCCTTTTTCTAAAATGTCTGAGCTAATGGCTTGATGGCCGCTAATCTTATTGGCTTTATGGAAAAGTTCCACGCCCTTTTTCTTTTTAACACCTTTCAAACGCTCAGCAATAAAATCCAAAGTTTCTTGCATTTTGGCGAATTTTTTAGAAGCGTCAATTTCTAAGACCGTAGCTTGAGCTTGCATGGCCTGCATGGCCTCTGCAATCGTTGTCTCTTGGAAAGAAAGAAATGATATACCAAATTTTTTCGCATGCTCTACCGCTTTAGGGTTACCCACAAAGGTTACCACAAGATCAGGGCTAAGTTTTTTTAAAAGCTCCACATTCAATGCGGCTGTATGATCAGTACTCATGTGTTTGACTCGTTTAAGATCTTCGCCTTTGAGAGTGGCTTTAACAATGTCATCTTTAAAAGCGTAATCCGAAACGCCTACAACCCTATTCCAAACATTAAGCATGGCAGGCACTTCTACATAGCTCCCTATATAGGCTATTTTAGAAACAGGAAGTTTTATCGTTTGCTCCCCAAAATAATCCTTGACTTTAACCTCTTGCACTGAAGCGTTGCCCACATTCAATAATAATGAAGCGACAAGCGCACCTAAAGAATAAGAAATGAAGGCTTTTTTAAAGCGAGTAACTAACATAACGATCCTTTTTGTATGATTTATAAAGCGATTATAACACCATTAAGAAAATAACAATAGTAAAAATGAAACTATTTTTCATAAAATCTTAAAAGTTAAAGATAAGATAAAAATTAGGGAAGAAAATTTTAGCTACAAGGCTTGTTTTAAGCCTAGTGCGATACACGAAGGGCTAAAGCTTATCCTTTTTTAAAAATTAATGCCATAAAAAGGGTTCAACTTCTGCGTCATTCAAATCAAAAACCACCTTATAATAGTCTTTGACTATCGCATTAATATCCACGCCCTTAAAGGCTTCAGGGTGGGCTTTTAAAGCGATAAAAAGGCTAATGAGTGGGGCTCTAGGACCGCCAATATCCATTGTGGGGAGTTTATAAACTTGCTTGTTTTTGATGGCCTTAATAGTAGTAAATTTAGGGTTGTTTAATACATCTTCAGGGCTAAGCGGGCTTATCCACCAAATAAAGATAATCTCAGGGTTTTCTTTAACGATTTTTTCCACACTAATATCAGCACGCCCAAATTTGACATATTTCAAGCCAAAATTGTCTATGCCCCCTTTTTCTAAAATATCTGAGTCAAGGGCTTGATGGCCGCTAATCTTACTGGCTTTGTGGAAAAGCTCCACCCCTTTTTTCTTTTTGACATTTTTCAAACGCTCTTTGATAAAATCCAAAGTTTCTTGCATTTTAGCCAGCTTTTTAGAAGCGTCAATTTCTAAGGCTTTAGCTTGAGCGTCAATATCTTCCATGACTTCTGCAATGGTTTTTTCTTGGAAAGAAAGAAATGATATCCCAAATTTTTTCGCATGCTCTACCGCTTTAGGGTTGCCCACAAAGGTTACCACAAGATCAGGGCTAAGCTTTTTTAAAAGCTCCACATTCAATGCCGCCACATGATCACTGCTCATGGATTTAATGCGTTTAGGATCTTTGAGAGTGGCTTTAACAATATCAGATTTAAAAGCGTAATCCGAAATGCCCACGACCCTATCCCAAGTATTAAACATGGCAGGCACTTCTGCAAAGCTACCCAAGTAGATTATTTTGGAAACAGGAAGCTTTATAGTTTGCTCCCCGAAATAATCCTTGACTTTGACTTCTTGCACTGAAGCATTAGCCATGCCCAATAAAGATGAAACAATGAACGCGCCTAAAGAATAAGAGATTAAAGCTTTTTTAAAGCGAGCGATTAGCATAACAATTCCTTTCGTATGATTTATGAAGCAATTATAACACTATTCAAGGAAATACAAGCAGTAAAAATGAAACTTTTTTTCACAAAATCTTAAAATTTAAAAGGAAATATCTTTTCATTAACTTTTTAAGAATATACTCCACCATGTTTCCGCTGATTGAGTGGAAAGCATAATAAAATTAAATCTATTCAGGTTTAATTTTGATCCAACAAAATTTTAAAACACTTAAGGAGTTGTATATGTTAGTTACAAAACTTGCCCCCGATTTTAAAGCGCCTGCCGTTTTAGGAAACAACGAGGTTGATGAACACTTTGAGCTTTCTAAAAATTTAGGTAAGAGCGGTGCGATTCTTTTCTTTTGGCCAAAAGATTTTACTTTTGTATGCCCTACAGAAATCATTGCGTTTGACAAAAGAGTGAAAGACTTCCAAGAAAAAGGCTTTAATGTGATTGGCGTGTCTATTGACAGCGAACAAGTGCATCTTGCATGGAAAAACACCCCTGTAGAAAAAGGCGGTATTGGTCAAGTAACTTTCCCTATGGTGGCTGATATTACTAAGAGCATTTCTAGAGACTATGATGTGCTGTTTGAAGAAGCGATCGCTTTGAGAGGAGCTTTTTTGATTGACAAAAACATGAAAGTAAGACACGCAGTGATCAATGACTTGCCATTGGGTAGGAATGCCGATGAAATGCTTCGCATGGTAGACGCTCTCTTGCACTTTGAAGAACATGGTGAAGTATGCCCAGCAGGCTGGAGAAAAGGCGATAAAGGTATGAAAGCTACCCATAAAGGCGTTGCAGAATATCTTAAAGAAAATTCCATTAACCTTTAATGGTTTGATTCGTTGTTTAACCAAGAGAAACTTCGTTTTTCTTGGTTGAATCCTTTTCTTTTCATTCTTTGCCAGTTTCTAGAATTTCCGTATCGTTTTATCTTTTTATCATTTTTGAATTAATTTTGTTAATAAAGGGGTTTTTATGAATATATTCAAGCGTATTATTTGCATAACCGCTATTGTTTTAGGTTTTTTTAATCTCTTAGACGCCAAACACCACAAGGAAAAAAAAGAAAACCACAAAATCACTCGTGAGCTTAAAGTGGGCGCTAACCCTGTGCCGCATGCGCAAATCTTGCAATCAGTCGTGGATGATTTGAAAGAGAAAGGGATCAAATTAGTGATCGTGTCTTTTACCGATTATGTGTTGCCTAATTTAGCACTCAATGACGGCTCTTTAGACGCGAATTACTTCCAGCACCGCCCTTATTTGGATCGGTTTAATTTGGACAGAAAAATGCACCTTGTTGGTTTGGCCAATATCCATGTGGAGCCTTTAAGATTTTATTCTCAAAAAATCACAGACATTAAAAACCTTAAAAAAGGCTCAGTGATTGCCGTGCCAAATGATCCGGCCAATCAAGGCAGGGCGTTGATTTTACTGCATAAGCAAGGCCTTATCGCTCTCAAAGACCCAAGCAATCTATACGCTACGGAGTTTGATATTGTCAAAAATCCTTACAACATCAAAATCAAGCCTTTAGAAGCCGCATTGTTGCCTAAAGTTTTAGGGGATGTGGATGGGGCTATTGTAACAGGGAATTACGCCTTGCAAGCAAAACTCACCGGAGCCTTATTTTCAGAAGACAAGGACTCGCCTTATGCCAATCTAATAGCCGCTCGTGAGGATAACGCGCAAGATGAAGCCATAAAAGCGCTGATTGAAGCTTTGCAGAGTGAAAAGACCAGGAAATTTATTTTGGATACCTATAAGGGAGCGATTATCCCGGCTTTTTAAGCCATTTGGATAAAATCCATCTTTATGATGAAAGGGGGTTTTTTAGGCGCTAATCAAAAGTTCTTTTCTTATTGAGTATTCAAAACGCTAAAAGTCTTTTTAAAATAAAACGAAAAGAGCTTGCGCTAATCAAGCGATAATTTCTTAAAAAGCGTTATTTCTTAAGGGGGGGAATGGTGCAAAATAACCCTCCCTTATTCCTTTAAGCCACCCAAGCAGAAATCCCAAATATCTTTAGTGTTTGGGATGAATGCTTTAGTTCCGCTAGGAACTATACTTAAATTATACTTAACATTATTTTTCACTAGTGGAATGAAACGCTTGCATTCAATGAGATATTTTGGGTATCATTCATGGCGTGAAATTATTAACACTAGCACTAACATGATAATATTTTCACTGACACCTTTAAACAAGGTGTCGCTTTTCATTCAATTCGCAAACAACGATTATTCGTTGTATCGCACTTGCGAATAAACGCAACGAAACCTCTTCACATAAGTGCCATTAGGGTTGTGTTTCACAACTTGATCAATCATTTTGCAGAACTCAATCAGTCTCATATTGTCAATTTCATCTGTGGAGCGCAGCCAATGCCTAAAATTTTAATAAAGACCAGTTTTAAACCACCCGTTAGACTGAGTTATAGAGCGGTGAAACAAGTTGGCTAATAGTCTTAGCGTTTAGAGAGTAATGCGTTTTTGAAAAGATTTAGAATTTTATTAAAGATAGCCAAGCTCATAGAGTTTATTGCTCATTTTCACTAACAAGCCCCCTAGTTTTGACCCCCCTTCCCCATGTTCTACTAAAATAGTGATAGCGTATTTGGGTTTTTCATAAGGCAAAAATGCGGTAATCCACGCATGGGATCGATGGAAATATTCCATATCCTTTTCTTTCATGCGATTGACGATGTTTTGAGCGATTTCCACGACTTGTGCGGTGCCGGTTTTACACGCTAAAGTAACCTTAGAACCCCTTGTGGAATGATAAGCGGTGCCGTCTTTATGGTTACACACTTCATACATGCCCACTCTCAAAGCTTGGAGCTTCTTTTTTTGAAAGCTATTTAAGGGATCTTTGAGCGGTTGTTTGTTGTTGATAGCAAAATGAGGCGTTGCCAGTTTGCCTGTCGCAATGAGTCCCGTGTAGGCTAGCACTTGTAAGGGCGTGGCTAAAAAAGAGCCTTGCCCAATAGCGGTAATGAGCGTGTCCCCAACGCGCCAATCTTGATTGAAGCGTTTGAGTTTCCACAAATTATCCGGCACAATCCCCACAAATTCATTCGGCAAATCAACGCCCGTTTTTTCCCCAAAGCCCACTTCCCTTAAGGTTTTAGAGAGTTTTTCTATAGAGATTTCAAGCCCAAACTTATAAAAATACACATCCACAGACTCCCTAATGGCTTTATACAAATTAGAATTGCCATGCCCTGTTTTTTTCCAATCCCTAAATTTGCGCTTACCCACTTCAATAAAAGGGGGGGTGGGGATAGTGGTGTTTTCTGTGATATGAAGGTTTTCTAAAAAGCTTAACCCCACGCCCATTTTAACCACAGATCCCGGCGGGTACAAGGCGTTAGCGAAGCGGTTTAGTAAGGGGTTATAAATATCATCTTGAAGTTTTTGCCATTTATCTTGACTGATCCCGCCTACAAAATCGTTCAAATTGTATTCAGGGTAACTCCCTGCAACGAGCAATTCCCCATTTTCGGCGTTCATTACTAAAATAGCCCCTCTTTTGTTTTCAAAGAGTTTGTCCGCTTCTTTTTGCAAGCGTTTGTCTAAACTCAATTGCAAGTGGTTATTGGTGCTTGGCGGCACTACTTCTAAGGTGGCTAATTCTTGATTGAGCGCATTGACACGCATGATTTTATAGCCCACCTTGCCTTGTAAAAGCTTGTTGTATTCTTTTTCAACGCCGGTTTTGCCCACAATCTGGCTGTATTGATTCTCCTCATCGTCTTTTAAATCTTGCAAGCTTGCCACCCCCACATAGCCTAAAACATGCGAAGCTAAAGCGTTATTAGGGTAGTAGCGTTTGTCTAAAGGGCGCACAAAAATGCCTTGAGTTTGAATGAGTTTGGTATAAAGGGATTGCACGGCGGCATAAGGAATGAAGCCAACCACTTTAATGAGATTGTAGTTATAAAGCGAATTTTCTTTTTGATAGTTGTTTAAAAGCGTTTCTTTAGAAAAGTTAGGGAAAAACTTTTGGATCACTTCAATTTTTTCTAAAAGTTCTTTTTGCCTCAATCTACTGGGCAAAAACACGCCAAACACCAATTCGTTAGTGGCTAAAAATTCATGGTTTCTGTCTGTAATATCGCCCCTTGTAGGGACTAAAAATTCCTTTTTGGTCATGTTGCGTTCGGCCAGTTTTTCATAGTATTCTTGATTTTTAACGCTTAGAATAAATAAATTTAAAACCAATAACCCCCAAAACCCTATAAAAACAAAGAGCAAAAGCTTATAGCGAAGATTTTTCATACAAACCCCACAAAGCGCTCTCTATTAAAGCAAAAAGAGCGAGAAAGCCGATCGTCTTCAAATCCAAAGACACCGAAAAAAAGCGCGATAAATAGAGGTAATAAACCAAAAAGACATGCAAAGTTTTGAATAAAAAGCCGTCATTAAAAAGCTTTAAAGAGTTTTTATAAACGATTTGATGGTAGATTAAAAACAGCAAAGCTAAAACGCCTAAAGTCTTTAAATGCATGCTTTCAAACCAAAACAAACAACCAAACACGCTTAGGCTTGGCAGAAAATGGTCGTATTTTTTCGCATAAAACAAGAATAAAAACCCAATCATAGGGGGTAAAAAAGGCATTAAATCTCTCAAAAGGCTATAAAAATAAAAACAAAAGATCCCTAAACATAAGAAAAAAAAGGAATCTTGTTTTAAAGAGAGCATGGTTTTGCGGCTTATAATGGGTTAGTGAGCAAGTATTTCAAAAGGGTTTGGCGCACTATTTCAAGGGTTGGGTATTTTGAAGAAAGAGCGTTAAAATGGGTGGTATTGATTAAAAAAGGTTTAGGAGCGTTTAAAAAAAGGCGGTGTTGCTCGTTTTTATTCAACTTGTCAAATTTCGTAAAAAGAGTAAGGTAGGCTTGATCGGGCCTTAAAAGGGCTTGAATATTTTCTTTAGCGTTTTTATCAATTTCTAAGTCCAAATGGCGCGCATCCACCAAGTGGATAAAAAGTTTGATTGAAGTCCTAACGCTCAACAATTCCCATAAAAACCCCTCCCATTCTTTTTTCAAGCTTTTAGAAACTTTAGCGTAGCCAAACCCGGGCAAATCAATCACATTAAAAGTGGCCCTTAAAGCGTTTTCTTTATCTTCCCAAGTGGTGGAAAAAAAATTCGCTAAGCGGGTTTTTCCCGGCGTCGCTGAGCTTTTAGCGAGATTTTTCCCCAACAAGGTATTAATAAACGAGCTTTTACCGACATTGCTGCGCCCTAAAACCACCATTTCAGAAGTCAAACTCGCAGGGCATTGAAAAAGTTGGCTTGAAGAAGTGAGAAAATGAGCGTCTTTAATGGCGATCATGGTTTTTCGCCTTTCTTCTTCAATTTGGCCTTACGATTTTCTTCATTAATATCTTCCATATCAAACACGAATTTAGCGGGCCGTTTCGCGCTCCCCAACACGTCAGCATACCCCTTAGTTTTGTTTAAAATGATTTCATCACCGGTGATGACATTAGATTTCCCCACTTCTCTAACCACCGCATTTTGCAATAATTTGTATTCCCCATTCAACGCGTTATAAATGAGCTTGTCAGCGCTCCCGCTGATTTCACGATTATCCTCTGTAAAGATGTTAAAATGCGTGTTCCCTGTAGCTTCATAACGCTCTGGCTTTCGTTTATCGTTTAAAAACACGCTCACCTTATCCGCAAACAACCGATCTTTACCTTTTTTGATCTGCACATTGCCTTGAATGATGGCGGTTTTGGTTTTGTCGTTCGCTATAAATTGGTTGCCGGTAATCTCTAAAAGCTCTCTTTCTTTTTTCAAACCTTTATTATCTGTTTTTTGAGCGCTCATCACGCTTAAAATGCCAAGACAACACACAAGAACACACCACCAACGCATTAAAACCCTCCTTTAAAAGTGGGGAATTTTTTCTTTTCTTTCTGGCTTTGTTTGATTTCATCTAAGAATAAATTAGCTTGAATGCTTTGAGCTTCAATAATGGCTAAAGCATGCGAATAAGAAATGTCAAGCCCTTCAACCTTGCTATCCTTTGAAGTGAGAATGAAACGGCCCTTGCCTTTAAAATTTTGCTCTTTGTGGTTATAAATCCCTGTTTCACTCCAAAAACTAGAATCATCGCTTCTTTTATAAGTTACCCCATTAGGGAAGAAATACAAATCCTGCTGCCGTTTGGCTTTAGGGGATTCAACGCTTTCTATCGTGTCTTCATCATAGCGCTTGATTTTGGAATCAAAAAAGATCTCATGATCATCATATTGCAGAGCTTTTTTGCCTTCTATAGACAGATCAAGGATTTTATCGTTGATTTGAAACGCTTTAAAATTTTCTAATTCAATTTTAGGGATATTTTCTTTAGAGACCACGCTAGTGGGTTGGGAACGCAAAAAGAAAAAAACTAGCCCTATCGTGATGAAAGACAAAACCACAAAAAAGTTTAAAACGCTATTAGAGGTAAAGCTTGAGCGCTTCATCTTGCAAGCCTTCTAATGTTAAAAGATAATCAATCGCTTCCCTAACGGCCCCCTTGCCCCCTGAATTTTGCAACACTTTATAGGCTTTGCTTTTAAGCAAGGGGTGCGCATCAAAAGGAGCGAAACTCAAAGCGCATGCCTTAAACATGCCTAAATCGTTATAATCATCACCTACGCATGCGATTTCTTGTGCACTCAATTGCAAGTCTTTTTTGAGCCGCTCCACAACCACGCTTTTATTTTCAACGCCCATAAAAACAAATTGAACGCCCAAACTCTCCATGCGTTTTTTCACCATGATTGAAGTTCTTCCTGTAATGATAGCGATTTTTTTGCCTAATTTTTGCCATAGCGTCATGCCAAGCCCGTCTTTGACATTGAAAGCCTTGAACTCGTGAAAATTTTCATCAAAATACAACGACCCGTCCGTGAGCGTGCCATCCACATCTAAAAGCAATAACTTAATCATTCTCTCGTTAAAACCGCATTCTGGTTATATTTTTTCATAAAATCCCTAGCCTCTTCTTCGCTTTGAAACCCTTGAACTAAAACTTTATACAAATCGTCTTTAAAAGCAACCTTGACGCTGTAATTTGGATTCTCTGCTTGCAATTTATCCGCTAAAGTTTGAGCGCCTATTTGGTTTCTAAAAGCCCCCATTTGTAAAGAAAATTTCCCTCCGCTCACGCTTTTTTCGCTCTCGCCGACTTTAAATTCCTTGTGTAAGATCTTTGAAGAGCTGGCGTTAAAGGATTGTTCGTATTGCGTGGAGATAATCCCACCAAAACCCAAAACAATGAGACGCACGCTGGCCGTGCCTTTTTTAACCATGTCAATATCCCTAGCGGCCGCATTAGACAAATCAATGATGCGATCGCTCACAAAAGGCCCTCTATCATTAATGCGCACAATGGTGCTTAAGTTATTATCAACATTGATGACTTTCACCACGGTGTTCATGGGTAAAGTCTTGTGCGCGGCGGTGTGGGCATACATGTTATAAATTTCCCCATTACTGGTTTTTTTGGCATGGAAATTGGGGCCATACCAGCTCGCAACGCCATCAAATTTTTCGCCTAAATCCACTTTAGTGGGGTAATACCACTTGCCTCCCACTTGATAAGGGCGCATGGTGGCTCTTTGGATCGCGCTAGAATCGCGCATGCCGTTATCTAGGGGTTGTTTTGTATTGCTATCTTGCGAATCGGAGTGGCGTTTGAAATGGCGTTCAAAAAAATTGCGTTTATAGGCGGCTTTTTTGGTTGTCGGATCATAGTCTTTAGCGTTTTCATAAGCGCGCAAGCTTTCATGCTTGTAAGACAAATTCCTTACCCCCTCTTTTTTAACCGCACAAGCACTAATCAAAAAAATAACGCCTAAAAAACAAACTTTTTTTAACGCCAAACCCATTAAAATTCCCTTGTAGCGAGTAATTTTTTGTTAGTGGGGATGATTAAGCGCTGGTGGATAAAGATATTAGAATCTTTGAGGTTATTGGCTAATTGGATACTGGAAATACTGACTTGATAGCGTTTAGCGATAGAAGACAAGGTTTCTTTAGGCAAGACCACATGGGTGATAAAAGGGCTTTTTGAACTGGCTTGAATGCTTTTATTTTGTTTGAGCTGGCGTTGTTTGAAAAGGGCGAGTTTTTCATAAGGGATATAAATGGTATAAGTGGGGTCTTTAGAGGGCAGAATGTTATAGCGGAATTGGTGGTTGTAGGATTTTAAGGTTTCTAAACTCAAGTTTAAATTCTTAGCCACCTGGACTAAAGAAGTGTGCCTTTTAAACGGAACGCCCACTAAACTCACCCTCGCCCCACGATTGAGCAGATATTCTTTATCTTTGAGGTTGTCTAGGCTGTTGAATTTCAACGCCAGGCTTAGAATGGAGCGGATATACTCTCGTGTTTCTTTAGGGAGGTATTTCTTATCTTCATCCAACAAAATCTTAATGTCTGAAGTGCCGGCGGCTTTAATAGCGTTTTGAACCTTGCGTAAGCCGTAATTATACGCCATAGCGACCAAATACCATTCCCCGGTTTGTTTGTAGAGCCGTTTCAAATAAGCGATCGCCGCTTGAGTGCTTTTAATGGGGTCTCTTCTTTCATCAATGTAATGATTGACCTTAAGCCCTAATTCTTTAGCCGTGCTTGGCATGAATTGCCAAATCCCTACCGCTTTTTTCCTGCTATAAGCCCTTGATGAAAATTTAGACTCTGCCATGGCTAAAAACAAAAATTCTTGTGGCACGCTCGCTTCTATGAGCATGTTTTTGATGATAGGGATGAACTGGTAATTCACATCAAATCTTTTGACTAACTTTTTCCATTCTTCTTCTTTATTCATTTTTTTTAAAGCGTTTGGCATTTGGGATAAAAAGCCCGCATTAACCCCAAAAGCCTCTAGCGCTTTGGTGTCAATATTAGATTCAAAAGCCATTTTCGCATGGCCTAAAGAAGCCAATAAAAGGGTAACAAAAAAAACCAACCATTTTTGACTAAAACACTTCATTCTTTTTGACATCACATCCTGATAACTATTCAGCTTTTAAACAGCCTTGATTATAACTAAACTTGAATAACGCTTTCTAACAAGCCTTAATTTTAGGGGAAACTAAAGAGCGTGTGAGCGTTATGCGTGCTTAAAGAAGCGAGCTCTTCAGTCTCTATGTTGATGATTTCGGCAATTTTTTGAGCGATTAAAGGGATATAAGTAGGGCTATTTCTGGTGCCTCTAAAAGGGTGTGGGGTTAAATAGGGCGAATCCGTTTCTAAAAGAAGCCTGTTTTTAGGAATTTTAGGGAGGATCTCTACCAGTCTTTTAGCGTTTTTAAAAGTGCTAACCCCTCCTATCCCATAGTAAAAACGATCGCTCAATTCCAAAAGCATGCCATCAGCGTTAAAGCAATGCAACACCCCAAAAGCCTTAGGATAGCTTTTTAAAATATTCAAACTATCAAAACTCGCCTCTCTAATATGGATGATCAAGGGCTTATTGTGTTGGATAGAAAATTCAATCTGTTTGGTAAAAATTTCTTTTTGCTTGCTTTTATAATTTTCTCTTTCATTTAATTCAGGCAAGCGGTAGTAATCCAGTCCGCATTCGCCTATCGCCACGCATTTTTGATGCCCAACAAACTTTTCAAACAGGCTTTCATCAAAACTCTCCACATCATAAGGGTGAGCGCCTATGGCAAAAAACACGCCTTCAAATTTTTCACTAATCTCTATTGCTCTATTCAAATCCTTCATGTCCGCACCCGGAATCACGCATTGAGTAACGCCTTTTTCTAGGCTTTCTTTTAACACTTCTTCTAAATCGTTTTCATAGTCCTTATGATCCAAATGGCAATGCGTATCAATAAACATGCTTTTATCCTAATGGTTTTATTTAATATGTTACAATATTTAAGCATTTTAACATAAGGAAAATAATCATTAACGATGTTCAGCGGTCTAATCCATCAAATAGCTAAAGTGAAAGGTTTCCAAAACAATATTTTAAACATAGAGAGCGATCTCAATCCCAAGCTTGGCGATAGCATTGCGATCAATGGGGCGTGTTTGACCGCCATAGAAAGTTCAAAAACGCATTTTAGCGTGGAATTGAGCCAAAAAACCCAAAACAGCGTAGCGTTAGAAAATTACAAGGATTTAGTCCATATTGAGCCAGCCCTAAAAGCTGATGCGAGTTTGGATGGGCATTTTGTGCAAGGGCATATTGACGCTATTGGGGTCATTGAAAAAATCATTCACAACGCTAATCAAGTGGATTTTTTCATCAGCGCTTCTAACGAAACGCTTTTATTGTGCGTTGAGCAAGGCTCTATCGCCATTGATGGGGTGAGTTTGACTTTAAGCAAGGTAGAAGAAAAAGGGTTTTGGCTAACGATTATCCCTTACACTTTAGAAAACACCCTTTTTAAGACTTATAAACTCAAACGGCGCGTAAATATTGAAACGGACATGTTGGTTCGTAGCGTTGCGTCTATTTTGAAAAAAACAAAAGGGTTTGAAAAAAATTTCTCTTGGAATGACGCCGATTCTTTGACCTTAGGGTATTAGATGAATAAAACCATAAAAGCCGCCGCCCTAGCCTATAACATGGGGCAAGATCATGCCCCAAAAGTGATCGCAAGCGGGGTGGGCGAAGTGGCTAAAAGGATCATTCAAAAAGCTAAAGAATATGATATAGCGCTCTTTTCTAATCCCATGCTAGTGGATTCGCTTTTAAAGGTGGAATTAGATTGCGCGATACCTGAAGAATTGTATGAAAGCGTGGTGCAAGTGTTTTTATGGCTCAATAGCGTGGAAAATAACGCGCAAATGTCCAAGTGATCGGGATGTAAAGTTAAAACGATGGTAGTAGAATTAAAAAACATTGAAAAGATTTATGAAAACGGATTCCATGCTCTAAAAGGCGTGAATTTGGAATTGAAAAAAGGCGATATTTTAGGCGTGATAGGCTATTCAGGGGCGGGGAAATCCACGCTCATTCGCTTGATCAATTGCTTGGAACGCCCCAGTTCTGGCGAAGTTTTAGTCAATGGGGTCAATCTGTTAAAATTAAAGCCTAAAGAATTGCAAAAAGTGCGCCAGAAAATAGGCATGATTTTCCAGCATTTCAATTTATTGAGCGCTAAAAATGTGTTTGAAAATATCGCTTTCGCTCTAGAAATCGCCCGATGGGAAAAAACCAAGATTAAATCAAGGGTGCATGAATTGTTGGAATTAGTGGGGTTAGAAGATAAAATGCATTTTTATCCTAAACAGCTCAGCGGTGGGCAAAAACAAAGAGTAGCCATTGCTAGGAGTTTAGCGAATTGCCCTGATTTATTGCTTTGCGATGAAGCCACATCCGCGCTGGATTCTAAAACCACGCATTCTATTTTAACGCTTTTAAGCGGCATTCAAAAAAAGTTTGATTTGAGCATCGTTTTCATCACGCATGAAATTGAAGTGGTTAAAGAATTGTGCAATCAAATGTGTGTGATCAGCAGCGGTGAAATTGTGGAAAGAGGCTCGGTAGAAGAAATTTTTGCTAACCCTAAACATGCCGTTACTAAGGAATTGCTTGGCATCAAAAACGAGCATGGGGATCAAAAATCGCAAGACATTTATCGCATCGTGTTTTTAGGGGAGCATTTAGACGAGCCGATCATTTCTAATTTGATCAGGCGTTTTAAAATAGATGTGAGTATCATTTCAGGCAACATTGAAGAGCTTACGACTAAAGATATAGGGTATTTAGTGGTGCGGTTTTTAGGCAGCACCACAGAGACTCAAAGGGCTTTAGAGTATCTAAACGCTTTAGGCTTACAAGTGGAAAAATTAAAGGATTAAAATGATTTCTCAAATGCTCATTCAAGCCACGCTAGAAACGCTTTATATGGTGTTTGTGGCGAGCTTTTTGGCGGTTGTTTTTGGCTTGCCTTTGGGGGTTTTATTGTTAGTGAGTAAAAAAGGGCATTTGTTAAACAAACCCCTTTTGCATAAGATTTTAGACACTTCTATCAACATGACTCGCTCTTTCCCTTTTATCATTCTCATTATTTTGCTCCTGCCTCTATCGCGCTTTTTGATTGGCACGAGCATTGGCTCTAGTGCGAGCATTATCCCGTTAGCCATTTCAGCTATTCCTTTTGTCGCAAAGCTTTTTGAAAATTCTCTAATGGAAGTAGAGCATGGCAAGATTGAAACCACTTTAAGCTTGGGAGCGTCTCATTTGGAAGTCATTAAAATGATGCTTTTAGAGAGCCTGCCTTCTTTAGTGAACAATATCACCATCACCTTAATTTCTTTAATAGGCTATTCGGCTATGGCGGGAGCGTTAGGGGCTGGGGGCTTGGGGGATTTAGCCATTAGGATTGGCTATCAAAGTTATAGGGGCGATGTGCTTTTTTATGCGGTGGTCGTGATCATTGTTTTAGTGCAAATCATTCAAAGCACAGGGGATTATGTGGTGAAACGCCTAAGAAAGCATAAGTATTAGGGATTTGGCTCTCATCAAATACGAATATTCAAAGCCAACTTTAATACGCTTTGGCTTTTTAAATAGGATCGCTAAGCTTTGTTTGTGGCGAAACTCAATTTTCTAAGAACGCTTTTAAAAGGTTACCGCTCAAACTGAATTAGAGCTTTTTACGATGAATATTCCATTAAATTCTCATGCAACAATGGGCTTTATTTTGCGCCGTTGATAAATTTATCCATCTGTTTTTCTAAGTCTATGATTTGGGTTATCGCTCCCTCTAAAATTTCAAAATTTTTAGCGTTTTTTGGGGCAATACATGCAAGCTTATTGGAAGCTTTTTCTAACGATCGGAGGTTTTTAAGCAAGGTTTTTAAAACTTCTACGCTTTTAAAATCCTTCTCAAAATAATCATCAAATTGCTGTTCTGTTTGAGACAAGTTCTCTAAAAAAGCGCTTTGAAGGCGTATTTGGGTGCGATCATGCCCGGTTTCTATGCAGGTTTTATAAGCTTGATGGATCGCAGTCAAAACTTCTTGGGCTTTCAAAAAAGCCTTTGAAAGCTCAACGATGATTTCATAATGTTCGCCCTCTGCTTTTAAAAACCCTAAAAAGAGCGAAATGAATAATAACTTTTTTAGCACTTTATCCCTTTACCATTGATAAGAAAAGCTCACCCCATAGCGGCTACTGCCCTTAAAATCGCTAGAAATTTCAGGATAGAGCATCCATTGCTTAGGTTTGTAGCGTGAAGTGAATAAATAAGCAAACCCCCATGCGATAAGGCTGCCAATCGTAACTTGCAAGATCGTGTGTTGTCTTGCCACCACTCTGCTAGCATCAGTGAGGATTGCAAGAGCGATCACAGGAAGAGCCGGCTTCCACCCATAACGGTAATACACAAACCCAGCCGCGCTAAACGCCCCCCCAGCATGCCCGCTTGGCATGCCTCTCCAAGAATTACAACATGGGCGTTTGGCAAATTCCACTCTAGCCCCATCTTTATGGGCGGTGCTAAAAGCTCCTTTAAGGCCATAAATCACTCCTTGAGTGACTAATGTGCCGACCGCTAATTCCCCTAACCCTCTATAATCGCGCATCGCCAAACTGACCGTGCCGACAAAAATAGGTAAAAACCTAAGTACATCGCCAATCTCTTCTAAAATGTATGCCCCCTCATTGATCGGCTCACTCCTTAAAGGATAGACCCATAAGAGCAGGATCAAAAAAAGATTTTTGAGCTTTTTCATTAAAACGCTCGCTTTCCTAAGGTGCAAACTTGCCTGTTCAAATAAGCATAGCCCATTAAATAGCATGCGATAAAGACCAGGCCAATGACAATGAGCGCGTAAGGATTTAAGCGGAATAAGACGCTGATTAAAATAAAAGGCAGGTTGCACAGAATAAGGATAAACGCGCACAAAGGGTTGGGGTAATTGAAAGAGCGTTGTTGCAAGAATTTAAATAAAAGGGTGTGCAAATGCAAATTGTCTGGCATGGTGGCTTTCTGGCGTTTTATTTTGCGCCTTAGGATACTAAAAAGCACCTCTATGACCGGATAAAGCATTAAATTGAGCCCAAAAAACACGCTGATTTTTTGCTCTAAACTCAAATGTAAAAGGGAAATCCCGCACACCAAACCCAAAAAATACGCCCCCCCATCGCCTAAAAAAATCTTTCCTAAAGGGAAATTTAACACCATAAACCCAAGCACCATGTAAGCTAGCAAACAAGACAAACTGCTAGGGTCTATATAATGAATGACTAAAAGCACAATTGCGCAAATCCCTGATGCCAGCCCGTTAAACCCGTCAATGATATTGATAGCGTTACTGATACCCACTAGCATAAAAACAGCGAATAAAAAAGCGATAAAATAAGGCAAGCTAAAAAGGGGCGAAAAATCGCTCACCACTAAAGGCGTTGATGAGATGATGCAAACAACCCCTACGGCTTGTAAAATAAGGCGTATTTTGGGGCTTAATGAAAGGTTAATGTCTTCTAAAAAACCGCTCAAAAACACTAGCGATAGCCCTAAGAAAACAAAAAACCCCTTAAAAGGCGCTTCAAAAGGCTCAAAAAGATAAGCTAACACAAAAGAAAGAAAGATCCCAAGCCCCCCGGCTCGTGGGGTTCTTGCATGATGGAAGCCTTGTATTTTATTAGCGTTATCCACAAAGAGCATGGATTTTTTAGACCACAGAACAATCAAAGAGCAAATAAATAAACTGGTTAAAAAATATAGCACCCACAACACTTTTTATTGGATTTAATTGGTATTTTGTTTTGGGTATTATAGCAAAAGATAGCTTGATGATAAAATCTTATAGGTGTAAGAGGTGGGTTTTATGTTACAATTCCAAAAATCATTATTATAAAATAAAGGATAGTCATGCGTTTTGGATTGAATATTGATCACATTGTTACTTTAAGAGAGATAAGAAAAACTTACGAGCCTGAAATTTTAGAAGCCTTATTCATCGCTAAAAACACCCATAAAGTGGATTTAATCACCATCCATTTGAGAGAAGACAAACGGCACATTCAAAATGAAGATGTTTTGAAGTTGCTTGAAATAAGCCCCTTGCCTATCAACATTGAATGCTCTATTAATGCTGAAATCACTGATTTTTTATGCTCTTTGAAAAATAAGCCCAGTAAAGTTACGATCGTGCCTGAAAACAGGAATGAGGTTACGACAGAGGGGGGGTTGGATTGCTCATTAAAGGGTTTAGGAGAGGTGATTAGAGCGTATCATAATAAAGGCATTGAAGTGTCTTTGTTTATTGATCCTTTAAAAGACGCTCTGCATTTTGCAAGGGAGTATCAAGTCAAGCAAGTGGAGTTCCACACTGGGGTGTATGCGAATTTGCACAACGCTTTATATTCTAACGCTAACAATCAAATCCATGCCATTAGCGCGCTCAAAGACAAAAGCCCTAAAGAACTGAAAGAAGAATTGCATAACGCCTTTTTGCAATTAAGAAGAATGAGTAAAGAAGCGTTTTTTATGGGCATCACGGCGTGCGCAGGGCATGGGTTGAATTATTCTAACGTGAAAGAATTGTTAAAAATCCCCTCTTTAAGAGAGCTTAATATCGGTCATAGCGTGGTTTCAAAAGCGGTTTTAGTGGGATTAGAAAAAGCGATTTTAGAAATGGCGCAACTTATTAAGCGATAAAATGGCTAAAAAGAAAATTGCGATCAGTTGCGGGGATGTTCAAGGCGTAGGCTTAGAATTGATTTTAAAAAGCCATAAGGAAGTGAGCGTGCTTTGTGAGCCGTTGTATCTCATTGATGGCGAACTTTTAGAGCGGGCCAATCAATTGCTTCATAACGCTTATGAAACTAAGACGCTTAACACGATCGCTATTGATACCCCCTTACCTTTATTAAACTCTAGCACGATAGGTAAAGTCAGCGCTCAAAGCGGGGCGTATAGTTTTGAGAGTTTTAAAAAGGCTTGCGAGTTAGCGGATAATAAAGAAGTGGATGGCATTTGCACTTTGCCTATCAACAAACTCGCATGGCAACAAGCTCAAATCCCTTTTGTGGGGCATACCGATTTTTTAAAACAACGCTATAAAGATCATCAAATCATCATGATGCTTGGGTGTTCTAAACTCTTTGTGGGGCTATTTAGCGACCATGTGCCTTTAGGGGCGGTTTCTCAACTCATTCAAGTGGGAGCGTTAGTCCGGTTTTTGTTAGCGTTTCAAAAAAGCACTCAAGCTAAAATCGTTCAAGTGTGTGGTTTTAACCCCCATGCGGGCGAAGAGGGCTTGTTTGGGGAAGAAGATGAAAAGATTTTAAAAGCCATTCAAAAGAGCAACCAAACGCTGGGCTTTGAATGTTTTTTAGGGCCACTGCCGGCTGATAGCGCTTTTGCCCCTAATAAGCGCAAAATAACCCCCTTTTATGTGAGCATGAGCCATGATGTGGGGCTAGCCCCTTTAAAAGCACTCTATTTTGATGAAAGCATCAATGTGAGTTTGAACGCTCCCATTTTACGCACTTCCACTGACCACGGCACGGCGTTTGACATTGCTTATCAAAACAAAGCGAGCAACAAAAGCTATTTGAATGCGATCAAATACTTAGCTTAAAGGCTTTTTCTAAAAAAGGGGCTTATTTCATTCAAAGCTTTAATTTTAGATTTCATCTCTTTATTCTTCATGCTCAATGTTTAATTCTAGCTTTCTATTCATTGGTATTTTTGTCATTGGTGTTTTTGTAAATCCACTTTTTAGTTTTGGTTTAAAGGCTTTAGAGTGTTGCTAACAAGGTATAATTCAAGCAAAAACACCACCCAAAGATAAAGACATGATTTTAAGCATTGAAAGTTCTTGCGATGACAGCTCTTTAGCCCTTACAAGAATAGAGGACGCCAAACTCATCGCTCATTTTAAAATCTCTCAAGAAAAGCACCACAGCTCTTATGGGGGCGTTGTGCCTGAGCTTGCATCGCGCTTGCATGCTGAGAATTTGCCGCTCTTATTAGAACGCGTTAAAATCAGCTTGAATAAGGATTTTTCCAAAATTAAAGCCATCGCTATCACCAATCAGCCAGGTTTGAGCGTTACTTTAATAGAAGGTTTGATGATGGCAAAAGCCTTGAGCTTGTCTTTGAATTTACCCTTAATTTTAGAAGACCATTTGAGAGGGCATGTGTATTCGCTCTTTATCAATGAAAAACAAACCTGCATGCCTTTAAGCACGCTCTTAGTTTCTGGGGGGCATTCTTTGATTTTAGAGGCTAGAGATTATGAAGACATTAAAATCGTTGCCACGAGTTTAGACGATAGCTTTGGGGAGAGTTTTGATAAGGTTTCTAAAATGCTTGATTTGGGCTATCCAGGAGGTCCCATAGTGGAAAAATTAGCCCTTGATTATGCGCACCCAAACGAGCCTTTAATGTTCCCTATCCCTTTAAAAAACAGCCCGAATCTGGCTTTTAGTTTTTCAGGTTTAAAGAATGCGGTGCGTTTGGAGGTTGAAAAAAACGCCCATAATTTGAATGAAGCGATCAAACAAAAGATTGGCTATCATTTTCAAAGCGCGGCTATTGAGCATTTAATCCAGCAGACTAAACGCTATTTTAAAACCAAACGCCCTAAAATTTTTGGCATTGTGGGAGGAGCGAGCCAGAATCTTGCTTTAAGAAAGGCGTTTGAAAACTTGTGCGATGCGTTTGATTGCAAGCTTGTTTTAGCCCCTTTAGAATTTTGCAGCGACAATGCCGCCATGATAGGGCGATCCAGCCTAGAAGCTTATCAAAAAAAGCGCTTTGTCCCTTTAGAAAAGGCTAACATTTCGCCAAGAACGCTGTTAAAAAGTTTTGAGTGAATGGATACAAAAAGAAAGCGCATGATAAAACGCCCTAAAATTTATCAATCTTTTATCTGTATTTGAGAGATTAAATTTGAATAAAAGCGCATTAAAACTGAATTAACGAGTAAGCAAAAGCCTTGAAACGCTTGACAAGATACAAGAATAAAGTCCCAAGCGTAACGCTTGTTATTTTGAACCTATGGTTATAATAATATTTTATTTATTGTCATTATTCTCAAATTTTTTATAAGTTTTAAGCTAACTTTAATGATTATTGTATTATAGTTTCATCATAAAAAAGGGTTTAAAAAATCCTTAAGAGCTATTAACTCTCAAGGATTTGTAGTTTAGTATAGTGGTGTTGCGAGCACTATTAACACCACTATAATCATGATTAATTTCATGCTTATCTCCTTTTAAATTTTAATTTATGGCGTGTTTCTTAACATGCATTATTATTCTTCAAACCATTAGCTCCTAACCTAATGGTTTGAAGTAGCATGCAAAAACACAGCCACATGTTTTATTATATCATAAAATTAATATTGTTCAGTCTAAATCCCAGATATTAAGCATAAAATAAAATCTTTATAAACTACTGATCTCAATCTGAATTTTGGCGTACTTACTTGCGAAAAGCATAATATTACAAGACACTGAGAAGAGTAGAGTTAATTCTACTAACAAGGTTTTTACAGCATTTAAAAATGCTAACGCATTCATTTCAAACGCTAAAGGCGTTTATAAGATTTCTGCATGAGACTAGGTTTAAATCTTTTTTAAACCTTTTTATTAAAAAAGCGTTTCAAGTTTAGTCAAATTTAATCTTATTTTTGTTATAATTCTAGGTTGTTAAGTTTTAGTTTAAAGGGAAAAAATGCTCCGCTCTCTCTATAGCGCCACTTCAGGGATGCTCGCCCAACAGACGCATATTGACACCACTTCAAACAATATCGCTAATGTCAATACCACCGGGTTTAAAAAATCTCGTGCGGATTTTAACGACTTGTTTTACCAAGCGATGCAATACGCCGGCACCAACACAAGCAACACGACTTTATCGCCAGATGGCATGGAAGTGGGCTTAGGCGTGCGCCCTAGCGCGATCACTAAAATGTTTTCGCAAGGCAGCCCTAAAGAAACGGAAAATAATTTAGATGTCGCCATTACGGGCAAAGGCTTTTTTCAAGTCCAATTGCCTGATGGCACCACCGCTTATACAAGAAGCGGGAATTTTAAACTAGACGAGCAGGGCAATCTTGTAACAAGCGAGGGCTATCTTCTCATCCCTCAAATCACTTTACCTGAAGACACCACGCAAGTAAATATCGGTGTGGATGGCACGGTGAGCGTGACTCAAGGCTTGCAAACGACTTCTAATGTGATCGGGCAAATCACTTTGGCTAATTTTGTCAACCCGGCGGGGCTTCATTCTATGGGGGATAATTTGTTTTCAATCACCAATGCTAGCGGCGATGCGATTGTGGGCAATCCGGATTCTCAAGGATTGGGCAAGTTAAGGCAAGGCTTTTTGGAGCTTAGTAATGTGAGATTGGTAGAAGAAATGACGGATCTAATCACCGCTCAAAGGGCTTATGAAGCCAATTCTAAAAGCATTCAAACCGCTGACGCCATGCTCCAAACAGTCAATTCTCTCAAACGCTAAAAGGGGATTTTACTCTCCTTAACGCTCTTTAACCTCTTGCTCCCTTGTTGTTTTTGTGCTTGGGGTGGTTTTGTGTTTTGGAGCGGTTGTTGCCATTCTTTAATTCTTGTGGCTAGGGTTTTTAAGGTTTTCAACACCGCTTTTTGGGTTGTTGCTTGATTGGTGTTTCCTTTTCATGTAAAAAACAGCTAAAACAGCTAGACCAATGAGAATACAAAAAATAATAACTAAATACCACATTTTCTTTTCATTCGCTTCTTGTTCCGCTTTTAATCTTGCTTCTCGTTCCGCTTTCAATTTTTTGCGTAAGGTGGCAACCAAAACGCATGCAGGCACGGTTACCCTATAAGCCGGCCCTGCAAGATTGACGCTCACTAACGCACCTGTAATGACCCAACCAATAGGCCCAGCTAAAATGCCCAAAGTTTTTTAAGCGCGACTTTACCCACCACAGACGATAAACCATGCCCTAGAGTTTGTCTTACCATTGCATCTGCAACAGATACAGCCAACGCATAAGAATGAGAGCCACCCGCTTTAAACAGCGTTAAAGTAGATGCGATTAGGACTTGTTTGTTCTCACCAATCACTTTATCAATATTTGTCATGCCCAATTCATCGCAGAGTTCTTTAATCTCTTTCCCACTCATTTTTTCTAAACTACCTTTCAAAAGTTTAGAAAGCATGTTTTTCTCAATCAAAGAGGTTGGAGATTCTTCATGGTAATTAACCTTTAAATGATCGCACGCATCGCACAAAATCTCTTTGTATAAGACCCCTTCGTTTCTAAAAAATTAATAAAAGTATTGCCCCCATAACACTGCAGTTCTTCAGCGATTCTTCTGGGGTATTTGGCGTAATCGCTACCACACCTTTTATATTCTGTTGAATTTGTCAATTCTTCATTCATTCTTAGTGTGCCATCTTCATCATAAACAAGCACATCAAACAAATCTTTCAAATCATTAGAGCTTAATCGCTTTAAAAATGCCAAGTCGCTATCGTATCTGTATGCCATGCAATCCCTTTAATTTATTTCTACCGCTCGCTCAAATCCCACCAACCCCCTTTTTAGTGATTAGTGATTACAGCATCATTTTTTAAAATCATGTCTAACGCCCTAAAAGGCTCAAGCACACCAGCTAACTGTGCATGAATATTGTGTTACAAATGCTAATGGGCTTTATTGATTTTACAACCAAAGAATAATAATAATTAAAATATTTTGATACGCTTATCATTTTGGATACGATAAATCTGATTTGAAAGTAGGAAACTATTGATTTTTCTTTAGGTATAATTTAATGAAACGCTATTTTGATTTTTGGCACAAGAAACCCCCTCCTTTAACTCTCTAACCCTTACTTTTTATCGTTTTTATGCTCGTGGTTAGCGTTGCATTGATTAGCCTGGTTTTGGCTATTTTTTTGACAACTTTCGTTGTTTTGGTTTTTAGCATCACCTTTTTGATTGTGGTTTTGATTACTGCAACTGTTACTCATTGTGTCTCCCTTAAATTAAAATAAAAACTAGATGCGTTTTCGCATCTAGGTCTCCATTCTATACCCTTTTCCCTAAAAAAAAGCTTAAATGGATTCTATTTGCAACGACTTCTTATCTTCACTGGCTTGCTGTGTTTTTAGGCGTAAAGTGGCAACCACAATGCATGCCGGTATGGTTACCCTATAAGCCGGCCCTGCAATATCAATCGCTGTCCATACGCCTGTAATGATCCAGCCAACAGGGCCTGTTAAAAAGCTCAGAGTTCTTGTAAGCACTTGATTGCCCGCAAGCGATAAACCACGCCCTAGAATGGTTTTTGCGACCGCATTCGCAACAATGACAGCTAATTGATAAGATTTAAAGCCTCCCATTTTAAACAGCGTTAAAGTCGCCGCGCTTAAGGCTTGTCTGTTTAAATTGTCCGTGTTTTTTATGGACAATTCATCGCACATTTCTTTCACTTCTTCATCATCCATTTCTTCCAAACTTCTTTCTAAGATTTTAGAAAGCATGTTTTGTTCAATTAAAGTCGTTTCAGTTTTCTTGTTGTAATTGACCTTTAATTTATCGCACACATCGCATAAAATCTCTTTGTATAAGACTCCTTCGCCTTTAATGAAACTCGCAAAACTATTGCTCCCATAGTATTGCAACTCTTCAGCGATTCTTTCTGCGTATTTAGCGTAGTCATCGCCATGCCTTTTGTATTCTATGGAGCTTGTGAGTTTTTCATTGTGTCTTTTTTCGCCGTCTTTACCAAAAACAAGCACCTCAAACAAATCCAATAAATCACTAGATTCCAGTTGCTTTAAAAATTCCAAGTCTCTATCATATTTGTATGCCATATTATTCCTTTATATTGTTTTATCACTTATTAAAAACAAACGACTTTTCGCACCCCATCGCTGTTTTTCTAAAGTGGTTACTGATTTTAATATCATTTGTCTAAAACTATACTTAATATTCTAAAAAGGCTTAAACTCAAAAGCCCAACGCTCTTAGCTCTATAGATTGCTTTAAAGCATCAATTCTTTTAAACGCTAAAAATAAAATCCAGACATTTTATAGCGTCTAAGTTTATATTGTATTTTTAAGAAAGGTTTAAAAAGAGTTAAAGAAGATTTTTAATTTCGTTTGCTTGTGTTTTTAGGCGTAAAGTGGCAACCACAATGCATGCCGGTATGGTTACCCTATAAGCCGGCCCTGCAATATCAATCGCTGTCCATACGCCTGTAATGATCCAGCCAACAGGGCCTGTTAAAAAGCTCAGAGTTCTTGTAAGCACTTGATTGCCCGCAAGCGATAAACCACGCCCTAGAATGGTTTTTGCGACCGCATTCGCAACAATGACAGCTAATTGATAAGATTTAAAGCCTCCCATTTTAAACAGCGTTAAAGTCGCCGCGCTTAAGGCTTGTCTGTTTAAATTGTCCGTGTTTTTTATGGACAATTCATCGCACATTTCTTTCACTTCTTCATCATCCATTTCTTCCAAACTTCTTTCTAAGATTTTAGAAAGCATGTTTTGTTCAATTAAAGTCGTTTCAGTTTTCTTGTTGTAATTGACCTTTAATTTATCGCACACATCGCATAAAATCTCTTTGTATAAGACTCCTTCGCCTTTAATGAAACTCGCAAAACTATTGCTCCCATAGTATTGCAACTCTTCAGCGATTCTTTCTGCGTATTTAGCGTAGTCATCGCCATGCCTTTTGTATTCTATGGAGCTTGTGAGTTTTTCATTGTGTCTTTTTTCGCCGTCTTTACCAAAAACAAGCACCTCAAACAAATCCAATAAATCACTAGATTCCAGTTGCTTTAAAAATTCCAAGTCTCTATCATATTTGTATGCCATATTATTCCTTTAATTTGATTTCTATCGCTCGCTCAAATCCCACCAACCCCCTCTTTAGTGAAGTGATTAGTGATTAGTGATTAGTGATTAGTGCATTATTTTTTAAATTTAAATATAAAACGCCCTCAATTCAAGGGTTTTTGAGTGAGTTTTTTGCTCAAAGAATCCAAGATAGCGTTTAAAAATTTAGGGGTGTTAGGCTCAGCGTAGAGTTTGCCAAGCTCTATGCATTCATTGATGATGATAGGGTTTTGTGTGGGCGTGAAGCCAATTTCATACGCTCCTAAGCGTAAAATCGCCTTTTCCATGCTCCCTAATCGCTTGAAATCCCAGTCTTTTAAATGCGGTTCGATGAGAGCGTCAATTTCATTGATTCTTTCTAACACGCCATTAAAAAGGCTTAAAGCGAAAGCGAGCTGGTTGTTTTTAATCTTTTTTTCTTCTAACATGCTGGAAGCGATTTTTTTAATTTCTTCATTACCGCTCTCAAACGCATACAACAGTTCAACCACAGCCCCCCTGGCTTGAGTTCGTGTCGCCATTTTAACCCTTGAGAGTTTGGCACAAGCTCAATAATTCAATGAGAGTACTCATCGCTTCAAAGCCCTTGTTCCCGGCTTTACTGCCCGCTCTTTCAATCGCTTGTTCAATATTGTCTGTGGTCAGCACGCCAAAGCTTACCGGCATGCTGTATTTGAGCATCGCGTTGGCAATGCCCTTAGTCGCTTCCGCGCTCACGTAGTCAAAATGCGGAGTCCCCCCTCTAATGATCGCTCCTAAAACGCACACGCCATCGTATTTTTCACTCCCTAACAACCTCTCTAAAATCAAAGGCAATTCATAAGCCCCAGGCACCAACACGATGTCTAAAAGATCCTCATCGCCCCCATGCCTTTTAAAGCAATCCATCGCCCCTTCTTTTAATCTGTCTGTGATGATATGATTGAAGCGCGATGTTAAAATAGCGATTTTTTCATTCCCTTGCAATTGCAATTTCCCTTCTATGATTTGCATGAAATTCCTTTAAAATAAATTTTGGATTTTTAACATGTCGGTTACTAAGTGTTCTAGCTCGTCAGGTTTTAGCATGTTCGCCCCATCGCTTAGGGCGTTTTTAGGATCAATGTGTGTTTCAGCGAACAACCCATCAATCCCCACCGCCGCCGCTGCTCTCGCTAAAATAGGGGCAAAAGAGCTGTCTCCTGAACTTTTCCCATTCGCACCCCCTGGCATTTGCACGCTATGGGTAGCGTCAAAAATCACAGGGGCAAACTCTCGCATGATTTTTAAAGAGCGCATATCCACCACTAAATTCCCATACCCAAAGCTGCTCCCCCTTTCACACAGCCACACGCCATTTTTTAACGCTGTTTCATAAGTGGGGCTTTGAATGCTTTTATCTCTCGTTTTAAGGGCTTTTAAGACAGAATATTGCATATCTTTTGGGTTCATGAATTGCCCTTTTTTGATATTGACAATGGCGTTAGTCTGGCTCACTTCTACAATCAGATCCGTTTGGCGGCACAAAAACGCTGGGATTTGTAAAATATCCGCCACTTTGGCTGCCACGCTTGCTTGATAGCTCTCATGCACATCGGTTAAAATCTTATAGCCAAATTCATCTTTGATGGTTTGTAACATTTCTAAGCCTTTTTCTAAACCAGGCCCTCTGTAGCTTTCCAAACTCGTGCGGTTAGCCTTATCAAAACTCGCTTTAAAATAAAAATCCAACCGCTCGTTGTTGGCTAGGGGTTGCAATTTAATAGCGATACTCCTTAGATTTTCTAAACTCTCAATAACGCATGGCCCGGCGATTAAAACGGATTTAGGGGTTTTTGTTTCAGGGGTTTTCATGACTTTTCCTTTGTTTAATGGTTTCTTCAATTGGCTCAAAAAAATGGCTTTCAAAATTATAATTATAAATCCTGCCTGTTTCTATGATATAGTGCCAACCAAAAATTTTCAATTCGTTATCCATCACTCTTTCTTGAATGAAATCATAGCTTAAGAGGTTGCTGAGTTGCAAGCGCGCATTCAAACGCTCTGTAAGCCATGAACGCTTGGCGAAATGGTTGCTGAATTGCGGGTGATCTTTTAATTCTTCTTTAACAGGCTCTAAAAATTGTATCCAGTTTGCAATGTAAGGGGTTTTAGCTTTGGTGGTTTCATCATGGATTAAATGAATGCTCCCGCAAGCCCCACAATCGCTATGCCCGCAAATAATTAAATTTTTAACGCCCACATGCGCGATAGCGTATTCAATGCTCGCAATAGTAGAAAGGGACTCTCTATAGCTTGTTTTAGGGGGGATCACATTGCCCATGTTGCGGATCACATACAATTCGCCCGGCTTGGTGCCAGTGATTAGATTAGGCACGACTCGTGAATCCACGCAAGAAATGAACAAAGTGTGGGGCTTTTGCTTAGTCTTTAAGCTCTCATAAAGCTCTTTAAGCTCTTCATATTCATTCTCTTGAAACTCTAACGCTCCTAAAAACGCTTTCACTCTTTAACCCTTAAATCTCATTTTTTTAAACTTGGTTTTCATTTTAAAACGCTTATCATAGCTAAAAATCTTGCATTTCTTTTTGTTATAATGGCGTTATTTTACACTTTAAAGGGCTTTCATGCAATTATGTGTCGCATTGGATTTAGAAAAAAAAGAGGACAATCTTTCTTTATTGCAAGAATTGAAAGGCTTAGATTTATGGGCTAAGGTGGGGCTTAGATCGTTTATAAGAGACGGGGCTAGTTTTTTAGATGAAATCAGAAAGATTGATGAAAATTTTAAGATCTTTTTGGATTTGAAGCTCTATGATATTCCTTATACTATGGCAAATGCTGCACTAGAATGCGCGAAATTAGACATTGACATGCTCACCGTGCATTTAAGCAGCGCTAAAAGCGCGCTAACCATTTTAATGCAACGCTTAAACGCTCTTAAAAAACGCCCCTTGATCATGGGCGTGAGCGCTTTAACCAGCTTTAGCGAAGAGGAATTTTTGATGGTGTATAACGCCCCTTTAAAAACGCAAGCGATCACATTAAGCGCTATGGGTAAAGAGAGCGGGATTGATGGGGTGGTGTGTTCGGTGTTTGAAAGTTTGGCGATTAAAGAGGCTTTAGGTAAGGACTTTTTGACTTTAACCCCTGGCATAAGGCTGGATAAAAACGATAAAGAAGATCAAGAAAGGGTGGCGAACGCTAAAGAAGCTAAACAAAATTTAAGCGATTTTATCGTGGTGGGCCGCCCCATTTATCAGGCTAAAGAGCCTAGAGAAGTGGTTTTAGAGCTTTTAAAGGATTGTTAAATGCGGGTGTTAGAAACGATTGCTGCTTTAAGAGAATATCGTAAAAGTTTGAAAGAAAGCGTGGGGTTTGTGCCGACTATGGGGGCTTTACACAAAGGGCATCAAAGCTTGATAGAAAGGAGTTTGAAAGAAAATCCCCACACGATTGTGAGCGTTTTTGTCAACCCCACGCAATTTGGGGCTAACGAAGATTTTAGCGCTTACCCGTGCCCTTTAGAAAAGGATTTGGCTTTGTGTGAAAGATTGGGCGTTAATGCGGTGTTTGTGCCAAAAATCAGCGAAATGTATCCCTATGAAGCAAAGCAACGCCTGAAACTCTACGCCCCTACATTTTTATCCCACTCTTTAGAGGGAGCAGTGCGTAAGGGGCATTTTGATGGGGTTGTTCAGGTCGTGCTAAAATTGTTCCATCTTGTCAATCCCACTAGAGCGTATTTTGGTAAAAAGGACGCCCAACAGCTTTTAATCGTCCAGCATTTAGTTAAAGATTTGCTTTTAGACATTGAAATAGTGCCATGCGAGATCGTGCGCGATAGCGATCATTTGGCTTTAAGCTCTAGGAATGTGTATTTGAGTGCCACAGAAAGAAAACAAGCCCTAGCCATTCCAAAAGCTTTAGAAAGTATCCAGCAAGCCATAGACAAGGGCGAAAAAGCGTGCGAAAAACTGAAAAAACTAGGGCTTGAAATTTTAGAAACCTTGGAAGTGGATTATTTGGAATGTTGTAACCACAAGCTAGAGCCTTTAAAAACCATAGAGCCAACTAACACGCTCATTTTGGTGGCGGCTCGTGTGGGTAAAACCAGGCTTTTAGATAATTTATGGGTGTAGTTTGAAATTTTTGTGGCGACCCTTGAAAGATTTGAACTTCCGTTTCCACCGTGAAAGGGTGGTATCCTTGGCCACTAGATGAAAGGGTCATTTTTAACGATTGACTATTGTATTGGAAATAAAGCGTAGAAAATGATTTAAAAAGTTCTTGGTGGCGGAGCGGACGGGACTCGAACCCGCGACCCCCTGCGTGACAGGCAGATATTCTAACCAGCTGAACTACCGCTCCCTATCCAAAATCCATAGCCTAAAAATGCATGCTTTAGTCATGGTGGTCGCTATAAGACTCGAACTTATGACATCTACCTTGTAAGGGTAGCGCTCTACCAACTGAGCTAAGCGACCAAAATATTGAGATAAATCCAACTAAACCCGTATAAAAGAGTGGTGACTCCTAGGGGATTTGAACCCCTGTAACCACCGTGAAAGGGTGGTATCCTAACCACTAGATGAAGGAGCCACGATGCTCATGGTGACCCGTGTTGGATTTGAACCAACGGCCCATTCCTTAAAAGGGAATTGCTCTACCAGCTGAGCTAACGGGTCTCACAAAAAGATAATGATACAATTTTTTTTAACGCTTGTCAAGAATAATTGAAAAATATTGCGGTTTTCATAGAAATGACACGCTCTTAAAACGGCATAACAGCTTTTGCTTAAATAAAAAACTTGGTTGCGCTTTAATGCTATAAGGATCACAATAGATGCGTTTTGGTTGTTGGTTAGTCTTGTTTTTAGGGGTTTTAAAAAAGCTTTGTTTTTATCAAGATCTAACAAATCTTATTAGGATTTAATGCTTTTTTTGTTTAAAAAATTTCATTGTTAAAAAATGGGTTTTTGTTTTATTGTTTTAGATCTTATTTTGTTGTAAAACGCATTTTCTTTTATTTTATTTTCTTAAAGGGATAGGGGTGAATTTTACGCTTGACCCCCAAAAAAAAGGGTTCAAAAAAAGAAAGGCTTCAAAAGAAACCCCTTAAAAAGGGAGTTTCACAAAGGGTTTTAACGCTTTAGTAAGCAAACACATAATTCAAATACACGCTATAAAGCCTGCGATATTGGAGTTGAGTGCCTAGCAAAGAATAGTAATTCGTGTTGATCGTGGGGATCTTCACGCCCAATTCCACGCCATGCTGCGCCGCATGATCGCTTGCTTTTTTCTTATTCTTAGCGAGGTTCATCCTCAAGCCCAAGTTGAATAAGAATTGGAAATTCGCCACATTCATTTTAGCGCTATAGAAATTATTGAATGTCGCTAAATTCACGTATTGAGAATTAAGCCACGAAGTGCCGGCTAACGCAATCCCCCCAAAAACCCCAAAAGAAATCTTGCTGTTTTTGGTGGCTTTATCATTGATAAAGTTATAGAGGACATCTGTTCCTACCCCATAAGTGAACACATCAGAGGCTGAATTGAAAAAGCTGGATTTGATATAAGCATGGTTGTAATCAAAAAAGCCGTAATACCTTAACCCCCACCTTCTCTTTTCACCAAAAAATTGTTTATACCCTATTTGCACGCCGATCCCATTCATTGCGCCGTTGTTGGTTTGGGAGCTGATTAATCCAACGCGTCTGAAAGGGTTATGCCCTAATTCTTGCGTGGCGCTTAATAATTGCGAATAAGCGCTTTGGTTGAGTTGATAAACGGTCTTTAAACCCTCAGGGTTATTAGGGTTAGTGGATTGGCTTATCAAATTTTTAAGGAATGGGGAATTAGGCGTGTTTGAAGCGGTCGTGGTGATGCTGTTATAAGTGTTGTTTAAATTACTAAGGTTGCCTCTAAAATCAAGTATAGTGCGTGCAAGCAACTCAGATTGCTTGATTTGCTCGGCTTGAGTGCCAAAATGCGCAAGGCTGTTGTTTAAAGCCGTTATCGTCTCTTCCACATACGCGCAACCGGCTCCCCAAGTGTTAGAAGTAACCCCTTGACTAGGCGTTGTGCCATCACTTCTGCAAGCTGCCAAGTAGTTTGATACAAATTGTTTTGGGATAGTGTTAAGGTCTTTTTTCATTTGATCGGCCAGTTCAAGCATCTTGGCTTGCGCTTGAGCGTGATTGAGCATGTTTTGAGCGAAAGCCCTATCAGAAGAGGTGTAAGGGTTGAAATCTTGTGGCGCGTTTTGATTGCTTTGCTGGTTGTTAAGGCTTTGAGCTTGCGTTACGATTTCTTGGGCGTTTTTGATCATGCTAGTAACGGCGCTAAATTCCGTGGCAAAAACCTGACACACATTCCCTGTCGTATTTAAACCCCACGGCGCACCCCCGTTTGAGTTAGTAGCGGTATTTACCCATGGGCAGTTTGTAGTGAGAACGCCTATCATTTTACTGGCTTCTTGCAAAAGGGTTTGAGCGTCATTAGTAGTAGTAGTAGTAGTTTCTTTACTAGTTTGCCCATTAGTTTGTGTTGTTACTTTGACTTCTATCTTTTGATTCGTGTTATTCAAAGCGGGTACCCCTTGTTTTAAAGCTTGTTGGAGAACTTGATAAGCGTCGTTAAGCGTTTTCATGTTATCAATACTTAAAGGGCCGCTAACCCCGTTGTTATAACCGGTTAAATTGCAATTAATGGAGCTTGAATTGTGTCCTGGTTGGCCCTCAAAGGTTACGCTTTGTTGCCCACTATTACCAGGACCGCATTGGACATTATAGGCGATGACATTCCACAGCCCCACCGCCGCATTCAACGCCAAATACACCGCTTGATAAGCGGGGGAATTGGTTTTTTCGCCAGTCAACCCTTGCGTGTTTGCTTTTAAATTATCGATCGCAGCATTGATTTGTGAAGGGCTGCTCGCGTTCGTTACCGCCTGATTGAGGTTGTTAAAATTGTTTAAAAGGTTGCTCAAATTCTCATAAGTGTCTGAAAGTCTTTTCAATTCGCCGGTGTTTTTCACCATTTGAGCGGCTTCACCGATTTGATAGCCCGCGCTTATAAAAAAGCCGTTGTCTTCAGCGTTTAAAAGCGATGAAGCGAGAGAGAGAGAGAGAGTAAAAGGGCTTTTTTCATGAATATTCTCCTTGAAATTAAAATGAGTGATTGAGATTTTATACATTGAGTAAGAATGTATTTGAGACTATTGTAGCATAAAATCGTTTTTTTTTTTTTTTGTCATTTGGAGAAAATTTTAGAATTTTTGCGTTTTTTGCGCTTTTGTTTGGGTGGTAAAGAGTTTTTAGATTTTATTTTAATGGAGCGCTAATAATAAAAGCTTAACAGAGATTTTTTGTTGCACGTTTTTAAAAGCGAGCGGTTTTGTCAAAAGCCCCCAAAAAGAGGGCTTTCATTAAGAAAAGCAAGGGGGCTTACATCATGCCACCCATACCGCCCATGCCACCCATATCAGGCATTGCTGGGGTTGCTTTTTCTTCTTTGATTTCATGCACGGTGGCTTCTGTGGTTAAAAGCAGGCTTGAAACCGAAACCGCATTTTGTAGAGCGATCCTTTCTACTTTTAAGGGGTCAATAATGCCCTCTTTAAACATATCCACATACTTGCCATTGCTAGCGTTAAAACCAAAATGCCCTTCGTGTTTTTGCACTTCATTCACGACCACACCGCCATCATAACCGGCATTGATAGCGATTTGAGCTAATGGGGCTTTAATGGCGCGCATGATGATTTCATAGCCCACTTTTTCATCATCGTGTAAATTCAAATGCACTTTTTGAGCCGCGCGAATGAGGGCCGCACCGCCGCCAATAACAATGCCTTCTTCAACAGCCGCTTTAGTCGCGCTCAACGCATCATCAACCCGGTCTTTTTTCTCTTTCATTTCCACTTCACTCGCAGCGCCCACTTTAATCACAGCCACACCGCCAGAGAGCTTAGCCAATCTTTCTTGCAATTTTTCTTTGTCATAATCGCTTGTCGTGCTTGCAATTTGGGTTTTGATTTGCGCGACTCTGTCTTTAACATCATGGCTATGGCCTTTGCCATCTACGATCGTGGTGTTGTCTTTGTCAATCACAATCCTTCCGGCTTTGCCTAAAAACTCCACTTCAGCGTTTTCTAGACTCAAGCCTAATTCTTCGCTAATAACTTGACCGCCGGTTAAAATGGCGATGTCTTTGAGCATTTCTTTTCTTCTGTCCCCAAAGCCTGGAGCTTTAACCGCTGCGATATTCAACACGCCTCTTAATTTATTCACCACTAGAGTCGTTAAAGCTTCGCCCTCAATGTCTTCAGCGATGATTAAAAGCGGTTTGCCCTCTTTCATGGTTTTTTCTAGTAGCGGGAGAATGTCTTTCATGCTAGAGATTTTTTTATCCGTTAAAAGGATGTAAGCGTTATCCAATTGAGCGGTCATTTTCTCAGCGTTCGTTACAAAATAAGGGGAGAGGTAGCCTCTATCAAATTGCATGCCCTCTACGACATCTAATTCGTCTTCAATGCCCTTAGCCTCTTCAACGGTGATCACGCCGTCTTTGCCCACTTTTTCCATAGCGTCAGCGATGAGTTTCCCAATATTGTGATCGGAGTTTGCAGAAATGGTCGCTACTTGGGTGATTTCTTCTTTACCGCCCACTTTTTTGCTCGCTTTTTTAAGCTCATTAATGATCGCTTCAGCGGCTTTATCCATGCCTCGTTTCACTTCAATAGGGTTAGCCCCAGCCGTGATATTCCTCAAGCCCTCTTTAAAAATGCTATAAGCCAGCACGGTCGCTGTGGTCGTGCCATCGCCAGCGGCATCAGCGGTTTTGCTCGCTACTTCTTTAACGAGTTGAGCGCCCATGTTAGCCACCGGGCAACTTAATTCAATCTCTTTAGCCACGCTCACGCCGTCTTTGGTGATGCTTGGAGCGCCATAGCTTTTTTGAATCAACACGTTCCTGCCTCTTGGCCCCATGGTAACTTTAACAGCGTCATGGAGTTGTTTCACGCCTTCAAATAGAAGGTTTCTTGCGCTATCTGAAAATTTGATTTCTTTTGCCATTTTGTATCCTTAATAATAATGTTTTTAGTGTTTTTTGTGATCATGACAGCAAGCTTCATGCTCTTTAGCATGTTTATGGTCATGATTACCTGTATGACAGCAAGAGCCTGAGCCCACAATACCTAGAATGTCTTCTAGTTCTAGCACCATGTATTCAGTACCGTCTAAAACGATTTCTGCACCTTTGTATTTGCCAAAAGCGATCACATCGCCTTCTTTAACGCATTTGCAACCCTCACTGATTTTATGGCTAACCGCTTTGACTACGCCCATTAAAGGCTTTTCTTTAGCGTTATCAGGGATGATGATGCCTGAACTGGTTTTGTTCTCTTCTTCAAGTCTTTCTACTAAGACCCTTTCTCCTAATGGTTGAAACTTCATTTCAGTTCTCCTAAGTTTTGATAAATAAAATAGAAATTTAGCGCTTATTGTTATTAAGCGACACAACTATAGCGCATTTTTAGGGATAAGTCAAGCCATAAAAACAAATATAAGACTATAACTATAAGGATTATTAAGTCTATTTGTATAAAGTTTTATTAGTTTAAAAATATAAGGATTAGAAAAAGAGGCGTTATTAACAAACCTTTTTGAAGATTTTATTTATTGAGTATAATCCCTTTTGAGAAAGTCAAACCAAAAAAGCCCATTGAAGAAAGCATGAAAAATGATTCTTAAAAGTTCCATTGATCGCCTTTTACAAACGATAGATATTGTAGAAGTCATTAGCTCTTATGTGGATTTGAGGAAATCAGGTTCTAGCTACATGGCTTGTTGCCCTTTTCATGAAGAAAGGAGCGCGAGTTTTAGCGTCAATCAAATTAAAGGGTTTTACCATTGCTTTGGGTGTGGAGCGAGCGGGGATAGCATTAAATTTGTGATGGCGTTTGAAAAACTTTCGTTTGTGGAAGCGCTTGAGAAATTAGCCCACCGATTCAATATAGCTTTAGAGCATGACAAAGGCGTTTATTACGATCATAAAGAAGATTACCACCTTTTAGAAATGGTGAGTTCGTTGTATCAAGAAGAGCTTTTTAACGCCCCATTTTTTTTGAATTACTTGCAAAAAAGAGGGCTTAGCCTAGAGAGTATCAAAGCGTTTAAATTAGGTTTATGCACAAATAGAATTGATTATAGCATTGAAAATAAAGGCTTGAATAAGGACAAACTGATTGAATTAGGCGTGTTAGGAAAGAGCGATGAAAAGGATAAAACCTATTTGCGCTTTTTGGATCGCATCATGTTCCCTATTTATAGCCCTAGCGCTCAAGTGGTGGGTTTTGGAGGGCGCACCTTAAAAGAAAAAGCGGCCAAGTATATCAATTCGTCCCAAAATAAGCTTTTTGATAAATCCAGTTTGCTCTATGGCTATCATTTGGCTAAAGAACACATCTACAAACAAAAGCAAGTCATTGTAACAGAGGGGTATTTGGATGTGATTTTATTGCACCAAGCGGGTTTTAAAAACGCCATAGCCACGCTTGGGACAGCTTTAACGCCATCGCATTTGCCCTTGCTTAAAAAAGGCGATCCAGAAATTCTCTTAAGCTATGATGGGGATAAAGCAGGGCGAAACGCAGCCTATAAAGCGAGCTTGATGCTGGCTAAAGAGCAAAGGAGGGGGGGAGTGATTCTCTTTGAAAACAACCTGGATCCAGCGGATATGATCGCTAATGGCCAGATTGAAACCTTAAAAAATTGGTTATCGCGCCCCATGGCTTTTATTGAATTTGTTTTAAGGCACATGGCGGGTTCTTATCTTTTAGACGATCCTTTAGAAAAAGATAAGGCCCTTAAAGAAATGTTAGGGTTTTTAAAAAACTTTTCCTTGCTTTTACAAAGCGAATACAAGCCCTTAATCGCTTCTCTTTTGCAAGCGCCTTTGCATGTTTTAGGGATTAGAGAGCCAGTTTCTTTTCAGCCTTTCTACCCCAAAACAGAAAAACCTAATCGCCCTCAAAAGTTTGCGCATGTTTCTAACACGCTCAGTTTGGAATTTTTAGAAAAATTAGTGATCCGCTATCTTTTAGAAGACAGAAGCTTGTTGGATTTGGCGGTGGGTTATATCCATAGTGGGGTATTCTTGCATAAAAAACAAGAATTTGATGCTTTGTGTCAAGAAAAATTGGACGACCCTAAATTAGTTGCGTTATTATTAGATGCGAATTTACCCCTAAAAAAAGGGGGGTTTGAAAAGGAATTGCGTTTGTTGATTTTGCGCTATTTTGAGCGACAACTCAAAGAAATCCCTAAAAGCTCGCTCCCTTTTAGCGAAAAAATGATTTTTTTAAAAAAGGCTCGCCAGGCCATTATGAAATTAAAACAAGGAGAATTAGTCGCCATATGAAACAAATAAAAGCTTTAGCCCTATTTAGTGGGGGGTTGGATAGTTTGTTGTCTATGAAATTACTCATTGATCAAGGCATTGAAGTAACCGCTTTGCACTTTAATATAGGGTTTGGGGGGAATAAAGATAAAAGAGAGTATTTTGAAAACGCCACCGCGCAAATCGGGGCTAAGCTCTTGGTGTGCGATATTAGAGAGCAGTTCTTTAACGATGTGTTGTTCAAGCCCAAATACGGCTATGGGAAATATTTCAACCCTTGCATTGATTGCCATGCCAACATGTTTAGGAACGCTTTTTATAAAATGCTTGAATTGGATGCGGATTTTGTTTTGAGCGGGGAAGTGCTAGGGCAACGCCCTAAATCCCAAAGGAAAGAAGCGCTCAATCAGGTGAGGAAATTAGTCAGAGAAGTGGGCGAAGAGGCGCGTTTTGATCCCGTTTTAGACCGAACGCAAGCAGGCGGTGAAAAACCGCAATTTTTAGATGAATTGCTCTTAAGGCCCATGAGCGCTAAACTCTTAGAGCCTACTTTTATGGAAAAAAAGGGTTTTGTTGATAGAGAAAAGCTTTTAGATGTGAGTGGTAGGGGGCGGAGCAGGCAATTGCAAATGATCAAAGATTACGGCTTGAAATATTATGAAAAGCCAGGTGGAGGGTGTTTGCTTACGGACATTCAAGTGAGCAATAAGATTAAGAATTTGAAAGAATACAGAGAAATGGTGTTTGAAGATGGCGTGATTGTCAAAAACGGGCGTTATTTTGTCTTGCCCCATAACGCTCGTTTGGTGGTGGCAAGGAATGAAGAAGAAAATCATAAGTTGGATATTCAACACCCCTTAATGGATAAGATTGAATTATTAAGCTGTAAAGGCCCTTTGAGTTTAGTGGATAAAAACGCCAGCAAAGAAGATAAAGAATTAGCCGGCCGTATCGCTTTAGGCTATGCTAAGACTTTAAAAAATCAAGCTTACCTCATTCAAATAGGGGATGAAAAGCGCGAGCTTTACCCTTTGGATAAAGAGAGCGCTAGAGAGTATTTGTTCGCTTGAAAGGGAGTTTTTGAGAATTTTAGGGGTTTTCTTTTTATGCTATAATGGAAAAAGCTCTAATCATTAAGCTATTTGCTAGGAGGTTTGCATGCAAGAGTTTTTAGGTTTTGGTGTGGTGGGGAATTTTGCAGGGCATTTGGAGCAAGCAGGAGAGAGTCATAGTTTTATTAACATGAAAAGCGAAGAAAAGGACGCCCCTAAGGGGTTATTCCCTTTTTATATCCCGTATGAGAATTGCTATTTGGGGCGTTGTTGCATTGATAACCATAAGATTATTTTGCCTAGTGATCCAGATTTAAGGGTGCAAGCAGAGCCAGAAATCGCTTTAGAATGCGATGTTAAATACGATGAAAAACATTTGGTAACCAAGCTCGTGCCTAATTTTTTCATGGCGTTTAATGACGCTTCTGTGCGCAATCTAGACGTCGCAAAACTCTCCCAAAAAAAGAATTTTTCACCAGCTTCTAAAGGCATAGGGCAGAAATTGCCCATTGATAGGTTTGTTTATGGGGGGGTGTGCAACAATTTCTCTATCGCGTCTTTTTTGAAATACAATAATGTTTGGCACATTTATGGGGAAAATAGCAAATTGCTCAAATACGAGTTTTTTTATCAAAAGCTTTTAGACTGGATCAAAGACCAACTAAACCACCAACAAGATGGCGACTCTTTAGAGGCTCTAAGACCTTTTTTAGAGCGCCATAATTTCCCTACTAAAATGATTTTTGCGATAGGGGCTACCCCTTATATGCCCTTTGCGCAAGAGCATTTTTTGCAAAAAGGCGATGAGGTGGTGATTGTTGCTTACAACCATTTGCAATATAGTTTTGAAAAGATTCAAAGCCTCTTAGAAGAAGACACCCTACAAACCAAAGAACACACTAATCTTTCTTATGTCTATCAAATCGTAGAATAGTAAGGCTTTTACACTCTTTGGCTTTGCTTTTTTACCCTTTTAAAGATTAAATGCACCCCTTTTGACCCCCTTTTAGAGGATTTTTATGGTTTTTTTGAGATAATTAAACATTAGAAAGTTAATTAAAATTAAACAAAAGGGTTTTGATGTCCGCTCATTTTTTAAAAATCGTTTTTTTAGTAGGCATGTGCGTTTCAAGTTTGTTCGCTGAAGGTTTAGAGGGGTTTTTTAACGCCCTAGAAGCCCAGCTCAAAAGCCCCATCGCTAAGGGGATTTTAATGGTGATTTTCATAGGGATCGCCATTTATGTGTGGAGGAATTTGGACCGGTGGAAAGAGATTTTATTCACGATCCTTGGCGTGGTGTTTGGGATTTTTTTATTCTTTAAGGCCCCGAGTTTGGCGAATTGGTTTATGGGAATTTTTTAATGATTATCCTCTCAGCGAGCGTGAAGAATTTGCGTGAAATTTCGGTTAAAGAAAAATTTTTATGGCTGAACGCTAAATCTTATTTGATTTCTGTTTTTGCGCCTTTTATTTTGCTCCCTTGGATTGATTTATTGAGCGCTTTTTTATTGTATTTAGGGTTTTTAGCGTTCTTTAGCGTGCTGGAATTTTTTGATGAAGACATTGCAGATATTATTGTGGCTAAAAGCAAAATAAAGACTAAAACCAAATGTTATAGAGCGTAGGATGTTAGAAAAGCTTTTAGGCGCTATCAAACAAAAAGTTTCAAACTATTTTTTAGGGGCTTTGCCTAAAAGCTATTCAATGAGTGAAGAAAACAACATTTTAGGCTTGTATGATGAGCATTTTTTACTCACTAAAAACGAAAACTTAGTGGGCATCCTCCGTTTAGAGGGGGTGAGTTACACCCATTTAAGCACAGAGCAATTGCAAGATCTTTTCACCGAGCGCCAGATGGCGTTGGATTCTTTAGAAAAAGTCGTGGCGCGCCTGGTGGTTAAAAGGCGTAAAATTGATCACCAACAAAGCATTCAAGCTGACTCTCAATACTTGCAAGCGATTTTGAATCAATTTGAAAATAAAGAAGTGTATGAGAATCAGTATTTTTTAGTTTTAGAAAGCACTCACTCTTTACAGGGCGTTTTGGAGCATAAGAAAAAATCTCTCATGCATGCCAATAAGGAAAATTTTAAGGATATTCTCTCTTATAAAGCGCATTTTTTGCAAGAAACTTTAAAAAGCTTAGAAATCCAGCTCAAAAACTATGCCCCCAAACTCTTAAGCTCTAAAGAGGTTTTGAATTTTTATGCAGAATACATTAATGGGTTTGATCTCCCCCTAAAGCCCCTAGTAGGGGGGTATTTGAGCGATAGCTATATCGCTAGTTCCATCACTTTTGAAAAAGATTATTTCATTCAAGAAAGTTTTAACCAAAAAACCTACAACCGCTTGATTGGCATTAAAGCTTATGAGAGCGAACGCATCACTTCTATAGCGGTGGGAGCGCTTTTATACCAAGAAACGCCTTTAGACATTATCTTTTCTATAGAGCCTATGAGCACGCATAAAACGCTGAGTTTTTTAAAAGAGAGAGCCAAGTTTAGCATGTCTAATCTCGTTAAAAACGAGCTTTTAGAATACCAAGAATTAGTCAAAACCAAACGCCTATCCATGCAAAAATTCGCCCTAAACATTCTTATCAAAGCCCCTAGTTTAGAGGATTTAGACACTCAAACCAGCTTAATTTTAGGGCTTTTATTTAAAGAAAACTTAGTGGGCGTTATAGAAACTTTTGGCTTGAAGGGGGGGTATTTTTCCTTTTTCCCTGAACGCATCCATTTAAACCACCGCTTGCGTTTTTTAACCTCTAAAGCCTTAGCGTGTTTAATGGTGTTTGAAAGGCAAAATTTAGGCTTTAAGGCTAATTCATGGGGGAATAGCCCTTTGAGCGTGTTTAAAAATTTGGATTATTCCCCTTTTTTATTCAATTTCCACAACCAAGAAGTGAGCCACAACAACGCTAAAGAAATCGCCAGAGTGAATGGGCATACTCTAATCATAGGGGCTACCGGGAGCGGTAAAAGCACGCTGATTAGTTTTTTAATGATGAGCACTTTGAAATACCAAAACATGCGCCTTTTAGCATTTGACAGGATGCAAGGGCTGTATTCTTTCACAAAATTTTTTAAAGGGCATTACCATGACGGCAAATCTTTTAGCATCAACCCCTTTTGTTTAGAGCCTAATTTGCAGAATTTAGAATTTTTGCAATCCTTCTTTTTGAGCATGTTTGATCTTGCCCCTTCAAGGGATAAAGAAGCATTAGAAGACATGAATGCGATTTTTAGTGCGATTAAGAGCCTTTATGAAACCTTATACCCTAAAGCTTTTAGTTTGCTAGATTTTAAAGAAACGCTTAAAAGAACCTCATCTAACCAATTAGGTTTGAGTTTAGAGCCGTATTTGAATAACCCCCTTTTTAACGCTTTGAATGACGCGTTCAACTCCAACGCTTTTTTAAATGTGATAAACCTAGACACCATCACCCAAAACCCTAAAGACTTAGGGCTTTTAGCCTATTATTTGTTTTATAAAATCTTAGAAGAATCCAGGAAAAACGACAGCGGTTTTTTGGTTTTTTTAGACGAGTTTAAATCCTATGTGGAAAACGATTTATTGAACGCTAAAATTAACGCTTTAATCACGCAAGCCAGAAAGGCTAATGGCGTGGTGGTGTTGGCTTTGCAAGACATTTACCAATTAAGCGGGGTTAAAAACGCCCATAGTTTTTTAAGCAACATGGGGACTCTTATTTTGTATCCGCAAAAAAACGCTAGGGAGTTGAAACACCATTTCAATGTGCCTTTGAGCGAAACTGAAATTTCTTTTTTAGAAAACACCCCTTTGTATGCCAGGCAGGTTTTAGTCAAAAATCTGGGTAACGGGAGTTCTAACATGATTGATGTGAGCTTGGAAAGTTTAGGGCGTTATTTGAAAATCTTTAATTCAGACTCTAGCCATGTGAATAAAGTGAAAGCGTTACAAAAAGACTACCCTACAGAGTGGCGTGAGAAACTTTTGAAGAGCTAGTTTTAAAAAGTTAATATTATTTTGAAGCACTCCTATTCAGATGGCTAAGGCACACAAGAAATTAGGGGACTCTGCTGTATTCCTACCCTGAAGCGTTACCCTAAATTCCTATTGCATAGGTCTAAATAAGAGCTTAGGGATCATTTTAGCCATAAAAAGCTTATGTTTTCATTAAAAATGTTATGATACGCTCAAATAGTCAAGCAAAAAAATGTCAATTAAAAGGGTTAGATTGAAAATATTCGTTCTGTTGATGTCGGTAATTTTAGGAGTATCATTAACAGGTTGCATAGGCTATCGTATGGACTTAGAACATTTTAACACGCTCTATTATGAAGAAAGCCCTAAAAAAGCTTATGAATATTCCAAACAATTCACTAAGAAAAAAAAGAACGCTCTTTTATGGGATTTGCAAAACGGCTTGAGTGCTTTATACGCAAGAGATTACAAGACTTCTTTAGGGGTATTAGAACAAGCTGAGCAACGCTTTGATAAAACCCAAAGCGCTTTTACAAGAGGGGCTGGTTATGTGGGCGCTACCATGATTAATGATAATGTGCGCGCTTATGGGGGGAATATTTATGAGAGCGTTTTAATCAATTATTACAAAGCGATAGACTACATGCTTTTAAACGATAGCGCGAACGCTAGGGTGCAATTCAACCGCGCGAATGAACGCCAGCGCAGGGCTAAGGAATTTTATTATGAGGAAGTTCAAAAAGCCATTAAAGAGATCGATTCTAGCAAAAAGCACAATATTAATATGGAACGCTCTAGGGTAGAAGTGAGCGAGATTTTAAACAACACCTATTCTAATTTAGACAAATACGAAGCTTATCAAGGCTTGCTTAATCCGGCGGTTTCGTATCTTTCAGGGTTGTTTTACGCTTTAAATGGGGATAAAAATAAGGGGTTAGGCTATCTTAATGAAGCTTATGGGATCAGTCAAAGCCCTTTCGTGGCTAAAGACTTGGTTTTTTTCAAAAACCCTAATAGGAGCCATTTCACTTGGATCATCATTGAAGATGGCAAAGAGCCGCAAAAAAGCGAATTTAAAATTGATGTGCCTATTTTTATGATCGATTCGGTTTATAATGTGAGTGTGGCCTTGCCCAAGCTAGAAAAAGGGGAAGCGTTTTATCAAAATTTCACTTTAAAAGACGGAGAAAAAGTAACACCCTTTGACACTTTAGCCTCAATAGATGCGGTGGTCGCTAGCGAGTTTAGGAAGCAATTGCCCTACATTATCACTAGAGCCATTTTATCGGCTACTTTTAAGGTGGGCATGCAAGCGGTGGCGAATTATTATTTGGGGTTTGTTGGAGGGCTAGTAACTTCGTTGTATTCAGGCGTTAGCACTTTTGCAGACACCAGAAACACGAGCATTTTTGCCCATAAAATCTATCTTATGCGTATCAAAAATAAAGCCTTTGAAAATTATGAAGTTCAAGCTGATTCTACTGACGCTTTTTCGTTTTCATTAAAGCCTTGTAAAAGATCGCTTGAAAACCCCAAAGTCATTGACGCTAGGGAATTGCTTTCGGGGTTTGTAACAGCCCCACAAATCTTTTGCTCTAACCGCCATAATATTTTATATGTGCGCAGTTTTAAAAACGGGTTTGTTTTGAATCGTTTAAAATGATTTAAAAAACCCCCAAAGATAGTTTTTAAGTGTCGTTAGCATTAAACACAAACACGATATAATTATAAAACGATACCAAAACCTAAATTAAGGGGAAATCATGGCTGATAGTTTAGCAGGCATTGATCAAGTTACGAGTTTGCATAAAAATAACGAGTTGCAATTGTTGTGTTTCAGGCTGGGTAAAAACAAGGATTTGTATGCGGTCAATGTCTTTAAGATCCGTGAAGTGGTGAAATACCATGGCAATCTCACAATCATTAGCCACGAAAGCAATTCGCTCGTTGAGGGTTTAATCATTATAAGAGAGCTCACCATTCCCTTGATTGATATGAAAAAATGGTTTTATTATGACAGCCAAAACAAAAACAAGGATTTACGCCCTTATAGGATAGAAAAAGAAAAAGGCGAAGACGATATTGTCATGATTTGTGAGTTTTCTCGCTGGACCATAGGCGTTAGGATCTATGAAGCGGATAGGATTTTGAGCAAGAAATGGACTGAAATGGAGCAAAGCGCTGGGCTAGGGGGATCTGCAGGCAATAACAAACTCGTGAGCCGCACGCGCTATTTTGACGGGCGCTTGGTGCAAGTGGTGGATATTGAAAAAATGCTTATAGATGTGTTCCCTTGGATTGAAGATGAAAAGCACAGCGATTTAGAAACGCTCTCTAAAATCCATTCTAACCAATGCGTTTTGCTTGCTGATGACTCCCCAAGCGTTTTAAAAACCATGCAAATGATTTTAGACAAGCTAGGCGTCAAGCATATTGATTTTATCAATGGTAAAACCTTATTAGAGCATTTATTCAACCCCACAACCGATGTGAGCAGCATTGGCCTTATCATTACCGATTTAGAAATGCCAGAAGCGAGCGGTTTTGAAGTGATCAAACAGGTTAAAAACGATCCTTTGACTTCAAAAATCCCTATCGTGGTCAATTCTTCTATGAGCGGCAGCTCTAATGAAGACATGGCTAGGAGTTTGAAGGCCGATGATTTCATCTCTAAGTCTAACCCTAAAGACATCCAGCGGGTGGTTAAGCAATTTTTGGAATTAGCATGAAAAAATACAGCGCTATCCCCACCCCTTGCTATGTGCTAGAGAGCGAACGCTTAGAAAAAAACGCCAAGATTTTAGAAATCGTGTGCCAACAAAGTGGGGCAAAGATCTTGCTCGCTTTAAAGGGGTATGCGTTTTGGCGTGAGTTTGGGATTTTGAGGCAAAGATTGAACGGGTGTTGCGCGAGCGGTCTTTATGAGGCTAGGCTCGCTTTTGAAGAATTTGGGGGGCGGGAGAGCCATAAGGAAATTTGCGTTTATAGCCCGGCTTTTAAAGAGGCTGAAATGAGCGCGATTTTACCCCTAGCGACAAGCATCATTTTCAACTCTTTTTACCAATACGCCACCTATAAAGACAGGATTTTAGATAAAAACAAGCAATTAGAAAACTTGGGCTTAAGCCCCATTAAAATGGGCTTGAGGATAAACCCTCTCTATAGCGAAGTAACCCCAGCGATCTATAACCCATGCTCTAAAGTGAGCCGGTTAGGGATTACGCCTAGCGGATTTGAAAAGGGGGTGAAAGAGCATGGCTTAGAGGGGGTGAGCGGGTTGCATTTCCATACGCATTGCGAGCAAAACGCTGACGCTTTGTGCCGGACTTTAGAGCATGTAGAAAGGCATTTCAAGCCCTATTTAGAAAACATGGCGTGGGTGAATTTTGGTGGGGGGCATCATATCACCAGGAGCGATTATGATGTGAATTTGCTCATCCAAACGATTAAGGATTTTAAAGAACGCTACCACAATATAGAAGTGATTTTAGAGCCTGGGGAAGCCATAGGGTGGCAATGCGGGTTTTTAATCGCAAGCGTGATAGACATCGTTCAAAACGATCAAGAAATTGCGATTCTAGACGCTTCTTTTAGCACTCACATGCCCGATTGCTTAGAAATGCCTTATCGCCCTAGCATTTTTAAAATCTCTGTAGAAAATGATGAAGAGCTTATTGAAGTTGAAAAGGGTGAAAATCAAGGGGCGTTTTCTTACTTTTTAGGCGGCCCTACTTGTTTAGCGGGGGATTTTATGGGGAGTTTTAGCTTTGAAACGCCTTTAAAAAGGGGCGATAAAATCGTGTTTCAAGACATGCTCCATTATACGATTGTCAAAAACAACTCGTTTAATGGCGTGCCGCTCCCAAGCTTGGCTAAATTGGATCAACAAGGGTTTAAAATCCTTAAAAACTTTTCTTATGAAGATTATAAAAACAGAAACTAAGGCTTTTGGTTAAGGCTTTTTGGGGCTTGTAAAAAGGCTTACGCACAACATTCCAACGCCAAGCCCGGCCAACACTGCACCAATGGTGTGCATGTCTAAATAAATGCGAGCGAGCATGGTTAAAGGGATTAAAGGCAAGAGCCACAAGTATTTTTTAAAAGAATAGCGGCGCATTAAAAACGCCACCGCCAAACCCACCATAGACGAATGCCCGCTTGGCATGTTGAAATTACCCCCATAAGGGCGCTCGCCCAAACGCTGATCGTTGATTGTTATATGGTTTAAGGCTCTTTTGGTGGTGTGCGTGAGAATAGTTGTAGCGATAGAGGCGTTAGCGACTTGAAAAAGCCCTACCGCATCTCTTTGGATTAAAGGGATCGCCACAGATAAAATCGTAGGGATAAAGCGCGCGTAATGCTCGGTGAGATGAAACACCAAAGGCACGCTAGGCTGTTTAGGGACTTTAGGGAAGGGTGCAAAAACGCCTAGTAAAATCAAGCCCAAACTGAGCGTTAACAAAGTTTTAGAAAAGCTTTTAGGCAGGCTTTCACAAAATTTTTGTTTAAATAAGAATTTTTTCATGCGTGTTATTTTACTCTTTTTTGTGTTTAAGTAGGTCTAAAGAAGGGCGATAAACAACGCTAGGGTTTTTAAAATCCAAAAACACCCCTAAAACGCTATGGAAAATCACCTTTTGATTAATGGGGGTTTGGGTTTGGATAATGGAATGCTCCTTTTTAAAAAGATCGTTGGCATAAACGATAAAGGGGATCTCGTATTGCTCTTTAGGAGCGATGCTTTTAGGAATGCCATGCAAATAGAACGCTTCTTCGCCCAAACTTTCGCCATGATCGCTTAAATAAATCATTAAAGCGGGCTGTTTGGCTTTTTTGAGCATGCTAATGATTTTGTCTAACAGATAGTCGTTGTAAAAAATGGTGTTGTCATAGGCGTTAATCAGGCTTTCTTTGGAGCAAGAAGACAGATCAGCGCTTGAGCAATAGGGCTTAAACACCCTAAAATTTAAAGGCACTTTGTTGTCGTAGTTGGGACCATGCGAGCCGGCAAGGTGTAAGATGAGTAAGACATTTTCATTAGAGTGTTCTTTTAAAAGGTCAGGCAAATTATAGAGTAAGGATTCATCATAAGGAGCGATCGCTTCACAATTGGAGCATTTTTGAATCAATTCATAGTTTTTACGATAGCTTGTAACCTTAACATTCTTTTCGCCGTCATTCGCGCTATACCAAAAGACTTTGATACCGGCTTTAGTCAAGTAAGTCGGCAAATTTTCATAAGCGTTGTTTTTAAAAGAAGAATCTAAAATGCATTCCAAACTCGCTGTCGTGTAAGTGGCGCAAGAAGTGGCGTTAAAAAGAGTGAGTTCGTGATTTTCTAAGCGCTTGCTTAATCTTGGGGTGGTGGGTTTTTGATAGCCATAAAGGGCGTAATTATGCTTCCTGGCGCTTTCGCCAATGACTAGCACCACAAACGAATTGGAATGGTTGGGCGAAAAGAGAGGGAGCGGCTTGATAGTGGGGGCGAAAAATTTGAGAGCGCTCACTCTAAAAGCGTTCACGCTATAAGCGAAGGGCAAAATTAAGCCCCCTATGAATTTCGCATGCTTGTCAAACCACAGCCAATTTTTAGCGTTAGCTAAAGCGCTAACGATAAAGATAAACACTAACGCCAAGATCGCTAAAAAGGGTGCTTTTTTAGAAGAATTTTTGAGGGGGATTTTATAGATAATATAGCCAGGCAACACCCCAAAAACAACGATAAAAACGAATAATTTGACACTCAAAAAGCCTAAAACTTCATGCGTGTTGGTGTTTAAGACATTGCCCATCATGCTCTTATTTAAAAACACCTTATAAGCGCTAATGAAATAGAAAGCGACAGAATTGAGCCAACTAAAAACTATTGCGCTCCAACGCATCAAAGAAGCAGAGATCAAGCCTAACGCCAAAAAAAGAGCACCATTAACGCAAAAAAGCACCACAACCATCATGGCGATAAAACTAACCTGGTTGCTTTCTTTATAAACATAAGCGAACAAAGGGAAATGGTATAAAACGCCAAAAATAAGGCTATAAAGCAAACCGGCTTGCAGACAACTTAGGGGTTTTAAAAACTTCAGATGGAATAATGATGCCAAACACGCCCCTTAAAGTCAATCAATCTTAGGATTATATCGTAGGTATGGAGATTTTATGGTTTATTTTAAGACTAAAAAAAGTGCTTTTGTTAGGGTGGCTTGCGTTTAAGAGCTTTAAAGCACGTTTGTTGTAGGATTTTACCACGCCCCATAGTTAGGATATGGGGCAAATCTGTTCTTAAAAGGGTTTATCATGAAAAGAAAACATGATAAAAACCTTTGTATTATACATTAAAATCTCTTTTAAGGGGTTTAAAGTAGTCTTTTCTATAGAAAAGTAGTTTATTAGCCAAAGTTCCCCTAAGCCTAAAAAGCTTAGGGGTTTCCTTATGTGAAGCGGGTTTGTCCTTGACTTTTGGGGCGTTTTCACTGGGTTATAAAAATGATCGCTTGAATAACGCTAATTTTTATTTAGATTGTAAAAAACGCCTTTGAGTATTTTTTGTGATTAACGCTTGAAGTCAAAAAACTTTGTTTGGTGGAAAAAATTAAAAAAAGCTAAAAGAAAAGCCAGTTAAAAAAAGTGGGTTAAACCCCCTAAAAAGAGGGTTTAAAAAGGGGTTTAAGCTTTTAGTAAGCAAACACATAGTTGAGGTACACGCTATAAAGCCTTCTGTATTGCAAGGTAGTGCCTAACAAAGAATAGTAATTCGTGTTGATCGTGGGGATCTTCACGCCTAATTCCATGCCATGTTGCGCGGAATGATCAGCGCCTCTTCTCTTATTTCTAGCGAGATTAGTCCTTAAGCCCAGATTGAATAAGAATTGGAAGTTAGAGGTGTTGATTTTAGCTTTATAGTAATTATTCACATTCGCTAAATTCACGAATTGAGAATTAAGCCATGAAGTCCCGGCTAGTTGGATACCGCCAAACGCGCCAAAAGAAATTTTATTGTGTTTAGTGGCTTTATCGTTGATGAAATTCACTAACAAATCGCTCCCCACGCCATAAGTCCAAACATCAGAAGAGGCGTTGAAAAATTGGGATTTGTTATAGGTGTGGTTGTAATCCACAAAGCCGTAGTATCTTGCGCCCCATCGTTTGTTTTTCCCAAAGAATTGCTTATAGCCCACTTGAAAGCCAATTCCATTCATCGCGCCGTTATTGGTGGTAGAAGCGGCGATTAGCCCGGCGCGTCTGAAAGGGTTACTGCCTAATTCTTGAGTCCTAGATTGCACTTGAGAATGGATATTGGAGTCAATGTAGTAGTTATCCTGTATGCCTTGCGGGCTGTTAGGGTTAGTCTTTTTGCTCACCACATTTTGTAAAGATTGAGCGTCAGGCAAGCTTGAAATGGCCGCTGTGATGCTGTCATAATGTTCGCCTAGCTTTTTATACTGATCGCTGAAGTTCGCTAAAGTGTAGGCGAGATTTTGCGCGTTATGGATTTGCTCGGCTTGAGTGCCAAAATGAGCGATGCTGTTTTTTAGATTCGTTACGGTCTCTCCCACATACGCGCAGCCGGCCCCCCAAGTGTTAGAAGTAACCGTGCCAGATGGCGTGCCACGGAGATTGCCGTTGCCATCCTTTTCATGGCATACTCCTAAAGAGTCTTTCACAAACTCTGTAGGGATTCTTTCAAAATCCTTCACCACTGCTTGAGCGCGGTTTAAAATCTCCGCTTGCGCTCTAGCGTTAGCGAACATGTTTTGAGAAAAACTAGCGTCTTTATAGGGGTTGAATGCTTTCCCAGTGTCTAGGTTGTGCTGGTTTTGCGCGTTGGCAGCAACGATTTTGGATTGCTCTACGGCTATTTCAGCGTTTTTGATCATGTCTTGAATCGCGCTGATTTCATTTTTAAAAATCCCGCACGCGCTCCCATCGCCTTTCAAATATATTCCTTCCCATAAACTACCACTGCTTGCACCACCTGCACCACCATTATTGATCCATGGGCATGCTTCATTAAGAGTGGTTAAAATAGTGCTAGCCTGTTTTAAAAGCTCTTGAGCGTTATTTTTTGTAACAATTTCTTCTTTATTATTGTTATTGTTATTGCTCCCATTTTGGTTGATTGTAAATTTAAGTTCGGTGTTGGTGTCGCTTAGGGCAGGAATATCCTTCCCACTTGCTCCAAAAGCCTTTTGGATGATTTGATAAGCCTTATTGATTTTCGCGTAATTTTCAGTGGATATAATACTATATGGTCCTGGTTCATAATTAGTAGTGCCACAGGTAATGGTAGTCCCTCCCCATTGATTTGTTGGTGTGTTTTCAAAGGTTTGAACGCCCCCATTTTTGCTGCTGTCTTTGCCAGGGCCGCAAGGGCTGATCGCATAGCTCATGACTTGCCACAACCCCGCTGCCGCATTGAGCGCTAAAAGCACCGCTTGATACGCTGGGGAGTTGGCTTTATCATTGATTAAATTCTTTGCGCTCGCATTCAAATTAGTCCTTGCGTTATTGATAGCGTTGGGGTCGGAGGACTGCCTGATGAGAGTGCTTAGGGCGCTGTAATTCGTTAAAAGATTGTTCAATCTTTCATAACTATCTGAAAGATCTTGAATGCCTTTAGTGTTTTTCACCATTTGAGCGGATTCACCGATTTGATAGCCCGCGCTCACAAAAAAGCCGTTGTCTTCAGCGCTTAAAGTGGAAACTAAAAGCGAACCTAAGGTTAATGACAGAAATTTTTTCTTCATGTTTTTTCCTTTACTTCTTGAAATAAGATGGATTTTGTCAGTAAATCTTGCGGAAATGTATATTTAAGTAATTCTATACCGCAAGCTTTTGTTAGTATAGTATAAATTAATGGGATTTTGATATTAATTAGGCGTTTTTGCCCTTTCAAAAAAAAAAAAAAAAAAGGTTTTTGTAGCGTTTCTAAACAAATATTAAACCAATAAAGGTCATTTTAAAAGAAATGAGGTTGTTTGAATAGGGGTAGCTATAAAAAAGGGGTTTTTAACTTTGGTTGTTTTGTGTGGTTGTTTTAGATTTGTTTGTAATAAAGCGGTTTTAAAAGAAATGAGGTTGTTTGAATAGGGGTAGCTATAAAAAAGGGGTTTTTAACTTTGGTTGTTTTGTGTGGTTGTTTTAGATTTGTTGTAAAAAGGATTTTTTCTAAAAAATGAGATTTGATTGCTTGAGATTTGTTATAAAAATGATTTTCTTAAGGAGATAGAAGGTTTTGCAATCATTCCCCCCCAAAAACTCAAGGGTTTCTAGGGTTTCTTTAAAAAAAGCGGTGGTTTCAATGAAACGCTAATTTCTAAGAGCGTTCCCTAAGCCCAAAAACTCAAGGGTTTGCTTGTAAAAGTGGGGTTGTCCTTGAGTTTTGGGGCGTTTGCATGCGGTTATTTAAAAATTGCCGCTTGCTTGGTGGGAGATTCTCACTCTTTTAAAAAGGCTTTGAGCGTTTTTTAAAACTATCATCAACGCTTATAAAACAAAGCCTAGCCTAATATTAATCCCCTACATAGACTTGTCTTGGGCGTGTGATCCTAGCTTGCGGGCTTTTGACATGCTCTAAAAGCTGAGCGCACCAGCCTACGGTTCGGCCAATGACAAACACCGGCGTGAAAAAACGCACCGGGATTTTTAAAGCCCTTAAAATCGTGCCGGAGTAGAAATCCACATTAGGGTAGAGATTCCTTTCAATGAAATACTCGTCTTTTAGCGCAATTTCTTCCACTTTCGCAGCGATTTCGCTCAACCTCTCGTCCATTTTAACGCCTTTTTTATGCAGTTCGTCTTTCAGGCCTTTTAAGATTTTAGCGCGCGGATCGTAGCTTTTATACACCCTATGCCCAAAGCCCATGAGTTTGAAACTGTCATTTTTGTCTTTCACTCGTGCGATGTATTTATCCACATTCTTCACATCGCCGATTTCTTCTAATTGTAAAAGCACTTTTTCATTCGCCCCGCCATGCAAATGCCCCCATAAAGCGCTAATGCCAGCACTTATGGCGGCATAAGGATGCACGCCGGTGCTAGCGACATTCCTTACTGTGGTAGAAGAGGCGTTTTGGCTGTGATCAGCGTGCAAGGTTAGGATTTTATCAAATGCTTCCACTTCTAGGGGTGTGATTCCCACTTCGCCTTGAGTGGTGTGTTTTAAGCGGCTATAAGGATACCCTCTCAGCATGAAAAGGATATTTTCCACATAAGAGCGCGCAATATCCGGATAAATAATGGGCGCTCCCACTTCATTACGATAGCAAATAGCCGCAAGCGTGGGGATTTTAGCGACAATCCTTCTGGCCATCGTTTGGTAATCTTCTTCAGTGTGCATGTTTTGGTGCGTGGAATAAAGGGTGGATAAAATAGACACGCCGCTAGAGAGTTTCGCCATAGGGTGGGCGTTACTAGGGAAAGCTGAAAACATGTTTAACAAGCTCTCATGCACAAAGCTTCTGTGGCGCAATTCCAGTTCAAATTCCAAGCTTTCTTCTTGATTTTTGGGTAATTCACCTGTGAGGAGCAATTTGCACACATCTACATATTTGTATTTGGCGACTAAATCTTCTATTCTATGCCCTCTGTAATACAATTCGCCTTTTTTGCCGTTGATATAGCTGATCTTAGATTGGCACCCAGCGGTAGAAGAATACCCTGGATCGTAAGAAAAAAACCCAGTCGTTTCAAAAAGCTTGGAAAAATCCACCGCTTTAGGCCCACGAGTGCCTTCAATCGTTTCAAATTCATAGCGTTCATTATTTTCATTATTGATTAAAGTGACAGACATTTGACTTCCTTAAGTTTTTAGAATGACAGCACTCCATTATAAGCCAAAAAATTAAATGGTTTCTTTTTAAAAACATTTTCGTTTTTTCAAGTTATTTCCAACCGCTACTTTTAAACACGCATTCAAAAAAAGATTTTTAGGGGTTATATAGTATTTTTGCGCTAGTATAGTTACTCAAATTTTATAAAAAGGATTGAGAGATGGCTTACAACCCTAAAATTTTACAAAAGCCTAAAGAGGGCGAAGAAATTACGATTAAAGACAACAAATTGCATGTGCCAAACCACCCCATTATCCCTTTCATTGAGGGCGATGGCATTGGATCAGATATTACCCCTGCGATGATTAAAGTCGTGGATAGCGCGGTTCAAAAAGCGTATAAAGGCGAGAAAAAAATCGCATGGTATGAAGTGTTTGTGGGCGAAAAATGCTATCAAAAATTTAAAGATCACAAGGAATTAAGCCCAGAAGAGCAATGGCTGTTACCGGACACTATTGAAGCGATTAACCATTATAAAGTTTCCATTAAAGGGCCTTTGACCACGCCTATTGGTGAGGGGTTTAGATCTTTGAATGTAGCGTTACGCCAAAAAATGGATTTGTATGTGTGCTTGAGACCGGTTAGATGGTATGGGAGTCCAAGCCCAGTTAAAGAGCCACAAAAAGTGGATATGGTGATTTTTAGAGAAAATTCTGAAGACATTTATGCGGGCATTGAATGGCAAGAAGGCAGCGCGGAAGCGAAAAAACTCATCCATTTTTTACAAAATGAACTAAAGGTTAAAAAAATCCGCTTCCCTGAAAGCAGTGGCATAGGGGTAAAACCCATTAGTAAGGAAGGCACAGAGAGGTTGGTTAGGAAAGCGATTGAATACGCTATTGATAACGACAAGCCAAGCGTAACTTTTGTGCATAAAGGTAACATCATGAAATACACTGAGGGGGCGTTCATGAAGTGGGGCTATGCGCTCGCTCAAAAAGAATTTAACGCTCAAGTCATTGATAAAGGCCCATGGTGTTCTTTGAAAAACCCTAAAACCGGTAAGGAAATCATCATTAAAGACATGATCGCTGATGCGTTCTTGCAACAAATCCTCTTACGCCCTAGCGAATACAGCGTCATTGCGACCATGAATTTGAACGGGGATTATATCTCTGATGCTCTAGCGGCGATGGTGGGGGGCATTGGTATCGCTCCTGGGGCTAATCTCAATGACACAGTAGGCATGTTTGAAGCCACCCATGGCACCGCTCCTAAATACGCCGGGCTAGATAAAGTTAATCCGGGGTCTATTATTTTGAGCGCGGAAATGATGTTAAGGCATATGGGTTGGGTGGAAGCGGCTGATTTGATCGTTTCTGCGATGGAAAAAGCGATTAAAAGCAAGAAAGTAACTTACGATTTCGCTCGCTTGATGGATGGGGCTAAAGAAGTGAAATGCTCTGAATTTGCTAGCGTGATGATTGAAAACATGTGAAAGAGCGTTTTTTAAGCTCTGGTGTTTGAATGCGATTGTTAGGCTAATACTATCATAAGGAATGAAGTTGATAAAATTTGTGCGTAATGTGGTTTTGTTCATTTTAACGGCGATCTTTTTAGCGCTCATGCTTTTGGTGAGCTATTGCATGCCCCATTATAGCGCGGCTGTCATTAGCGGGGTGGAAGTCAAAAGAATGAATGAAAATGAAAACACGCCCAATAATAAGGAAGTAAAAACCCTTGCTAGAGATGTCTATTTTGTGCAAACTTACGACCCTAAGGATCAAAAAAGCGTAACCGTCTATCGTAACGAAGACACGCGCTTTGGCTTCCCTTTTTATTTTAAGTTTAATTCGGCTGATATTTCAGCTCTCGCTCAAAGTTTAGTCAATCAGCAAGTGGAAGTGCAATACTATGGTTGGCGGATCAATTTGTTTAACATGTTCCCTAATGTGATTTTTTTAAAGCCCTTAAAAGAGAACGCTGAGATGTCAAAACCCATTTTTAGCTGGATTTTATACGCTTTGCTGTTAGGGGGCTTTTTTATCAGCGTGCGTTCTGTTTGCACTTTATTTAAGGGCAAAGCTCATTAATTCTTTTAGGCTTTGCTGGAAAATCACAATGGGGTTATTGGAGCGTGTATTAAAAAGCTCAATATAGGGCAAACTGATGCTGTGAAAAGCGGTGTTGTTTCCTTTTAAATTGATAGCGATTTTATAGTCTAGTTGGTGGGATTTCAATAAAAAGTCATTCAGCAAACAATCATTGATTAAGCCCAAATTGTCGTGGCTAATCAAAAGCATTTTGGCTTTTAATTTCAGGGCAAAATCCAGCATGTTTTCTTCTAAAGTGATAGGCACGCATAGCCCCCCAGCCCCTTCAACGATGACTAAATCGTAAGTTTTGGTGAAATTTTGGAGGCGTTGGATTAAATGATCTATATCAATGGGAGCGTTTTGGTTTTCTTCTTGTTGGGCGATAAGGGGGGCTGAAGCTTTATGATAACGATAGAATGAAATGTCTTTTAAGGTTAAAGAGCGATCTAAAAGGCGGTTATCTTGCAAGAACAAATGCGCATCGCTAGAGTGGTTAATGGCGTCATTAACGCCCGTTTCAATGGGCTTTAATAAAATCGTTTTAACGCCACAAGCGTTGCAATATTGGGCTAATAGCCTAGCGCATGTGGTTTTTCCGGCATTGGTGTTAGTCGCGCTGATAAAGAGCATGGTTTAACTTTTAAACTGATAAGCGCCATCAAAGATTTGAGAAGTCAATACATTTTTGATTTGTGGTAACTTCACATTCTTTAGCGCTTCTCTTGGGACTTCAATCACTAATTCGTTTAATGATTGGTCGCTCATAGGGTTATCAATATCAAAAATGAAACTTAAGATATTGTGGAGTGAGTTATACGAAACCCTGTCAATTAACGCATAGAGTAGTCTAATTCCCTCTGCTTGCTCTATGGCGGTAACGATGCTTTTAGATAGTCTTGGGCTGATGTTGTTAAGCTGTGTCTCTAAATCTGAGATAAAGCAATAACCTGCATCGGTGTCTATGGTGTTAGCAAGCACTTTAGCAATCAATGTCTTACTCGCTTTTTTGCCTTTTAGCATAGCGTTGGCAAGGTTATTGACTTTAATGTTGTGGTTGTAGCTTTGTCTGTAACTTTTACTTATAGCGCATTTTCGTTGCTCTCTTGTTTTAATTGCTTGTTGCTCCCAATTTTCTATCTCATCAATATTGAAAGTCTTTGGATACCCATACGCACGAACCCTACTTTGTGTTCTTTTAATAAATCTTTTAATTTCATTTTCAAATGTGTCTGTAAGGTTGCCAATATTGTGGGGCATATAAGTTGCTTTGATTTGTGTCTTAACAATGTCTTTAAAAGCTATACCATAATTGTCTTTTTCAGGGTTTTTCTCAAAGAATGTATAGACTTGGTTTTTTAGCCTTGTGAGAGAATTTGGTAATTTGCTAGGGACAGAGAATGTGATGTTAGTGAATTTAGCATCTACCTTACCAAATCTCTTTGGTGTGGCATTCACCAATTCCACATAGTATCTGTCTTTATTATTATAGACATTATTTTGACAATAACAAATCGCTGCTTGATTGAATTGTCTCGCCCATAATAACAAATGGTTTCTTAAATAAAATGTGCTACTAGGTTCATTGACAAATACAAAAAAGCTAGTCTCTTTATCAGGGATAATGTCGTCTTTTAAGCTTTCTTTCCAATAGCCGATTACTTGAATATAACCAATGAAGTCTCGCTTACTATCCAATAGTCTTTTTAGCTGTTGTGTCCTTTCCATATTGTCTTTTTGAGTGTAGCGGTATCTCTCAACAAATTCTTTACTAGACATAAGGTCTCTCATTGTGGTTTCACTTTTAGGATTTAAGAATTTATTAACAAAAGACTTACCTAATGCTGTGGATAGTTTGAGAGCGATAGTCCTATATTCTCTCAAAAAAGCATCAGCAAGATAGGAAGCGTCTATGTGGTTAGGGTCGTCATTCCATTTTTTAGATACTTTGTCTAATTGAGATGCCTTATAACCGCTCTTATAAGCTTCTATCAATAATTCTCGTTCTTTTTCAGTAAAGTCTTTAATAAAAGCGTCTTTAAAAGGTCTAAACGCAGAGATAGTCCCAAAAGGTAGTCCGCTTTTGATTTTATTGACAATGCTGTTAAGATTAGTGCTTTCAATTGTAGAGCCTTTAATAGTCGTGTTTTGTTCTCTTTTAAGTTGTGAGAGTTCCTCACCAAAGGCATCTAGCGTGGCTCTTAAAGATAAGTTGTCTTTCACTCTCACTTTAGGTTTATTTTGTCTAGCTAATTTCCTGTCCGCTAACGCTTTATCAATAGATGCTGTCAAAGATAAAGAAGTGTTTCTTTGTGGTTCATCAACAAATTCTAAAAAGTCGTAATTCAATAGCATTTTGTGTCCTTTTCTTTAAGCGAGATTGTAGCGCTTTATCTTTAAGCTTTCAGCGGGTCATTAGGGTTTATTTGGTATAATACCAAAACTTCATTTAAGGTTGGTTCTTATGAATATTTTATTTGGGATTAGCGACACGCAAGAATGTTATAACGCTATTAAATTCGCTGTCAAATTAGCCCATTCGCTTAAAGAGGTCCGTTTCACCTTATTGCATGTGAGCATGGAAGTGTTTATTTATAGCGAAAGCGGGATGATGGATTACGGCCAAACAGAAGCCTTAGAAGAAGAAAAAGCTAAGGCTTTGTTAAAGCAATTTGAAGACGCTTTCAAAAAAGAAAACATAGAGTGCGAGAGCGTTTTAAAAAGCGGTGATTTGATTGATGTGGTTTTAGAAATGGCTAAGGATTATGATTTGTTATTGATCGGGGCGAGCGAATCCAATTTGTTGTATCGTTTGTTCATTTCACACCAAAATAGCTTGGTTGAACAATCCAGTATCCCTGTTGTGATCGCCAAGTAACATGAATAAGCAGCATGAAATGAAAATGTATAACATACCCACCCCCACCATGGCGCAAGTGATCATGGTTGATGACCCCATTACGACAGCGGAATTTGTCATCTCTGCTTTGAGGGATTTTTTTGACAAGTCTTTAGAAGAGGCTCAAGCTCTCATATCAAGCATCCATCGTGATGGCTGTGGGGTTTGCGGCGTCTATCCTTATGATATTGCCAGGCATAGGGCAGCATGGGTTAGGGATAAAGCCAGAGAGCTAGATCTCCCTTTAAAATTATGGGTAGAAGAGATAAGATAATGGCTAAATTCAATCAAGATCTCAATGAAGTCCTAAACCGAGCTTTAAATTTAGCCTTAGATCTTAACCACGCCCTTTGCACCACGGAGCATGTGCTATTAGTCATTTTAGAACATGAGAGCGGGGCAAAGATTATTGGCGCTTTAGAAAGAGATGACTATGATAAATTAAAACAAATCCTTAAAGACTATTTGTTCCAATATGTGCCCTTAAAGAGTGATCCAGCCAAAATGCCTGCCAGGAGTTTTGTGCTATTAAGAATACTTAAAAGAATGTATGCGAGTGGTTTTGAGAGCGTGGGCGTGGAAGAATTGCTTATTTTAATACTAGATCACCCCGATTGTTACGCTTCAAAACTCATGGATAGTTTTGGTATCGCTCGTTTGTATTCTAGTCCTGCTTTATTGGATTTGGATAACCATGGCATTCCTAATGACACCAATAATGAAGAAGCACCCAAAAACACTCCCCTAAAAAAATACGCTAAAAATTTGAGCGCTTTAGCCCAAGATAACGCTTTAGATCCAGTCATTGGCAGAGAAGAAGAGATTTTAAGAGTGGTAGAAATTTTAGGGCGCAGAAAAAAGAATAACCCGCTTTTAATTGGCGAAGCGGGCGTAGGGAAAACCTCCATCGCTGAAGCTTTGGCTTTAAAGATCGCTCAAAAAGAAGTGCCGGAATTTTTGCAAGAATATGAGGTCTATTCTTTGGATTTAGCTTTAATGGTGGCTGGGGCAAAATACAGAGGGGATTTTGAAAAACGCTTGAAAAAAACGCTCAAAGAAATCCAAGAAAACGGCCGTATCATTTTATTCATTGATGAAATCCACACCCTTTTAGGTGCAGGGAGCAGTAACGCTGGGAGCTTGGATGCGGCGAATATATTAAAACCGGTTCTAACGGATGGGAGCTTGAAATGTTTAGGAGCGACCACTTTTGAAGAATACCGCAGCGTGTTTGAAAAAGACAAAGCTTTCAACAGGCGCTTTTCAGTAATCAAAGTTGAAGAGCCTTCTAAAGAGGCGTGTTATTTGATTTTAAAAAAGATCGCTCCTCTTTATGAAGAACACCACCAGGTGCGTTATGATGAGAGCGTGTTTAAGGCATGCGTGGATTTAACGAGTGATTACATGCATGATAGATTCTTGCCGGATAAAGCGATCGAACTACTAGATGAGGTGGGATCGAGGAAAAAAATTAGCCCTAAAAAGGGCAAAAAAATCGGCGTTGATGACGTGAAAGAAACGCTCGCTCTGAAGCTTAAAATCCCTAAAATGCGTTTGAGCAGCGATAAAAAAGCCCTTTTAAGGAATTTAGAAAAATCGCTTAAAAATAAGATTTTTGCCCAAGCAGAAGCGATCAATCTTGTCAGCAATGCGATTAAAATCCAGTATTGCGGGCTTTCTTCTAAAAATAAGCCTGTGGGGAGCTTTTTATTCGTGGGGCCTAGTGGGGTGGGGAAAACAGAGTTGGCTAAAGAATTGGCCTTGAATTTGAATTTGCATTTTGAACGCTTTGACATGAGCGAATACAAAGAAGCCCATAGCGTGGCCAAACTTATCGGGAGTCCTAGCGGTTATGTGGGGTTTGAGCAAGGGGGGTTATTGGTGAATGCGATTAAAAAACACCCGCATTGCTTGCTGCTTTTAGATGAGATAGAAAAAGCCCATTCTAATGTGTATGATTTGTTGTTGCAAGTGATGGATAACGCCACTTTGAGCGATAATTTAGGCAATCAGGCGAGTTTTAAGCATGTGATTTTGATTATGACTTCAAATGTGGGGAGTAAGGATAAGGACACGCTAGGGTTTTTTAGCGCTAAAAACACCAAGTATGATAGAGCCGTTAAAGAGCTTTTGACCCCTGAATTACGCTCCAGGATTGATGCGATCGTGCCGTTTAACGCGCTCAGTTTGGAGGATTTTGAACGCATTGTTTCTGTGGAATTAGACAAATTAAAAGCCCTAGCGCTAGAGCAAGACATAGCCTTAAAATTCCATAAAGAAGTTTTGAAATTCATCGCACAAAAAAGCTATCAAACGACTTTAGGAGCGAGGGAAATTAAAAAAATCATTCACCATGAGATCAAAACCCCATTAAGCGATCTACTGCTCTTGCAATCGTTTAAAAAACCTTGTAAGATCGCTTGCTTGCTAGAAAAAAACCAATTGGTTTTAAAAGAAATCAAGCACGCGCAAAAGGTGAAAGAAAATGACTTTTGAAATGCTTTATAGTAAAATCCATAGGGCTACTATCACAGACGCTAATCTCAATTACGTAGGCTCGATCACCATAGATGAGGATTTAGCCAAGTTCGCTAAGCTCAGAGAGGGCATGAAAGTGGAAATCGTGGATGTCAATAACGGCGAACGCTTCAGCACCTATGTGATTTTAGGGAAAAAAAAGGGCGAAATTTGCGTCAATGGCGCAGCAGCTAGAAAAGTGGCCATAGGCGATGTGGTGATCATTTTAGCTTATGCGAGCATGAATGAAGATGAAATCAATACGCACAAGCCATGCATCGTTCTAGTGGATGAAAAAAACGAAATTTTAGAAAAGGGTTAGAGATGGGTTTTAGTCAATTGGGCGGGTTAAGCGGGTTGTTAGACGGCATGAAAAAAGAGTTTTCCCAACTAGAAGAAAAAAATAAAGACACGATCCACACTTCCAAAAGCGGTGGGGGAATGGTGAGCGTGAGTTTTAATGGGTTGGGGGAGTTAGTGGATTTGCAAATTGATGACAGCCTGTTAGAAGATAAAGAAGCGATGCAAATCTATTTGATGAGCGCTTTGAATGACGGGTATAAAGCCGTAGAAGAAAACCGAAAAAATTTAGCCTTTAACATGCTAGGGAATTTTGCTAAATTGTGATGCTTCACAAAGCCTTTATCGTTCTATGGTTTTTTTTGAATGGCTTAGGGGCTTATGATTTCAAGCATTGTCAGGCGTTTTTTAAAAAAGCGAGCCTTCAAAAAGGGGGCGTGGCTTTAAAAGAATTGCCTAAAGGCGTGTATTTATATTATTCCAAAACCTACCCTAAACACGCCAAAGTCATCAAATCCGATCCCTTTGTAGGGTTGTATTTGTTACAAAGCGCGCCAAGCGAGTATGTTTATACCTTAAGGGATTTAGACAAAGACGCCCTGATAAGGCCAATGGCTAGCATAGGGGATAAAGAAGCCCTAGAAGCGCGATTATTAGTGGGGCAAAAAGGTTATGAGCACTACGCTCAAATTTCACAAAAGACTCAAAAAAATGGCGTTATCAGCAATATTTGCTATCAAATGTTAGGGCTAGGAATAGGGGGGAATGGCTTTATAGAAACGAAATTTATCAAGCACTTTTTAAACCAAAAAGAGCCTTATTATGGGGATATTGGGGTGCGTTTAGAAGAAGATAATAAGCGTTTAGTGGTAGTGCAATTTGATCCCTTTTTCCCTAAAAACCCTTTTTTAAAAAACGATGAAATCCTAGCGATCAACCATCAAAAGATCCACTCGTTAGCGGAGTTTGAATGGGTGGTGAGCAATCTTAAATACCAAAGCCTTGCCAAAGTGAGAATCAAGCGAAACCGCCAAATCAAAGAAGTAACGCTTAAAGTCAATAAACGTTATGGGGGTTTTTTACTCAAAGACACTTTTTTAGAGCGCTATGGCATCGCTTTAGATAGGCGTTTTATCATCACTAAAATAGGCAGTCATTTGCCCAAAGGCTTGGATTTTTTAAAGCTTGGGGATAGGATTTTATGGGTGAATTCTAAAAGCGTTTCGTTCAACCCAAAGGCTTTAAGAGAAGCGTTAAGCGCGCCTAAAATTGAATTATTAGTTTGGCGTAAAGGCTTTGAATTTTACATTAAAGTCCGCTAATCAATAAAAATGATGAAAAATGACGCTTATGAAATCATTCTTTCTTGGTTTATCACGCCTCTCACGGCGATTTTAGGGCGTTTCGCTGAATTTTTCCTCTACACTTTGCATGCACAATTGGTGTTTAATGGTGTGGTCGCTTTGGCGTTCATGCTCTTTGCTTACAGGAGTTTGAAAGAACAGAATTTCTTCAGCGCTAGTGCGCTTTTAGAGGCGTTATTATTTGTGGGGTTTTTTGCGCTGTTTAACTACGCTTTAAAAAACCCTTCGCGCTTTTATGAATTGTTTCAAAACGCTATTTTTATTGCGCCTAACATGATCACTCAAAGCCTTTCTCAAAGCTTGAGTAACTTTTCTAACCACGCGCTTTCTTTAGATTTTATCTTTAATCATGGTTTTTATGCTCTTAGTTTCATCAGCGATTTGAGCCATAATGAAATGTCTGTGTGGCTTTTTTTAAGCATCTTGCAAGCGCTTTTTTTGAGCGTGCTGTTTGCGATCATCATTTTAGTGTATTTAGAAGTGCATGTGTGGTGCTCTTTAGGGGCGCTGTTTTTAGCGTTTGGGTTTTTTAAAACCTGGAGGAGCGTTGTGGTTGCGTGTTTAAAAAAATGCTTCGCTCTTGGGTTTTACAAGCCTTTTTTGTTGTTGGTGGGGTTTTTGAATGTGTCGGTTACTAATGCTTTAATAGACGCTCATATGCAAGAAAAACAAGACTTAAGCCTTTTATTGGTGGTAGCGTTATTTTTGTGTTGCGTTTTTATCATAGGCGTGCCTTTTTTCATCAACGCTTTGTTTAGGGTGCAAAACAGCCTTAAAGAAACTTACAAACTCGCCACCAATTTGAGCGCCAACCTCAGCCAAAACGCCCTTAATTCCTTACAATACATCACGACCCCACCCGCTCCCTCTAGCGTTTCTTCTTCTATGAGTGAAAGCGTCTCTAAAGAAAAAGAAACGCATTCCCCCACATTTAAGGTAGAAACCACTCAATTAGATGTAAAAATCCCAAATTTCAAGCAAAAAAAGGTTAAAAAGGATACAATAAATACAAAAAATGAAATTTAAATAAATAGGAATTTAATGAGAATTTTTTTTGTTATTATGGGACTTGTGTTTTTTGGTTGCACCAGTAAGGTGCATGAGATGAAAAAAAGCCCTTGCACATTGTATGAAAACAGGTTAAATCTCGCATGAGAGAAAAGCCTTTCAATAGCGAGCAGTTGATCTATTTAGAAGAGCTTTTAAGCCACCAAGAAAAGCATTTAGAAAACAAGCTTTCTAGTTTTTCGGTGAATGATTTGGACATGCAAAGCGTGTTTCGGCTAGAAAGGAACCGCTTGAAAATCGCTTATAAACTCTTAGGCTTGATGAGTTTTATCGCTCTTGTTTTAGCGATCGTGTTAATCAGTGTTCTGCCTTTACAAAAAACCGAACACCATTTCGTGGATTTTTTAAACCAGGACAAGCATTACGCCATTATCCAAAGAGCGGATAAAAGCATTTCCAGTAATGAAGCGTTGGCTCGTTCGCTCATTGGGGCGTATGTGTTAAACCGAGAGAGCATTAACCGCATTGACGATAAATCGCGCTATGAATTGGTGCGCTTGCAAAGCAGTTCTAAAGTGTGGCAACGCTTTGAAGATTTGATTAAAACCCAAAACAGCATTTATGCGCAAAGCCATTTGGAAAGAGAAGTCCATATCGTCAATATTGCGATCTATCAGCAAGACAATAACCCCATTGCGAGCGTCTCTATTGTGGCTAAACTTTTGAACGAAAACAAGCTGGTGTATGAAAAGCGTTATAAAATCGTATTGAGTTATTTGTTTGACACCCCGGATTTTGATTACGCTTCCATGCCTAAAAACCCTACCGGCTTTAAAATCACTCGCTACAGCATCACTGAAATCGCGCCGACTAATAGGAATGATTGATGCGGAAATTTTTATACGCTCTCATGGGCTTTTTGTTGACTTTTAGCGTTTTAAAAGCCGATGATTTTTTAGAAGAAGCTAACGAAACAGCCCCGGCGCATTTAAACCACCCCATGCAAGATTTAAACGCCATTCAAGGGAGCTTTTTTGACAAAAACCGCTCCAAAATGTCCAACACTTTGAACATTGATTACTTTCAAGGGCAAACCTATAAAATCCGCTTGCGTTATGCGATGGCGACCTTATTGTTTTTTTCAAAACCCATTAGCGATTTTGTTTTAGGGGATAAGGTGGGTTTTGATGCGAAAATCTTAGAAAGTAACGATCGCATTTTGCTCATCAAACCCTTACAAATTGGCGTGGATTCCAATATCAGCGTGATTGATAATGAGGGTAAGATTTTTTCTTTCTATGTGTTTTCTACCACTTTTACCAGCTCCAAACACCCTAATTTGCAGGTTTTCATAGAAGATAAAAACTATTATTCTAACGCTTTTATGAAGCCACAAAATAAAGAAAATGCCCTTGAAAATGCCCCCACAAACAACAAGCCCTTAAAAGAAGAACCCTTAAAAGAAGAAAAAGAAGAAACCAAAGAAAAAGAAGAAGAGACTATAACTATTGGCGATAACACCAACGCGATGAAAATCGTTAAAAAAGACATTCAAAAAGGTTATAAGGCTTTAAAAAGCTCTCAAAGGAAATGGTATTGTTTAGGGATTTGTTCTAAAAAATCCAAACTCTCTTTGATGCCTAAAGAAATCTTTAACGACAAGCAATTCACTTATTTCAAATTTGACAAAAGATTAGCGCTCTCTAAATTCCCGGTGATTTATAAGGTCGTTGATGGCTATGATAACCCGGTGAATACTAGGATTGTGGGCGATTACATTATCGCTGAAGATGTTTCGGCTAAATGGACTTTAAGGCTAGGCAAGGACTATTTGTGCATCCGTTTTGTCAAAAAGGGTAAAGATGAATAAGTGGCTTAAGGGGGCGATTGTTTTTATAGGGGGTTTTGCAACGATTACAACCATTTCTTTAGTCTATCATCAAAAGCCAAAAGCCCCCTTAAATAACCAGCCTAGCCTTTTAAATGACGATGAGGTGAAATACCCCTTACAAGACTACACCTTCACTCAAAACCCACAGCCAACTAACACAGAAAGCTCCAAAGACGCTACCATCAAAGCCTTACAAGAACAGCTCAAAGCCGCTTTAAAAGCCCTAAACTCCAAAGAAATGAACTATTCCAAAGAAGAAACTTTTAAGAGCCCTCCCATGGATTTAAAAACAAACACAACCCCCCCTAAAAAAGATTTTTCTTTAAAGCAATTAGATTTATTAGCCACTCGCATCACCCCTTTCAAACAAAGCCCTAAAAATTACGAAGAAAACCTGATTTTCCCCATGGATAACCCTAAAGGGATCGATGGTTTTACTAACCTTAAAGAAAAAGACATCGCTACTAATGAAAACAAGCTTTTACGCACCATTACAGCGGATAAAATGATACCCGCCTTTCTCATCACGCCTATTTCTAGCCAGATTGCTGGTAAAGTCATCGCGCAAGTGGAGAGCGATATTTTTGCTCACATGGGCAAAGCCGTCTTAATCCCCAAAGGCTCTAAAGTCATAGGCTATTACAGCAACAATAACAAAATGGGCGAATACCGCTTGGATATTGTATGGAGCCGCATCATCACTCCCCATGGCATCAATATCATGCTCACTAACGCTAAAGGGGCGGACATTAAAGGCTATAACGGCTTGGTGGGGGAATTGATTGAAAGGAATTTCCAGCGCTATGGCGTGCCATTACTGCTTTCTACTCTCACTAACGGCCTATTGATTGGGATCACTTCGGCTTTAAACAACAGAGGCAATAAAGAAGGAGCCACCAATTTCTTTGGGGATTATCTTTTAATGCAATTGATGAGGCAAAGCGGTATGGGGATCAATCAAGTGGTCAATCAAATTTTAAGAGACAAGAGCAAAATCGCTCCCATTGTGGTGATTAGAGAGGGAAGTAGGGTCTTCATTTCGCCCAATACTGACATCTTCTTCCCTATACCCAGAGAGAATGAAGTCATCGCTGAGTTTTTGAAGTGACTCAAAAATGCCAGTTTAAAAACGCTATAATAACCCTAAAAAACAAAAGAGAGCCTAGCAAGAAAGCCCATGAAAATTAAAAATATCTTACTGAGTGGGGGGAGCGGGAAACGCCTATGGCCTTTAAGCCGTAGCCTATACCCTAAGCAATTTTTAAAGCTTTTTGATCATAAAAGCTTGTTTGAATTGAGTTTTAAAAGAAACGCTTCCTTAGTGGATGAAACGCTCATTGTGTGCAATGAAAAGCATTATTTTTTAGCCCTAGAAGAAATAGAGAATGAAATCAAAAACAAAAGCGTGGGTTTTTTATTAGAGAGCTTGAGCAAAAACACCGCTAACGCCATTGCTTTGAGCGCTTTAATGAGCGATAAAGAAGATTTACTCATCATTACGCCAAGCGATCATTTGATTAAAGACCTTCAAGCGTATGAAAATGCGATAAAAAAAGCGATTGGTTTAGCCCAAGAAGGCTTTTTAGTCACTTTTGGGGTGAGTATTGAAAAGCCCAACACGGAGTTTGGGTATATTGAAAGCCCTAACGCTCTAGATGTCAAGCGATTCATTGAAAAGCCAAGCTTAGAAAAAGCGATAGAGTTTCAAAAAAGCGGGGGTTTTTATTTCAATAGCGGCATGTTTGTTTTCCAAGCGGGCGTTTTTTTAGACGAATTGAAAAAGCATGCCCCTACTATTTTAAAGGGGTGTGAAAGAGCGTTTGAATCGTTAGAAAACACGCATTTTTTTGAACAAAAGATCGCTCGTTTGAGCGAAAAGAGCATGCAAGATTTAGAAGACGTGAGCGTGGATATTGCTTTAATGCAACAAAGCCACAAAATCAAAATGGTAGGATTAAACGCCAAGTGGAGCGATTTAGGGAATTTTAACGCTCTTTTTGAAGAAGTGGCTAACGAGCCTAAAGAAAATGTCAGCCTGAATCAAACGCCTGTTTTTGCCAAAGAGAGCCAGAATAATTTAGTGTTTTCTCATAAAGTGAGCGCTCTTTTAGGGGTTGAGAATTTGGCCATTATTGACACTAAAGACGCTCTTTTAATCGCTCATAAAGACAAGGCCAAAGATTTAAAAGCTTTAGTGAGTGATGTAGAAACAAACAACCAAGAATTGTTGCAAACGCACACTAAAGTGTATCGCCCTTGGGGGAGTTATGAAGTCTTGCATGAGAGCGGTTGTTACAAGGTTAAGATTTTAGAAGTCAAACCTAACGCAAGGCTTTCTTTACAAAAGCATTTCCACAGGAGCGAACATTGGGTGGTGATTAGCGGGATGGCGAGCGTGGAGTTGGATCGCCAATCGTTTGAATTGCAAGCTAACGAATCCACTTATATCCCTAAAAACACCTTACACCGCCTGGCTAATTATGGCAAAATCCCTTTAATCATCATAGAAGTTCAAGTAGGCGAGTATGTCGGTGAAGACGATATTGTAAGGGTTGATGATGATTTTAACAGACAAGATCAAAACGCCTAATAAAGAAAAATTAATAAAGGAAATTCAATGAAAGAAAAAATCGCTTTAATCACCGGGGTTACCGGGCAAGACGGGAGCTATCTGGCTGAATACTTACTCAATTTAGGTTATGAAGTGCATGGGTTAAAAAGGCGCTCTTCTAGCATCAACACTTCTAGGATCGATCATCTGTATGAAGATTTGCACAGCGAACACAAAAGGCGTTTCTTCTTGCACTATGGGGATATGACCGATAGCTCTAATCTTATCCATTTAATCGCTACCACTAAGCCTACAGAGATTTATAATTTAGCCGCTCAAAGCCATGTGAAAGTCTCTTTTGAAACCCCAGAATACACCGCTAACGCTGATGGTATTGGCACGCTAAGGATTTTAGAAGCCATGCGGATTTTAGGATTAGAAAAGAAAACACGATTTTATCAAGCCAGCACGAGCGAATTGTATGGCGAAGTTTTAGAAACCCCGCAAAATGAAAACACCCCCTTTAACCCACGAAGCCCCTATGCGGTCGCTAAAATGTATGCCTTTTACATCACCAAAAATTACAGAGAGGCCTATAACTTGTTTGCGGTTAATGGCATTCTTTTTAATCATGAAAGTAGGGTAAGAGGCGAAACTTTTGTCACTCGTAAAATCACACGAGCCGCTAGCGCGATAGCGTATAACTTAACAGATTGCTTGTATTTAGGGAATTTAGACGCTAAAAGAGACTGGGGGCATGCCAAAGATTATGTGAAAATGATGCATTTAATGCTCCAAGCGCCCATTCCACAAGATTATGTGATCGCTACAGGGAAGACCACAAGCGTGCGCGATTTTGTGAAAATGAGCTTTGAATTTATCGGTATTGGTTTAGAATTTCAAAATACAGGGATTAAAGAAATCGGTTTGATTAAAAGCGTTGATGAAAAAAGAGCGAACGCTTTAAAATTAAACTTAAGCCATTTAAAAAAAGGCCAAATCGTGGTGCGCATAGACGAGTGCTATTTCAGGCCTACTGAAGTGGATTTGCTTTTAGGCGATCCCACTAAGGCAGAAAAAGAGCTAGGCTGGGTCAGGGAATACGATTTAAAAGAGTTGGTTAAGGACATGTTAGAACATGATTTAAAAGAATGCCAGAAAAACCTTTACCTGCAAGATGGGGGCTATATTTTAAGGAATTTTTATGAATGAGATTATTTTAATCACCGGCGCCTATGGCATGGTGGGGCAGAACACGGCGTTGTATTTTAAAAAAAATAAGCCTGATGTGGCGTTACTCACCCCTAAAAAGAGCGAATTGTATTTATTGGATAAAGACAATGTTCAAGCTTATTTGAAAGAACACAAGCCTACAGGTATTATCCATTGCGCCGGGAGAGTGGGGGGCATTGTCGCTAACATGAACGATCTTTCAACTTACATGGTTGAGAATTTATTGATGGGTTTGTACCTCTTTTCTAGCGCTTTAGATTTGGGCGTGAAAAAAGCCATTAATTTAGCGAGCTCTTGCGCTTACCCTAAATTCGCCCCTAACCCTTTAAAAGAAAGCGATTTATTGAACGGCTCTTTAGAGCCAACCAACGAGGGCTATGCTTTAGCCAAACTCTCTGTGATGAAGTATTGCGAGTATGTGAGCGCTGAAAAAGGCGTTTTTTATAAAACCCTAGTGCCTTGCAACCTTTATGGCGAGTTTGACAAATTTGAAGAAAAAATAGCGCACATGATACCAGGGCTTATTGCTAGGATGCACACCGCTAAATTAAAAAATGAAAAAGAGTTTGTGATGTGGGGCGATGGCACGGCCAGAAGAGAGTATCTAAACGCTAAAGATTTAGCCAGGTTCATCGCTCTCGCTTATGAGAATATCGCTTCAATCCCTAGCGCGATGAATGTCGGCTCTGGCGTGGATTACAGCATTGAAGAGTATTACGAAAAAGTCGCTCAGGTTTTAGACTATAAGGGCGTGTTTGTTAAGGATTTATCCAAACCAGTGGGCATGCAGCAAAAGCTTATGGATATTTCCAAACAAAAGGCTTTAAAGTGGGAATTAGAAATCCCTTTAGAGCAGGGCATTAAAGAAGCTTATGAGTATTATTTGAAGCTTTTAGAGGTTTGAAATAAAATCAAGGCTCTTATAGAGCTATAAAAAACGCTTTGCTATTAAGCGTTGGACTAGCGATTTTACGATATTGTGATTATCAATTCGCTTCAAAAAGCTTGAGCCATTAATGGGGGTTTGGTCGCTTCGCTCTCAATCTCAAGCGTTTTCAAAAAATAAGGCGTGTTAGCATTTTAATTTTTCATAAAGAGCTAGGGAGTGGGGGAAAGTGGGGTTTTTTTATGAGATTAACCACTGCTTGCTTTGCATGAAAAATAAACTCCCAAAGGGCTATGACAATAATTTCTAAATTGTATTGTCTGTTTTAGATTGTTAGTTTGTTTTTATTTTGTAGAAATCATGACATCATTTTCTAGCAAATGTAAAATTCCAAGTCCCTTTATCGGTCTTAACGCTAATTTCTTTGACATACCGACAAAACGATGGAAGAATGCGAAACTCATAACTATTGCCAAATCCTAGTTTTCTATCAATCCTACTGATTCCACCACAATCCCCACGATTGATTTTTGCGCTCAATATAGTGATACTATCAACATTTGAAATGATGCTTATCCAATAAGGATTGTATCCAAAAGTCATTCTAAGATCTATTGGTGGTTTTTTTGGCAGTTTTTCATCAAACGCTTCTTTTATCTTTTCCTTTATCTTTTCTTTTTTTATTGTCTCTTCTTCTTTTATCTTTTTTTTGCGTAATCACTCTTACACCCAGAAAAAAACACAGCAAACCCAAAAATGACTGCTAATATCAAGCCCGCTTTTTTATAACCCGCCATTAACACCCTCTTATTGCAAGTTTTCTCTCAAATAGCTTGAGTATAGTAGACTTAGCTTAGGTGAAAAAATTTTAGAGAGTAGAGAGGTTTTAAAAAGCGCATTAGCTTTAACAAATCCTAGGCAATAATTCGCCCTCTGGCATCTCTAAAATCCTTTCAAAACCCCATGCGTTCTTTAAAACCACGCTAGGATAAGGGTTTTCAAACACTCCACCGATCACGCAAGCGTTTTTCGCTTTCTCATTATTTTTTAAAATTTCTAAGGCTTTAGGGGCGTCTTTTTGATTGAGTGCTAAAACAAACACCCCCTCATTGGCTAGCGCGTAGGGTTCTAGTCCTAAAATCTCACAAATCCCTTTCGTTTCTTCTTTTAAGGGGATTTTTTCTTCTTCTATAACGATTTTCACTCTAGAGCTGTTCGCCCATTCATTCAGCACGCTCGCTAACCCGCCCCTAGTCGCATCTCTTAAAGCATCAATTTTGAGATCGCTTAAAAATAGGGGTTTTAATAAGGGATAGAGCAGCTGGCAATCGCTTTCTAGATTCGTTTTAAGCTTGATTTCATGGCGCATCGCAAACAGGCTTGCCCCATGATTGGCGATAGTGTCGCTTAGGATAATGGCTTGCCCTTGTTTTAAATGGCGCGAAGAAATCCCTGGCTTGATGATTTTACCAATGCAGGTTGTGTTGATAAAAAGCTTATCCACGCTCCCCTTTGGCACGACTTTAGTGTCTAGGGAGAGGAGTTTCAGGTTGGCTTTAAATAATTCTTTTTGTATGGATTGTAAAATTTGTTTTAAAAGAGGGATTTCTAAGCCTTCTTCTAAAATAAAACCCATATTCAAATACAAAGGTTCGCCCCCTTGCACGCTCACATCATTCGCGCTCCCACAAACGCAAAGCTTGCCTATATCGCCCCCATTAAAAATTAAAGGCGTGATGACAAAACTATCCGTGCTCACGCAATATTCCCCACTAGCTTCAAATTTAGGGGCGTCTTCATCAAATGCGCTAATGAATTCTTTTAAATAGGGCATAAAGACTCGCTCAATCAAAGCGTTTGTTTCTTTCCCCCCATTCCCGCATGCTAGAGTTACGCTATCCATTTTTATCCTTTTTTGATGATTGTAGGGTTGAAATACGCCATTAAGGCTTGACCGACAGGGATACTGCTGTCATTAGGGGGGAAATGCTTGTGGAAAAAATACTGCCTCTTTAGCCCCCTCAATCGTTGGGCCAATTGTTCGCACAACAATTGGTTGCAAAACACGCCCCCACTGCACACCACGACATGCTCTTTAAAAGGCGCAATCAAAGCGGTAATGATTTCTACTAAGCTGTTAAAAAATTTCTTAGCGATGCGTTTGGGTTCTAAAACGCCCAAATCCTTTTCAAACGCTTGATAAAATTCTTTCAAACCCACCACGCTGTTTTTGATTTCAAAAGGGTAAAAGGCGATCTCATCGCTTTGTAAGGCTAGATTTTCTAAAACCTGCCCGCTCTCGGCTTCAAAACTAATCGTTCCTACTAAATCCAAACTAAACGCTACTATATCAAACAAACGCCCTATGGAATTGGTGGCGACGCTTTGAATTTTTTTGTCATGCATTTGTTTAAAAATTCCTAATTCGTCTTCTTTAAAATGTTTTTGAACGCGTTTTAAAAGCTTGTTGAGTTGGTGTTTTAAAGCGATTTCTAAAACCAGGCGTTTAGGTTCTTTGATCGCTTTTTGCCCCCCTAAAAGCCAAAATTCTTCAAACCTAGCCACTTCTTCAATGTATTCCAAATCCCCTATAAAACACTCCGCCCCATAAATCTTATTTTCATAAGCCCCACTCCCATCCCAGATGATACCTATAAAGGGGTGATTTAAATGCGGATCTTGTAACAATGCGTCTAAGACGCTCGCTAAAAAGTGGGCATGGTGGTGCTGGACTTGCAATAAGGGCGTATTAAATTCAAAAGCCATTTGAGTGGTGGTGTAGTTTTGATGCTTATCGCAAGCTAAGAGCGTGGGCTTGAAATCATAGGTTTTTAAGAAAAAATTCAGGGTTTCTTTAAAGTGTTTTTCATTTTCTAAAACGCTCAAATCCCCACAAAAAGGCGAGAGTAAAAGAATGGAAGTTTCGCTATCCAATAAGCTAAAATGCCCTTTTTGCTCCGCTCCAAGCGCTAAAATCTTTTTTGGTGAACCATTAGAGTGTTTAGGCAAAGCAAGGTAAAGGGGGGCAAACCCCCTAGCCAAACGCATGGGGCGAATGATATTATCCACACGCTGCGCGATGCTGTCATCAATCCTGTGAATGATGGCGCGATTGTGCGTGAGTTTAAAATCAAAAATGAAACTCAAGGCGTCAATCTCAGCCTCATCGCTCGCTAAAGGGAGGGAGCTGAAATTCGCGCTCGTGAACACAATAGGGAAATCCAATAAATCCAGTAATAAAGCATGCAAAGGGGTATAGGGTAAGATGACGCCATAAAAGGGGGAGTTTTTAGCGATATTAGGGGCTAATGGTGTGTTTGGTTTTTTACGCGCTAAAAGAATGGGGGCGCTTGTAGAATTTAAGCTCTCGCATTCTAATACGTTCAAAAACGCATGCTGTTTGGCTGTGTTTAAATCTTTAAACATGAGCGCGAAAGGCTTTAGGGGGCGGTTTTTTAAAAGCCGTAATCTTTCTATGGTTTGAAAATTCCTCGCATCGCACAAGAGAGCAAAGCCTCCCAAACCTTTAAGAGCGATGATTTTACCCTTTTGAATGTCTTTAGCGCATTCTAAAAGAGCGTCATCATTTTTGAATCGCTTATAATTGAGCGCGATACCGCATTTTTTGCAGCTGATGCCTTGAATGTGGAAGCGCTTATTGGTGGGGTCTTGATAGGTAGAAGTGCAAAATTCACAGAGTTTGAAAGGTTTTAGGGCGGAGTTTTCTCTGTCATAGGGCATGGCGTTTAAAAGGCTGTATCTCGCCCCGCATTTCGCGCAAGAATTGAAAGCGTAATGAAAATAGGGGGAGTTTTTATCTCTAATTTCTCTCAAGCAATCCTTGCACACGCCTAAATCTTTAGGGATTTGACTGAGCAAATTTAAAGGGTGGTTCTTGCTTTCTAAAATCCTAAAATCATTGAAATGAAGCACCTTATCATAAGGGCTAATAATGATTTTTTCCACCAACGCTAAAGGGGGTAATTCTTTTTTTAGGGCGTTTAAAAAAGACTCTGTTTTGTGAGCGGGTAAGACAATCTCTAAAGCCGCTTGGGCGTTACGCACAAAGCCTACAAGCCCTAATTTTTGAGCCAGGGTATAAATAAAAGGGCGCATGCCCACGCCTTGAACCACGCCAAAAAGCGTGATTTTATTCAATAAAGCTGCATCGTTACACAATGCAAACTCCCATGCTGTTTGATTAAGGTATTGCAATCAACCCCTATCACTTCTAAGGGCGTGTGTTGTTTTAAGGTTTCTAAAATGAGTGCGTCTTTAGGGTCGTTGTAAATGGGCACGATGAGAGCGTTATTGCACAATAAAAAATTCACATAAGTTGCCGGTAAGCGTTGTTGGTTTTCATCAAAAATGGCTTTGGGGATTTCTAGGGGGATGAGTTTATAAGGCGTTTTGTCTAGTTTTTTAAAGGTTTTTAATTCTTCTTGCATTTTTTTTAAGGCTGTGTAATGTTCATCGTTTTCATCTTCGCATGCACTATAAACAATGGTGTCTTTATCCAAAAAACGAGCGAGCGTGTCGGTATGGCTATCGGTATCATCGCCTTTTAAATAGCCATAAGAATACCACAGCACCTGTTTAGCCCCTAATTCCTTTTTAAGCATGTTTTCTATTCCATTTTGATTCAAATGGGGGTTACGATTTTTTTCTAGCAGGCATTGGGTGTTAGTCAAAACACTCCCAGCCCCATCGCTTTCTATGCTCCCGCCCTCTAAAATATAGGGCATCGTTTTTAAAGGGTGTTTTAAAAACCCTAAATGTTTGAGCTTGAAATTCACTAAATTGTCTAAATTGGACGGGTATTTTAACCCCCAACCATTAAAGCCAAAATCCAAGCACTCTAAAACGCCATGATTTTCAACGCTGATTACTCCAAAATCCCTAGCCCATGTGTCGTTAGTGTCAACCTTTGCGATCTCTACACCGGGTAAGTTTTTAAGCATTTCATAGCCGATAGTATCGTTATTATGGACGCACACTAGCACTTTAGCGTGTTTGGCTATGGTTTGAATGATGTTTAAAAAACTTTCCCTAGCTTCTTTGATGCAATACGCCCAGTCGCCAAACTCATGGGGGAACGCCATTAAAATCGCTTGGATTTTTTCAAACTCCGCTAACATTCTTTTCATTAAAAATATCCTTTTAAATAACTATAACACAATCTCATTCAAATAGCGTTTTTAAAAGCTAGCTCAAACGCTTTTGCGCGGTTTGAAAATATTCTTTTTCTGATTCTATACCGATAAAATTCCGTTCTAAATTTTTGCACGCTAAGCCGGTGGTGCCGCTCCCCATGAAAGGATCTAGAACGATGTCATTAGGGTTTGTGTGGATGGAAATGATTTTTTCCATTAAGGCTAGTTTTTTGCGTGGGGTGTTTGGTCTTTTCAATTCCGCTCACCACAGGGCTTTTTAAAATCAAAGGCCGTAAATATTTTTCATTTTTGGGTTTGTTAAACACCCATTTAGCTTTCTTTTTAACCGCCCACAGAGCAAATTCCGTGTCCTGGACATAGCGCCGGTGGATATTTCTTGGCATGGGATTATTTTTAACCCATTGGATAAAGTCTTTGACCACAAAGCCGTTTTCTTCTAAAAAATCAGCGATATAGCTTATAAACCTGTAAGAGCAAAAAATCACCATGCAGCCGTTTGGATTGACTAAGGGGGCGTAGCGCTTGATCCATTCTAAAAGCTTGAAATTTTTATCCCATTCCCCAAAATCTATGCCTTGCCCTTTAGCGCTCTTTAGGGTGGAAAAATTGTTTTTAACCGAAATGTTGTAAGGAGGGTCTGTGATGATCGCATCCACTTTTAAATTTTGTTGGTAAAAATCCTTGATGATTTCAAAAGCGTCAGCGTGATAAATTTGTATCATTTTCTTAAGTTTTTTAAGATCGCTTTGCCTAAAGCTAGGGCTAGAAGAGGAGGCACAGCGTTACCGATTTGCTTACAAACGCTCGTTTTATTGCCATAAAAGATATAATTATCGCTAAAACTTTGTATCCTGGCGGCTTCTCTGGGCGTGATAGAGCGGTGCAATTTGGGGTGGGAGTTGGTGCCATTACTCGGGGTGTCAAAGCGTGTGTCTATGGTGGGGCTGATTTTATTCCAGTTCAGGCACCCCCATGTGCTTTTGAATTGCTGTTTGCCATGCAAGTTTTTAGGCAAGCATTCTTTGCCTTGTTCTTTGTTAATGAGTTTTAATTTCTCTAAAGCGGCTTGCGAGTGGTTGGTGGCTTGATGGTTGTATAATTTAGGGCTATCTTTTCGCATTAGAGCTTGATAGCTTGATTGGATAGGGTTTAAATAATCGCTCTCAAACGCCCCCTCATTAGAACGAAGATAGGCTAAATCGCTTATCGCATCTTGGACGTTCTCAAACGCGCTTGTAAAATCTTTAAACTCTTTACAAACCCCTATCACTAAAGTTCTTGTTCGGCTTGAATTAGCTCCAAAATTTTTAAAATTGATCACCTCATCATAGAGCATATATTCACCACTCAAATTTTGCTCTATCATGGATCCTATTTCTAGTAAATTGTCATTTTTGTCTATACAACCTGTTTTATAAAAACTAGGGACATTTTCTAAAATAAAAAATCTGGGTTTGATTTGCTTGATCAAATCAATGCTCTCAACCACCAAAGAATTCCGTTTGATTTCATCGTTTTTCTTTTTATGATTGGCCACGCTCATGCCTTGACAAGGTGGGGTTGCTATCACTAAATCAACCCTATCATTACCAAATTTTTTAGAATAAAATCCAATTTGTTTTAAAATTTTTTCTTTTGTTTCTGGCTTTTTAATATCCCCACTAATGTAGCTTTCATCTAGTTTGCATTTGCGATTGATCCTTTGGATATTCAAGCGTTTTTCTAAAATTTCATTGGTAGCAACGCATTCAAACCCCTCTTCTAAAAGCCCATAGCACCCCACTCCTGCCCCAGAAAATAAAGAAATATAGGTTAAGGTTTGATTAAAGAGCATAGAGGGATTTAAGGATTAAACCAAGCTCATTTGAAGTATTAATGCTTCAAGCTTTCAATTTCTTTAATTTCTTTAAGCATGGTTTCAAAAGCCTCTTTAGTGCCTGCTCGCACGCTAGAAAACAAACTAAACACAACAATAGCGATGCTCGCTACAATAAAGCCCGGAACGATTTCATAAATATCCAAAAAGCTTTTGCCAAATTTATCGTATAAAATCACCGTGCTAGCCCCAGAGAGCATGCCAGCAATCGCGCCAATGCGCGTCATTCTTGACCAAAAAAGTGAAAACAAAATCACAGAGCCAAAACTCGCGCCAAAGCCAGCCCATGCGTAACTCACGATGCTGAGAATGCTGGCGTTTCTATCCGTTGAAATGAAAAAAGCGATGCAAGCCACCCCTAAAACCGAAAGCCTAGAAATAACCATCACTAATTTTTGCGGAGCGTTTTTATTGAAAATCGTCGCATAGAAATCTTCAGCAATGGTAGAAGAGCTTACAAGCAGTTGCGAACTGGCCGTGCTCATCACCGCCGCTAAAATCGCACTCAATAAAATGCCTGTGATCCAAGGGTTAAAGAACAATTGACTCATCACAATGAAAATCTTTTCAGGGTCTTCTAAGCTCAAATCAAATTTATGCACATACGCAACGCCTAAAAGCCCCATAACGCATGCCCCAATCAAAGAAACAACCATCCAAGAAATCCCAATAGTGGTCGCTTTAGGCACATCTCTAATGGAGCGGATAGACATGAAACGCACTAAAATATGAGGTTGCCCAAAATAGCCCAAGCCCCAAGCAAGACTTGAAATAATAGCGACCACGCTAGAGCCTTGTAAGAAAGAAAGGTTTTCAGGCTTGATTTCTCTAATGATTTTAATCCCCTCTCCAATCCCACCAAGATGGATTGTCATAACGATCGGCACCACGATTAAAGCGCTCATCATCAAAAGCCCTTGAATCAAATCCGTCCAGCACACCGCCTTATACCCTCCTAAAAAGGTGTAAGAGACAATAATCAGCGTGCCAATGCTTAAAGCGTAGTTGTATTGGATGCCAAAGGTCGCTTCAAAGAGTTTAGCCCCACTCACTAGCCCTGAAGAAATGTAAAAAATAAAAAAGATTAAAATCACAAAAGCTGAAATCAAGCGCAAGATGTGTTTATCATCGCTAAAGCGCGTTTCAAAATAATCTGAAATGGTGATGGAATTAGCGATCACGCTCGTATAAATGCGTAAGCGTTTGGCCACAAAAACCCAGTTAATGAGTGCTCCTAAACTCAAGCCTATGGCGATGTGCGAGTTGATTAAGCCCCCCACATATAAAGCTCCCGGTAATCCCATTAAAAGCCACCCGCTCATGTCACTCGCCCCCGCACTCAAAGCGCTAATCACAGGGCCCATAGAACGATCGCCTAAGAAATAATCTTCAGTCGTTTCGTTTTGCTTGTAAAAATAAAAACCAATATAGAGCATTAACAGCGAATAAACGACAAACATCGTAACAATAGGGGTGCTTAAAACAACATGTCCCATTTTGATCTCCTTATTTAATACAATATTTATTTTTCAGCACAGCATGACTTGTGGCAAGTGGGTTGCCTTAAAACCCTTGAGCCTAAATTCCCGTAACGATGATAAGAAATGCTAACCGATCGCTCCAAGTGGTAATACAGCAATTCAAAACGCCCGTTCAAGCAGGGTTTAGCCGTGGCTAAAACCATCCCTAAAGCGCTCGCTTGCTCGTGCAATAAATCCAAATCGCTTTTTAAATAACGGACACGATTGAAAGCATGCAATTTTTCGCTAAATTTTTGCAAGCTTTCATAAACGATAGGGGCGTTTGATCGGAGCGCTTTTAAGCATTCTAAAAAAAAGGTTAAATCTTTGTTCGCTCGTTCGTTTTCTGTGCTGAGCGTTAAAGGGATTTGAGAAATTAAACATGCCAAAGCCACGCCCAACATGTCGCTTAAGGTGTCCTTTTCGGTGATGCGATAGCCCACGCTTTTAACTTTGGTGTAGGAAAAGAGATTGTCTTCGCCTCTGATTTTGACATAGTCTTTAGTTTGGCTGAATTCATGCTTGTAATGATAAGCGTAGCTCTTCGCCATAAAAATCGCGCGCTTCAACTCATGCGTATGCTCATCATAGCCTTTTTGAGTCAAGCTCTCTAAAGCTTCACTTAAGGGGTTTTTTAGGGCGTGTTCATCTTCTTCTTCTTGGTGGATATTCACAAATTGCGTGATATAGTTGAAAATGCCTACCTTCCTCCCAAACCCCACAGCGGATTTTTTAACCCCCCCAAAAGGCTGGCGCAAAACGATCGCTCCTGTGGTGGGTTTGTTGATATAGATATTACCGGCTTCAATGCGTTCTAAATAATATTCCCACTCCCTTTCGTCCAAAGACTCTAACGCGCTAGTCAGCCCGTAACCGGTAGAATTGACTATTTCTATCGCTTCGTCTAAATCTTGCGCTTCCATCACGGATAAAATGGGCGTAAAAAGCTCAGTTTGGTGCGTGAAATCGCCTTTTTTAGTGCCGTATTTGATGCTTGGTTTCATCAAATAGGGGTTATCATTCACAAAGCTTGCTGGGATTTCGTAATTTTCATAGCTTTTCAATTCATCTATGGCTTTGATGACTTTTTCATTAGGCTTGTCCGCCAGAGCGCCAATTTTGTTTTTGAAATCAAAAGGATCGCCCACGCTAAGGCTTAGAGTTGCATCTATTAGAGTCTTTTTAAAGTTCTCATCTTCATAGACTTCTTTTTCTAACACTAAAAGCGAAGTGGCAGAGCATTTTTGCCCTGAATTGCTGAAAGCTGAATGGATAACATTTTTAATCGCTTGATCCCTGTCTGCCATTTTGCTCACAATGGTGGCGTTTTTACCGCCCGTTTCAGCGCTCAAGGCTAAAGTGGGGTTAGCTTTGAGCATTTTGTAAGCGGTGTCTTCGCCCCCGGTTAAAATGGCAAACTGGATGCTTTCATCTTTTAAAAGGTGTTCGCTAATATCGCTCCCTTTAGAGGGCAAGTAAATGAGCGCATCTCTAGGCACGCCCGCATCCCAAAAACACTCACAAAGCTTATAGCCGGTTACGCTAGACAAACTTGAGGGCTTGTAAATCACCCGATTGCCAGCGGCTAGGGGGGCAGCGATAGTGCCTACAGAAATACCCACAGGGAAATTCCATGGAGCGATGACCACGCCCACGCCTTTGGGGGTGAATTGGGTTTTTAGGTTTTGCTCTTGCAACACCCTTAAGCTGTAAGGGTAAAACTCTAAAAAGTCAATGGCTTCGCTCACTTCAGCGTCCGTTTCAGCGAAAGTCTTACCCACTTCTAAAGCCGAAATCCCTATTAAATCGCCTCTTCTTTCTCTAAAAAGCTGGGCGGTTTGACTCAATAAAGCATGGATTTCTGTAAAGCTTTTTTGACTGAAACGGCTCTTATCGCTTTTAGCCACTTCTAGGGCTTTTAAAATCGCTTCTTTATCCGCTAAATGCACGCTGGCGATTTTTTTATGATGGATTCTATCAAAGACTTCTAAAGGGGTTAAATTAGGATCTTCAAACCTCCCATCCAACTCTGGGTAAAGCTCTAAAATAGGAGCGTTATGCATTTTCTCGCGCACTTTTTTAGCCCACTCTCGGTTGGCTTTTAAAATAAAATCGGTATCGCTTTCGTTTTTAAAGGAGTGGTTTGGGTAGGTGGTATGCCCGGTTTGTTTGGCGTTTCTGTCTTGAGTCCTGTGGGTGGCATTGTCTAAAGTAGCGATTCCTTTAAGGCTGTTTAAAAAGCGTTGTTCTTGGTCTTTCCATTCGCTCGTGCCTACTTTGAGATTGAAGAAAGCTTTCATGAAATTATCGCTTGAGGTGTTTTCATCTAGCCTCCTCACCAAGTAAGCGATCGCATTGTTAAAATGCGCTTCATCGCACACCGGCGCATAAAGAATGAGTTTGTGCATCTCTTTTAGTTCCTGGCTCGCTTGCAAGCTCATGCCCTCTAGCATTTCAAAACTAAAATGCTCTAACACAACAGGGTCATTAAGGGCATGGATGCGCGTATAGACATAGGCGATTTCAAAAATATTGTGGCTCGCTACGCCAATATGAATGTATTTATAATTATCGCCCTCTAAAACAAAATCCAGCATTTTATTGTAATTAGAATCGGTGTCTTGCTTACTAGAAAATGTGGGTAACGCCCAGTCTTTCATAGAAGCGATAGTCTCTTCGCTCTCCATGTTCGCTCCCTTAACAAAGCGGATTTTAATGGGCTTTAACCCTTTTAAAACCCTTTCTTTAGAAAAAGCGTGCAGTTTTTTCAAATATTCATAAGAATCAGGGATATAAGCTTGCAACACAATACCGGCGTTCAAATCAAATTTAGCGATGGATTCCATAAAAGACTCCACCGTGAGCTCCAAATCCCTAAATTCTTCCATATCCAAATTAATAAATTTAGGCATGCCTTGCTTTTTTTCTTCTTCTAAAGCCAAAGCGTAAAGAGCGTCTAAGCGTTTGACAATCTCTTTTTTAGAGTATTCAAAATCAAGGATATTGATTTGAGAAAAAATCGTCGTGATTTTAATGGAAATGTATTGGATGTAGTTGGATTTTAGGGCTTGAGAGTATTTTTCAAAACGCGCATTAGCTTCTTCTTCGCCTAAAACCTCTTCGCCAATAAAATTCACGTTCAAAATGATTTTTTCATTCTTTCTTTTTAAAATCCGCTCTTTTAACTGGCTCTCTTCTTGATCTAAGACCATCGCTTTCGTGTCGCTTCTGATTTTATTGACAAAGAAAGGCACGCTCATATCAGGGAGCATTTTCCCAAAGCTTAAAAACCCCATTAAAAGCAATTTTTCAAACGGAGAAAAAATCTCACGGCTTTTGTATTTGTCTAAAACATGCTCAATCATTTCAAAGCGGGCTTTATTGTCCAGGCATCTAAAACTCCGATCCATAAGCTCTATGAGCATGACTTTGTTTTCAGGGTTGTTTAAAAGCTTTTGCATTTTAGAGTGGAACGCTTTTTCTTGCTCGCTCAAATGCTGACTGATACGATTTTGCAACTTTTCAGCCAATTCTAATGAATCATCAATGATCTTTTGCATCTCTTTCTCCTTAAGGTTTTGGCTTGATTATAACATGTTTTAAACAGGCATTTTTTAATAATGATTTTTATTTTTTGATTGTTTTTATACTAAATGAATTTAATTATTAAAATTGATATATTCAAATGTGGTAATTATTTACCAATTGAGCGTTAAAATGGGGAGAATTTTTGATCTTTTAAAAAGTTCATTTACTTTTCGTTTAAAAATAAATTTTATTATTCTCGCCGTGTAATTTAAAAGCTTTAGAAACGATTTTAAATTAAACGAAAAAATTTAAAAACAAAAGGATATAAAATGAAAACAATTAGAAACGGTTTGATGATTGGTGCAATTGGCGTGTTGTTGTTGAGTGGTTGCTCTAGCTATAAGTCTCAAGGTCTTGCTTGTGTTGATGACAAGGCGATGAAAAAAGAAGCTCACCACACAGAAAGACAAACAACGACCGGCATGCCTTCAGGTCTTTTTGACCCTTACTCTTCTAATCTGAACCACTGGGATACTAGCCTTTAACCCTAGATCCTAGGGGTTTTCCCTTTTCTAAACCCGCTTTTATCCGCTTTTAAAAACGCTTTTTAACCCATCTTAATTAAACGCCATGCGTTAGGTGTTTATTGCGATCGCTTTTTAGTTGCAACGCTTGCACTTTGTATTCTGATAATAAAGCTCATTTTAAGTTTTCTCAAATTACAATAACAATCTTTTTAACATTGGTATGATATAAAAGGATGTATTCTTATGAGTGGTGCTCATACTGTGGAAAACACGAATACAGAAAATACAAATATTTCAAGAACGACTGCTTCCACCCCCCCCCAATAATGAAGAGCTTTTAAATCGTGTCAGAGATCTTGAAGATCGCATTCAAAAATTAGATGATAAATTAGAGAATCTCGAACCCCTTAGAAAACTCTCTCATTTTATAGGCAATTTCTTTTCGCTTGGAAAATCTTCTAACGACACCCAAGAAAACCCAAAAGACGATCAAAAAAAAGAGGAAACGCTTAAAAAAGTCCAAGAAGAAAACACCGCACTAAATCAAGAAAAAAATGATCTAACTAGAGAAAGAGATAAGCTAGCTGACCAAAATAAAACACTAACCACAGACAAAGAAAGGCTAACTAACGAAAAAGATAATCTAACCAATCAGCTTAACGAATTACAAAAGCAAGTGAAAGCGTTAGAACAATCTCAGCAAGTTTTAAAAAATGAAAAAGCCGAATTGTTAAGAGAAAAAGACAATCTAACTAAAGATAAAACAGAACTGACTGAAAAAAATCAGAGGCTAACCACAGAAAAAGAAAGGCTAAGAAGAGAAAACACCGAGTTATCAAAAGAAAAAGATAATCTAACTAAAGCAAACGCCGATCTGAAAACCGAAAACGACAAACTCAACCACCAAGTTGTCGCACTCAATAAAGAGCATGGCAGCCTCAAACAAGAGCGAGCACAATTGCAAGATGCGCATGGGTTTTTAGAAAAATTATGCGCTAATTTAGAAAAAGACAACCAACACCTAACCGACAAACTCAAACAATTAGAAAGCGCTCAAAAAAATTTGGAAAACACTCACAATCAATTACGGCAAGCTTTAGAAAACTCTAACGCTCAATTAGCGCAAGCTAAAGAAAAAACAGCCAAAGAAAAAACCGAGCTGGAGCGAGAAATCGCGCGCTTGAAGAGCTTAGAAGGTATGGAAGCTAAAAGCGACCTGGACTTACACAACAGGCGTTTAGCGAGCACAAACCAGGATTTAAAACGCCAAAACAGAAAATTAGAAGAAGAGAACATCGCACTCAAAGAGAGGGTTGATGGCTTGAAAGAGCAACCCTCAAAACAACAAAAATCATAATTGAAGGAGAAATATCATGGCAAACCCCTTACAGAGTTTAAGACTGCCTATTGGCCACCCGTTAGTAGAAAAATTGTGCAAGTTGTCTTTAAAAGATGGAGTCGCATTCAATGAAGAAATACCGATCCATTTCAAAGATGAAGTGTCAGAAGAAGACAAAATCAAATTCAAACAAGTGCTGCGGGTGCTTCATGCGATCGTCAATAATGAGACTTCTTTAAGGTATCTTTCTGATGAAAATCAAAAATTCATAGAGGATTTAGCGCAAGATAAAAAGATCACTAATGAGAAAATAGAAAAAACCTTAGAGATCGTTTCTTATAGCGATGTGGATGTGGATTTTGAAGCATTTAAAGAATTGATGCTCAATGTGGATAGTGTAGCGGTAGGCCTTAAGAGCTATAGCCAAAGCCAATTGCTTGATTTGGACGGAGGGCATTGGGATTTAGAGGTGCCTAGCACGCCTAAAGAAAGCGTAACCTTTAGGTTTGATAATTTAGACAGCAACAACAAAGAAATGAACTTCTATGCGCACTCAAGTTTGAAGGATTTAAAAAAGGGCGTTGTCGCTATTGACTTTGGGACTAAAAGCACGACCGCAAGCTATATGGATGAGAACGGAAAATACCGCTTGCTCTCTATTGGCGGGCTAGTAGATGACGCAAGCCTGACAAAGTTTGAAAACCCTACGATCATGGAGTTTAGACACAGAAAAAAATTTATTATAGAATACAATGCACTAGATCACCGCCCTTTCACAGAAAAGAACGATATAGAAGTGGCGCATGAAGCCCAAAAGAACGCTGCAGGCGTTAAAGGGAATGATTTGTATCGGTTTTTTTCTCAATTGAAGCAATGGGCTGGAGCGGATGAAAAACAGAATTTTAGGGATTTAGAAAAGGATTTTTCTTTAGAAAGCTTCACTAATTGCACGGATTTTAACCCCATAGAAATCTACGCTTACTGCATCGGCCGCTGCATCAACAACATGGAAAATGGCGTGTTTTTGAAATACTTTTTATCCTACCCCATCAAGTATGAAAAGCATCAGGCTGAAAAAATCAGAGAGAGTTTTGAAAGAGGCTTGAAAAAATCCTTACCCCGGCATGTTTTTGACGATGAAAAAACGGCTAAAACTTTCAAAGTGGAATTGAGAAGCGAGCGAGCCTTGCGCATATGCCATTAGTGCTTTAAAAAGCTACGGGTTTTTTAAATCAGAGAAGTTAGACAAGCCTATTTATTACGGGGTGTTTGATTTTGGGGGCGGGACGACGGATTTTGACTTTGGCAAATGGGAAAAAGCGCTAGCCCCAAATTCCTTTACAAAATGACGCATTTTAGCAGTGGAGGGGATAAGTATTTAGGCGGTGAGAATTTATTGGAATTGTTGGCTTGGGAAGTGTATGCCAAAAATTTCCAAGAGCTGAAAGCAAAAGACATTGTCATTGCTAAGCCCAACTATGACAGGATCGATACGCAACGCTTCGGATCGTTTATGCAAAACTCTAGAGAAGCGCGCTTGAATTTGCAAACGATCGCTTCTAGCTTGCGCCCTTTTTTAGAAAATTTAGACGCCAATATTATAGAAGCGATAGAAGAAGGCGAAGAGTTTGAGATAGAGGATTTTAAAAAGGATTTTAAAGCCATGCTGTTTGATAGGAATGGGGTAGAAACAGAATGCGATCTTAAAGTTGATTGCAAAGAGCTTTTAAGCCTCTTAAAAGACAAGATCAATGAAGGCGTTGCCAACTTCTTTGCCGGATTTTCTAAAGTGATGGCTGAAAACATTGATGATCAGTGTCGGGCGTTTCATATTTTCTTAGGCGAGAATGCGAGCAAATCGGTGTTGGTCAAACAAGCGTTTGAAAACGCCAAAGAAAAGCAGCTCAAAGATTATAAGCAAAAGACTTCTAAAGATGATTTCACATTCATCATTTACGAGCCGCTAGGCACGGAAAAATCAGACAAACAGATTTTAGAGCTTACCGGAGAAGATGTCTCTAACACGCCCGCTTATTTAAAGCCCACTTGCAAAACCGGGGTGGCTTTTGGGCTTTTAGAAAGCAGGGATAAGGCTAAAGGGATTGAAAGGCCCTCTATAGATTCCAATCCGGTGTTTAAATACGATTTAGGCATTGAGATAGAGGGGAAATTCCACGCTAAAATCCATAGGGATTCTTTAAAGCCTAATGAATACCAGATTTTCCAAACTAAAGAGGAATGGGGAGGCTTTGATGAGTTAGAGATACGCTACAGCGATAAACCTCTCGCCAACACCAACACTTTGGACATTCAAGATACGCAAATGATCTCCATAGCGCTAGAAGAGCATGAAGAAGTGGATGTGAAGGTGTGTTGCGTGGATTCCCAAAGCATTAAAGTGGGGCTGTTTAAAGACGGCCAATTAATCTATGAAAGCGAGGCAGAAAAATTATGATGACTAAGAACGCTTATGCGTTTGTCGTGATTGAAAAAAGCATTATGGTGTTTAAACACACCCAAGACAAGGGGCTAATCCCTATCACGGAAGGCTTTGCGCCGTTAAAAGAGGGCTTTTTGAGAAGTTTTAAAGAGCGTTGCAACGTGGAATTTTTAGAAAATTTAGACCTTTTGTTTTTGTATGATTACCAGTTTCCAAACGAGGTTTTTTCCTTGTGTAAGGATTTGAAAAATTCCATTTGGGACAGGAAGCTTGTGGTGGAACTGGTGGAGGCTTTGGAGAATTTTAAGGGCTTGAATTTGTCTCTTAAGATAGAAGACAGGCATTCTAACAGCTTGGGTAATGGCGTTCAAAAATTGCTCACCAACGCTGATTTAGGGAGAAACCACAAAGCAATCGTGATAGACAGCATGAAAACATACCACCAAAGCCAGCAAGAAAAATACAAAAGAGAAAGAGGCGAAACGCTAGAGGTTCGCCCCATAACACCCCCTAGCTATGGGGGTGGGAGCATTAGGATCAGCGGCGATAAAAAGCCTGATTCCAATGAAGAAAATTTTTAAAAGAAAGGACAACCGATGAGCAGAGTGCAAATGGATACCGAAGAGGTCAGAGGATTTGTAGGGCATTTAGAACGCTTTAAAGAGTTACTAAACGAGGAAGTGAATAGCTTGAGCAACCATTTCCATAATTTGGATTCATGGCAAGACGTTAAAAGAGAGAGATTTAGCGAGGTGCTGGATAATTTGAAAAGCACTTTCAATGAATTTGATGAAGCCGCGCAAGAGCAAATCGCATGGCTTAAAGAGAGGATTAGGGTTTTAGAAGAAGATTATTAAGGATAATTTATGGCTGAATGGAAAACGGACACAGAAGAAGTCAAAGAGGTTGTTAGAAGATGCAGGGAATTTAAAAGATCCTTGCAAGAAGAAAAGTGCCTTCAATTTATCACAAATCTTGATAGTTATGCGCGAGGAATTCTACTAGAACGCAGAAAAATTGAAATGCAATTGGAAAAAGCCATAGGAAAATTAAACGCAGCCATAAAAAAGCGAAAGGGCTTTTGGGGATCTGTTTTAGATTTTTGTGGAGGTGTTTGTGATGCAGTCTCGACTATTTTCCCTCCTGCTAAATTAGGCGCTGAAGCTTGTGAAAAGGGCTTAAACCTTATGGAAGACAATATAGAAAAATGGGAACACAATGTAAGCTTATTAGAACGAATGCTTGAAATCTACTCCACTCAAGCCAAAGCGAGCGTGGAACTTGTAGAGGGAGCTTGGGAGAGCGTTAAAAAGATGTTGCATTTTTATACTGATAAACACCAGGAATTTATCAGGCGTTTGAAACAAGCGAGCGACGCGATAGATAACGAATACAACTTTCCAACCCCAGGCGTTTTAATGGAATACGATTTTGAACGGCCTACTTTCTCTTATAACCCTAAAAAAAGCGTTTTTGATGAGCGCTTGAAGGATTTGAGGGAAGATTTTAGCTTTTCTTTATACGCTGATTTGAAAAACAGATTTAACGCTTCTTCTAAATCAGATCGCACTAAAGCGTCTAAAGAGCATGGATTGGATTTGATGAGCGTTGATTTTGAGAGCTTGACTTTAGCCAAAAATCGTTGCGTTAAAAATTGTAAGAAAGCCTTACAAGATTTTGCAGAAAAAATCAAAGAATCCCCCAACGATTTGAACGCTATGAACGAAGCTTTTAATCGTTTAAAAACAGAGTTAGAGAGGGCTACAGATGATGAACGCTTGAAAGATTTGAGGGAAAATTTCGCTTCTTTATACGCTGATCTATGCGCTGATTTGAAAGACAAGATCCATCATAACGCCTTGTCTAACGAGGAATTAGATCGCATGATAGCTTTTAGAGAGCGAGAATTTGAAAAGAGTTTAGGGGACTTAACGCCAAGCTTTAGAGATAAAACTAACGCTTTGTCTAACGATGGATTAGATCGCATGGCAAGCTCTAAAGAGCGAGAATTTGAAAAGAATTTAGAGGATTTGATGCCAAGCGTTTTAGGCGTGCCTTCTTATAACGAAAGCTTGACTCTAGCCAAAAATCGTTGCGTTAAAAATTGTAAGAAAGCTTTACAAGATTTTGCGGAAAAAATCAAAGAATCCCCTAACGATTCAAACGCTATTAATGAAGCTTTTGATAGCTTGGAAGCAGAGTTGGAACGCGCCACAGAAAGTTTGAGCCAAAAAATAGCACCCATCTTAGAACGGAATGAAAATTATACGCAAAAAGCGTTGGAGTATAGGGAGTTTTTAGAAAGCCATAAAGAGGGCTTTATTGTAGATGAAAAAAACCCCTATCCGGAAGAAGTCCGCTTTAATGCGTTGCGTTTAGCGGAATTTGATAGCGTTTTTAGCGCCATTGTGCCTTTAGAGAATTTAGATAAAACCGCATGCGCTCATCATGCCCTAAAGGCTTTACAAGCCGCGCTTAAAGACAACGATTTGGGCTTTGATGCGGCAGATTTGGAACAGATCGCAAAAGGATTCATTCCTAGGGGCTATTTATGGCATTTTGACGCGAATGTTTTAGGGAATGTGGCGTTGGTGAGAGAAGAGTTATTATTAGGCGTGAAACACACGAAAGGATACAAACTATGGGAGAAATTCCTACAAACACAGAACTGAATTGGGAATTTGTAGAGCCGCTCAATGACCATGCGTTGAACGGGTTAGAAGAGCGATTAAAAATAGGCTTGAGCGATGCGTTTAAGGACTTCATCAAACGATCAAACTATGGTTTTAGCCAATGGCGTTATTTCATGGTGGGCAATGAATCCTACACATTTAAACATGTTTTGAACTTCAATTTAGAGGGCAAGGGCTTATTGATTGATTTCATGCAAAGCTTGAAAGAATGGTTAGAGCCTGAAGAAATCGTTTTTGCTAATGACGGGTATGGGGGGTATTATCTTTGGAATACGACCACTGATGTGGTGCTGTTTTTAGACACTGATGATGGCTCAAAAAAAGCGCTATTAAATCTTAAAATGTTTTTAAAAAAATTGGAATCAAGGGGTTAAAATGTTTTCTCATAAAGTTTTTTTGGAGGGTTGCACCAATGAGTTAAGAAGGATTTGCGACTATTTCGTAGAAAACGCCATGCAAGATGATTTGGGGCAGAAGCTTAAAAGTGAGATGCTAAAAATCGCACATGACTTAGAAAATTTAGAGCAAGACACTCAATACCAAAGAAGAAAAATCAACGAGCAAATTGAAGAAGCCAAATCTTTGATGAGGCAAATTGATATGAATTTCCATTCATCAAGCGAGATCGATAGGCTTATGCGTGAAGCCAAAGAGCATGAAAGAGAAGCCAAGAGGCACTATGATGAATATCTTAAGGATAAAGATGATTGATGCGGGTAATTTATTAAAAGAACTGGACGATGCCTTAGATAAAGTTGTTGCTAAAAAAGAGCCAGAGAGTTTTCTCAAGCCGATCATCTCACAAATAGAGGACTATCAAAAGAGTATCAGGCAAATTCAAGCGCAATTCACAGACGCGCCGCAATTCAATGAAACGAGCGCTTACCCCCAATTTTTAAGCTATGGTTTATTGCATGTTAGGGGCAAAAATGGCGCTAACATGGAATTTTTATTACCTAAAGTTTATCCTTTCCCTCCTAAAAGCTTGTATATAGAGCATGAAAAAGACGGGCAGTTTTTAAGAGAAATGCTCATGCGCTTACTCTCCAGCACGCCTTTAGTGCAACTGGAAGTGATTTTGGTTGATGCGTTGAGCTTGGGGGGTATTTTCAATCTGGCAAGAAGGCTTTTACATAAAGACAATGATTTTATTTACCAGCAAAGGATTTTGACCGAAAGCAAGGAAATAGAAGAAGCTCTAAAGCATTTGTATGAATATTTAAAGGTTAATTTGCAAGAAAAATTGGCCGGCTTTAGAGATTTTGCGCATTATAATGAAGACGCCACAGACCCCTTGCCTTTAAAAGCACTTTTTTTAAGTGGGGTAGATGCTTTGAGCAAAGACGCACTTTATTATTTGGAAAAAATCATGCGTTTTGGCTCTAAAAATGGGGGTTTTGAGCTCTGTCAATTTGGAGAGCGAAAAAAACAATAAATCCGCAGAAGATCTGAAAAAACATGCGGAGTTTTTTAGGGATACGACAAGTTTTGAACGCTTTAAATACCTTAATGTAGAAGTGATCAACGATCAAGGTATTAAATCCCAGCACATGCAAGACTTCGCTGATAAAATTAAAGCGTATTACAAGCAAAAAAAAGAAGTTAAAAGGGAGTTGAAGGACTTACAAAGAGACAAAGAATTTTGGACTAAAAGCTCTCAGCATGAGGTGGTTGTACCGGTGGGGTGGGATATTAACCATAAGGAAGTGTGTTTTGAAATCGGTAACGAACAAAACCACACGCTCATTTGCGGGCGCAGCGGGAGCGGGAAATCCAATTTCTTGCATGTGTTGATCCAAAATTTAGCTTTCTACTACGCGCCCAATGAAGTCCAACTCTTTTTGTTAGACTATAAAGAGGGGGTGGAATTTAACGCATACACAGATCCGATTTTAGAGCATGCGAGGTTGGTGAGCGTGGCGAGTTCGGTGGGTTTTGGTGTTAGTTTTTTAAGCTGGCTTTGCGATGAAATAAAAAAAAGAGCCGATCGGTTCAAGCAGTTTAAGGTGAAAGATTTAAGCGATTACCGAAAGCATGAAAAAATGCCCAGACTGATCGTAGTGGTTGATGAATTTCAGGTGCTTTTTAGCGATAAATCCACTCAAGTGAAAGGGAGCGTGGAACGATCTTTAAACACTCTGCTTAAAAAGGGTCGTAGCTATGGGGTGCATTTAGTTTTAGCCACTCAGACCATGCGCGGCGGTGAAATTGATAGTAGCATTAAGGCTCAAATCGCCAACCGCATCGCTTTGCCTATGGATGCAGACGACAGCACTAAAATTTTGGACGATGATGTAGCTTGTGGGCTTCAAAAACCAGAAGGCATTTTCAACAACAACGGGGGGCATCAAAAATACCACACCAAGATGAGTATCCCTAAAGCCCCTGATGATTTCAAATCTTTTCTCACAAAAATACACGCTGAATTTAACCAAAGAAATCTCGCATCCATAGATCGTAAAATCTATAATGGCGAGACACCTTTAAAAATGCCCAACACCCTTAAGGCTAATGAAATGCGTTTGCATCTGGGCAAAAAAGTGGATTATGAGCAAAAGGACTTGATAGTGGAGTTTGAAAACAACGAATCGCATTTGTTAGTGGTGAGTCAAGATTTAAACGCTCGCATCGCTTTAATGAAGCTTTTGTTCCAAAACATTAAGAGCACGAACAAAGAATTGGTTTTTTGCAATAAAGAAAAACGCTTGATAAGGTCTTTTGATGTGCAAAAAGAATACGGCATCACGCCTGTAGAAAATATCTTAAGCGTTTTAGACACCGCTATGAATCCTAACAGCGTGCTTGTGATAGACAATCTCAACGAAGCGAAAGAATGGCATGACAAAGTAGGGGTGGAAAAATTAAGATCGTTTTTAGAAAAAGCCACAGACAACGAGCAGTATTGCATCATCTTTGCGCATGATTTCAAACAAATTCAAGCTAATTACGATGGCAAGTTAAAAGAGTTGTTAAACAACCACTTCAAGCAATGCCTGGCCTTTATGTGTAATAGGGAAAACTTAGACGCTATCAAAAAAGATTTGCCTTCATTGAAAAACAAACTCAATGCGCTATTTGTAGAGCTTTCTAAAGACAGCTATACTGAATTCAGGCCTTTCAGCTTATAGGGTCAAAAAAAAGGGGGGGGGGTTAAAAAGACTAAAGGGATTTAATCTTTTTGAAGCGCTTTTAAACCTTTTGCGTGATGGTTTGCGTGATGAGGCGAGCGATTTTTTCTCTTAAATGCAACAAGGGTTCTGAGCCTTTCGCTAAAGCTTTCACGCATAAATGAGAACTAGCGATTTCACTCACTGCCCCATCTACCCCTTCGCTTTCTTCAATGCGTTCTCGCACACCAGAGAGCTCTATGGGGCAATTGACAAGCACCAAATTCAAATAATGCGTATAGCCATCAAACATGCACATGTTGTTCATGTCGGTGGTTTTGGGATCTAAAATCGTGTTGTCATAATAGATGGGTTTCTCATCTTGTAAAATAGAGATTTTGGTGTGCAAGCGGTTGAATTTAAACAGCTCATTGCGTGCCACTCGCCCTGCGACAATGATTTCACTATAGAGCAATTGAGAGCTAGAGTGCAAAGAAATCGTTGTGTTGCCCTTAAAATGCGCGTTCTCAAAGGGGATTAACGGGAAAGGCGCAAAGTCTAAAAAAGCGTTTTCCCCCACAACAATGTGCATGTCTCTGCTGGCAAACCCGTCTTCAGTGTTATGGATTTTTTCAAAGGATTGCGAAGTGATCCTTAGCTTGCAATTTGGACCGATGTTTAATTGCATGTCTTGCGCATCGCCTTTCATTAAGCCAGGGCTTACCGCTAAAAGCATGATTTCAGCTAAATCATCTTTAGGGTAAAAGGGCGCCATGAGCTTAAAGGGGGGCGTGAAAAAATTGTCTTCAATCACGCACCGCCCGTCAGCCCCTATTTTGGTTTTTAACCTGAGCTTGGATTCTTGAGCGTAAGTGTTCATCAATCTTCCAATAAAGCGTTGCGTTTGATCCAAGCGATCACATCGTCTAAACCTTCTTTAGCGCGGATATTCGTAAAAATAAAGGGCTTTTCGCCGCGCATTTTTTTAGAATCCCTTTCCATGACTTTCAAGTCCGCTCCCACATAGGGGGCTAAGTCAATTTTATTGATGACAAGCAAGTCTGAGCGCGTGATTCCTGGCCCGCCTTTCCTGGGGATTTTATCGCCCTCAGCCACATCAATCACAAAAATCGTAAAGTCCGCTAACTCCGGATTAAAAGTCGCTGAAAGGTTATCGCCTCCGCTTTCAATCAAAAGCAATTCCAAATTAGGGAAACGGCCATGCATTTCTTCTACGGCTTCTAAATTCATAGAAGCGTCTTCTCTAATGGCTGTGTGCGGACAGCCTCCTGTTTCTACGCCAATAATCCTCTCTCGTGGCATCACCGAATTTTTACACATAAACTCTGCGTCTTCTTTAGTGTAAATATCATTAGTGATAACCGCCATGTCGTAATCCTTTGACATGTGGCGCGTTAAAGCTTCAATCAAGGCGGTTTTACCGCTTCCTACAGGACCACAAACTCCAATTTTTACCATAAAATTCCTTTCAATTTGAGATTAAAATTCAAGACATATAAAGGCGCGAGTATAAACTCTCATGCTGCATCGCCTTAATGTCGTTTTGAACGCTTGCCGCGCACAGGTGGCTTTCGTCTAGTTCTAGGGTTTTTTCTATGAGCTGGTTAAAAGGGCTTTGCAAGCTCAATAAGATTTTTTGCCCGTCGTTTTGAGATAGTGGGACGCTTTTAACGCAGTTAATTACCATGTTAGAAGTTTGTGCATAAAGATAATGCCTTAAAGCCTTTTTCAATTCAATATTCAAACTCGCCGCAAAAACGCCATAGCTAGTGGCATGGGTGGGATCTTTGGTTTGTTGAGCGTAAGCGTTAAAAAATACGCCCATGTCTAATTCGTTCATGGCTTGTAAGGTTTTAATGAAACGATTGCCTAGCTTTTGATTGGCTAATCGTAATTCCATGGGACTTGTGGATAGCATAATGACTTCTTCAACCCCTAAGATTTTTTTTAAATCCTGTTGGATGGCGCTTTCATAGGTTAATTTCAAGCTCAGCATTTCCGTATAAAGGAACTGGCTAGAAAGATTGGCTTTTAAATACTCTAAAGCGCTTTCTTTATTGGTAACCTTTTTTTGCTGGATATAAGTTTCTAGCCCAAAAGAATGCGTGTAAGAGCCAATAGGGAACACCGCATCATTGACTTGTAAGATCAGAAATTCATTATCCACATGAGCATTGTTGTCTGTCTTTGGGGTTTTTGGGGGCGTACCCACGCTTTTTTTAGTGCTTTTCACGCTCTTTCCTTTATCCATTCTGTTATTTTTCTATTTCTTTTCTATTTTACGACCACTTTAAAATCGCTCGCTAGTGAGACCTTAAAATTAGGCTCACTATGAGGCATGCTCACGGTTAAGCGTTCTTTGGAATCCAATTTTGAACTTAAAACACGATTTTGAATCCCTAGCTTTTCTAGTAACGCTAGCGTGGGCTTTTCAAATGGTGTTTTAAATTCAAATTGAGACTCGCCATAGTATAAAGCCGCATGGCGGTTTCCTATTTCATAGCATATTTTTGCTACTTCTGCCATGCTTTTAGCTTGAATGTGAATGACTTCAGAATCCAAGATATTAACGGCGATAATTTCCTTCTCTTCTTTAAATAAAATATCCCCTTGAGAGAGACCCAACTTGGGAGCGTCTTTAAGGCGTATGGCTATGTCTTTGCCTTGCCTGGTTTTAAAACGAGCGATTTTCTTCCTCGTTTCAAACCATTCTAAATCCACATAATCCACGCTGAAATCCAAGGGGTTTAAATCCCTTAGATTGCCCATTAAACGCTCTATGATCATCTCACACCCAGTGTTGGATAAAGAGCAACCAAGCAGGGATCCAAGCGGTTAAAATACCCTCAATGATAGCAAGCCATGGAGTGAATTTCCCTAAAGGGATTTTTAAGATGTTTTCAATGAAAGCGGTAAGCCACAAAACACCCCAAGCCAACCAAATGATCGCCCACCAATCGCCTTCAGTGATGCCTAACACTTTGTGGTCATCAAGCATATCGCTATAGTGGGATAAAATCGCAGCAGGAACAGTGTTGATCGCTACGAATAAGCTATACCAAGAATAAGGCCTCCAATCCAAACCAAAAGTGTGGTTGATAGCCGCATACAAGTAGGTAAAACCAAACAATAACCCAGTCGCTGGCCCATAGAAACTAGTCAAATGGTGCGATACTTGAGCAATATCTTCGGCACCTTCTACAGGGGCTGTAGGGTGGAGTGCAGAATAAGTGATGACAACTATATTACAAATAATGGAGAGCCCACCCACAAAAAAGTTCATCACCGCAGTGCTTTTAGGATCGACTTTGGTTAACCCGCAAATCCCATTGCTGATTAAAACAATCCCAACATATAACAATACAAGTCCTAGCATTGCCTTTTCCTTCCAAACAAAAATTTTTACAACAAACGCACCTTACGAATAACTTTTGTTGCTTGAGCTAATCATAAAGAAAAATAGTAAATTGACAAAAAATAAAAACAAAAAAATAAGCTCTTAACTTTTAATAAAAAAGTTAGAGAGCCTACAACCTAAGATTTAAGGAGAAACGCTCCTAAAACCTTAGAAAATTAAAAAATCCTAGAAAATGCTAAAGAGTTGCGCCAAGCTCACTTTATTGGCTGGTTTAGAAGTTACTTCTTTGCCATCCACGAACACATGGTAAGTTTCAGGATTGACTTCAATGTGAGCGGTAGTGTCGTTGAATTGCATGTCTTTTTTAGTGATGTTTCTGCAATTTTTTACCGGCAACACTTGTCTTTCAAGTCCTAATTCTTCTTTAATGCCTTTGTCATAAGCCGCTTGAGATACAAAAGTGATGTTTGCATCGTATTTGGCTTTACCATGGTGAGCGAACATTTCTCTGTAATAAACTGGTTGTGGGGTAGGGATAGAAGCGTTCGCATCGCCCATTTGACTCAACGCAATGAACCCGCCTTTGATGATCATGTTGGGTTTCACGCCAAAGAATGCGGGACTCCACAATACCAAGTCAGCCACTTTACCCACTTCTACAGAACCCACATACTCGCTAATCCCATGAGCGATCGCTGGGTTAATGGTGTATTTAGACAAGTAGCGTTTGATCCTGAAGTTGTCGTTATCGCCTTTTTCTTCTTTCAAGCGGCCAAATTCTTTTTTGTTTTTGTCAGCTGTTTGCCAAGTTCTAGTGATAACTTCACCCACACGGCCCATCGCTTGAGAGTCAGAACTAGTGATGGAGAAAATCCCCATGTCATGCAAAGTGTCTTCAGCCGCAATGGTTTGAGGGCGGATCCTTGAATCAGCGAACTGAACATCTTCTTTAATGCTTTTATCCAAGTGGTGGCACACCATAAGCATGTCCATGTGTTCGGCTTCTGTATTCACGGTGAAAGGGATAGTGGGGTTAGTGGAAGCGGGTAGAATGTTGTGTTCACCGGCCACTTTAATAATATCAGGAGCGTGTCCGCCACCAGCACCTTCAGTGTGGAAAGTGTGCATAGTGCGTCCGGCAATGGCTGCCATAGTGTCTTCTACACAACCGGCTTCATTCAAAGTGTCTGTGTGGATAGCGACTTGCACATCGTATTTGTCCGCAACATCTAACGCATGATTGATTGCAGAAGGAGTTGTTCCCCAGTCTTCGTGGATTTTAAAGCCAATCGCACCAGCTTCAATTTGATCGGCTAAGCTCGCATCGTTAGAAGTGTTACCTTTAGCTAAGAAACCTAAATTCATAGAATATTCTTCAGCTGCTCTGAGCATCCATTTTAAGTTTCTTCTGCCTGGAGTGATAGTGGTTGCGTTAGTGCCATCAGCAGGACCAGTTCCGCCACCAATCATAGTTGTTACACCGCTTGCAAAAGCTGTAGGGATTTGTTGGGGGGAGATGAAGTGGATGTGTGTGTCAATACCACCAGCAGTTACGATCAAACCTTCACCGGCTAGCGCTTCAGTAGCAGGGCCCACGCTAAGATTGTTTTTAACGCCATCTTGCATGTCTTTGTTACCGCCTTTGCCAATGCCAGCGATTTTGCCATCTTTAATACCAATATCCGCTTTATAAATACCGGTGTAATCCACGATTAAAGCGTTAGTGATGATTAAATCCAGTTCTTCTTTGCTAGGGTTATTGGATTGGCTCATGCCTTCTCTTAGGGTTTTACCGCCACCGAATTTAAGCTCTTCGCCATAAATGGTGTAGTCATGTTCTACTTCAGCGATCAAATCTGTATCGCCCAATCTCACTTTATCGCCTGTAGTAGGGCCATACATAGAAACATATTCTTTTCTGCTAATCTTTTTCATTTCTTACTCCTTAATTGTTTTTACATAGTTGTCATCGCTTTTAGCACCATGAAAACCACGCTCTTTAGCTCTGTGTAAAGCAATTTTTTTGCTTTCGTTGTCTGCTTGCCTATCAACCAATGCGTTAAATCCAAAGATTCTTCTGTTACCGCCAATGTCAATCAATTCTACGGATTTTTCTTCGCCAGGTTCAAACCTTACCGCTGTCCCGCTCGCAATATCTAAGCGTTTACCGAAAGTTTTTTCTCTGTCAAAGTCTAAGCATCTGTTCACTTCAAAGAAATGGAAGTGTGAGCCGATTTGAACCGGTCTGTCGCCAACATTTTTAACTTTCACGCTAACGGCTTTTTTGCCTTCGTTGATAGTGATGTCTTCATTTTTTAAGAACAACTCACCAGGAACTAATTTACCATTGGCCTCAATAGGGGTATGCACGGTTACGAGTTTGGTCCCATCAGGAAACATCGCTTCAATACCCACTTCATGGATCATGCTTGCCACGCCATCCATCACATCATCGGGTTTTAAAAGAGTGCGCCCTTCTTGCATCAATTCAGCCGCAGTCTTTTTACCAGCTCTCGCTTCTTCCATAATATGGGCACTAATCAAAGCTACTGCTTCTACATAGTTAAGCTTAATGCCTTTTTCTTTGCGTTTTTTAGCCAATTCTCCAGCGTAGTGGAGCATCAACTTGTCTAACTCTTTTGGGGTGAGTTTCATCTCATTCTCCTATTCTTAAAGTGTTTTTCCTTGAAGACATAACGAAATCAAGGTTGGATGTAATTGTAGCAATGTTTTGATTTACTAAGATTAACAGAAGCGTTCATTAACCAATTATTATTTAAAATAAATTAGTGTTATAGTTTTGAAGCGCTATAAAAGCGTTATTGGGAGCGCGTTTAATACCCTTTAGAATCATTTGATAAAATCAAAAACCCACAAAAAAATGAGAATTAAAATTGGAGTGATAATGGTGGCCACGACTGGACTTGAACCAGCGGCCACTACCATGTCAAGGTAGTGCTCTACCAACTGAGCTACGCGACCTTTTATTTTAAAAAGAGCGATTATGCCTTAATTTTGTTTTGTTTTTGCTTAAAAAAGAATTGTTTCAACAATAAAACGCCCACACCCACATCTATCATGACATCAGCGAAATTAAAAATGGCAAAATCAAAGCCATAATGATAATACACATAATCCACCACGCCCCCATGCACAAACCGGTCTAAAACATTAGAAACCCCAGCGCCAAACACCATGCCAAACTCTATCGCATGGTTTTTAAAAAGCTCCCTTTGGCGCATTAAAAAGATAAAAAGCCCTAAAATCAAAAGGATTTGCAAGTATTTCAAACCCCCCTCTAAAAAACTGAGCAAGGAAAACGCCACACCTTTATTGAACACCAAAACAATATCTATCATCAAACTTTCATAGCGAAACCCCTCTAAAATAGCGTATTTAATCGCTTGATCCACGCCAAAAATAAGGAAAAAAACCCCTATAAAAACTAACAGGCTTTGTTGGGTGGTTTTTAGCACAAATGCCCTTCAAAAAACTCTTTTAATTCTTGCATTTTCAATTCGAGCAATTTTTCATCTTTAGCTTCTAAAAGGATTCGTAATTTGTTTTCAGTGCCGCTATAACGGATCAAATGGCGGATCTCTAGTTGGTCTAATTCTTTTAAAAGAGTGCTATAACCTTTCAGGCTTTCTAAAGGGGGCTTTTTTTGGACATTCAAATTCACTAGGTTTTGAGGGTATAATTCAAAGGGGTTTAACGCAACAGAGCTTACCTGCTTGCTTTCTAACACTAACGCACTCACTTGCAAAGCGCACACCAAACCATCGCCTGTTTTAGCGTAATCGCTAAAAATGATATGCCCGCTTTGCTCGCCTCCAAAATTGGCTTTATTCAATCGCATGCATTCGCTCACAAACTTATCCCCAATCGCGCAATGTTTTAATTCTAAATCTTGGGATTTTAGGTATTCTTTAAGGGCTAAATTGCTCATGCTCGTAGCGACAATTGCTTGAGAAGAAAGGGCGTTTTTAGACTTTTGATAAACCCCTAACACCCCTAAAAGCTTGTCCCCATGCACGATATTCCCTAAATTATCCACCACCACTAGCCTGTCGGCATCGCCATCAAAAGCAAAGCCCAGATCCGCGCGGTATTTTTTCACTTCCTGGCTCAATTGGTTGGGGTGTAAAGCCCCGCATTGCTCATTAATATTACACCCATTAGGCTCATCATTAATCACTAACACATCAGCCCCAAGCTCGCTAAAAACGACCGGAGCCACCTTATAAGCCGCGCCATTAGCGGTATCTAGCACGATCCTTAAACTCTGTAAATTCAAATGTTTGGGGAAAGAGTGTTTTAAATGCACAATATAGCGCCCTATGACATCGTCTATCCTTTTAGCGCTACCGATGCTCTCGCCCACTTTATAGCTAGAATGCAGCAATCCTTCATCATGAAAGATTTCTTCAATCGCTCTTTCTTCTTCTTCTTTAAGCTTATAACCATAAGAATTGAAAAACTTGATACCATTATCTTCAAAAGGGTTGTGGCTCGCGCTTATCATAATGCCCGCATCACAGCGCATGTCTTCGGTTAAAAACGCAATCGCAGGGGTGGGCATAGGCCCTATTTGAATCACATTATAGCCTATGGAAGTGAGAGCACTCACTAAAGCGTTTTCTACCATATAGCCGCTTTTTCTAGTGTCTTTACCAATTAAAATTTTATTCGTTTTAGAATGTTTTTTAAAATACAATCCGGCAGCAACGCCCAAACGCATCACAAACATGGGGGTGAGTTTCACCCCTGCTTTACCCCTCACGCCATCAGTCCCAAAAATTTTCATCGTTATAAAATACCTTTTAAACTATTTTTAATCAATTTTTAGATAGAATTATGCCAAATTTTACATTACAAAGGGATTAAAACAAGGCTATGGCAAATCATAAGTCCGCAGAAAAGCGAATCAGACAGACCATTAAAAGAACCGAACGCAACAGGTTCTATAAAACTAAAGTTAAAAATATCATTAAGGCCGTGCGTGAAGCGGTCGCCATCAATGATGTAACAAAAGCTCAAGAGCGTTTGAAAATCGCTAATAAAGAGTTGCATAAATTTGTCAGCAAAGGGATTTTAAAGAAAAACACCGCTTCTAGGAAAGTCTCAAGGCTTAACGCTTCAGTGAAAAAAATCGCTCTCGCTTAGTTTTAGGGCGTTTTTAACTTCTTTAAGCTCAGTAATGGGTTTTTGTTATTGGGCTTCTTTTTAAGTTCTGTGTTTTTTAGATTGTTGCATCTTTTTATTCACATCTTTTTAATAGGTAGTTTTGCATGTCTATTCTAGCTGAAAAGCTTTCTTCCATTCTCAAACGATACGACGAACTCACAGCGTTGCTTTCTAGCGCTGAAGTGATTAGCGATATTAAAAAACTCACCGAATTGAGCAAAGAGCAAAGCTCCATTGAAGAAATCTCCATAGCGAGTAAAGAGTATTTGAGCGTTTTAGAAAATATCAAAGAAAATAAAGAGCTTTTAGAAGACAAGGAATTGAGCGAACTGGCTAAAGAAGAGTTAAAAATTTTAGAAATCCAAAAAAGCGATCTAGAAACTGCCATTAAGCAACTCCTTATCCCCAAAGACCCTAACGATGATAAAAACATTTATTTAGAGTTAAGGGCCGGCACGGGGGGCGATGAAGCGGGCATTTTTGTGGGGGATTTGTTTAAGGCGTATTGCCGTTATGCGGATTTGAAAAAATGGAAAGTAGAGATAGTGAGCTCTAGCGAAAACAGCGTAGGGGGCTATAAAGAAATCATCGCTTTGATTAAGGGCAAGGGCGTGTATTCAAGGCTCAAATTTGAAGCAGGCACGCATCGAGTCCAAAGAGTCCCCGAGACAGAATCTCAAGGGCGTATCCACACTTCCGCTATCACAGTAGCGATCATGCCTGAAGTGGATGATGTGGAAGTTTCTATCAACCCTAGCGATTTAAAGATTGAAGTGTTTCGCGCTGGCGGGCATGGGGGGCAATGCGTCAACACCACAGACTCTGCGGTGCGCATCACGCATCTCCCCACCAATATCAGCGTGAGCATGCAAGATGAAAAATCCCAACATAAAAACAAGGATAAAGCCCTAAAAATCTTAAAAGCACGCCTTTATGAAAAACAAATTGAAGAACAGCAACTCGCTAACGCTAAAGACCGAAAGGAGCAAGTGGGTAGTGGGGACAGGAGTGAAAGGATCCGCACCTATAATTACCCGCAAAACCGCTTGAGCGAACATAGAATCAATTTAACTCTGTATAGTTTAGAAGAAATCATGCTTTCAGGGAATTTAGATGAAGTGATTAACCCTTTAATCGCTCATGCTCAAAGCCAGTTTGAATAGGATTTTTACACGATACGACAAAAGCGATAAAACAGCCTTTTTTAAGATAGCCACCCATTAGACCAAAAACCCTAAAAGCTCTAAATTTTCGCCCCACACAAAAATAGCGTAAAAGCTTCCTAAAATCTAGTTATAAATATAATTTTAAATTCTATATATATATTTTTATATATAAATACACTTTTAAAACATAAAACAATTTATTTAACCCATTCTTAACAAAAAATTCACTTTTTTGTGATATAACTCCAAAGCTTAATATTTGTAAGAGCGGACTGTATTCTGTAGAAGCGAATGTATGGGGACAACTCTCAAATTTTGATAGCTCCCTATATTTTTGCACCATAGCATGAATGCAATAAAAAAAGAAATCCTTAGGATTTCTCACATTAAGGAGTTTTAAATGAAAAAAGTTTTTTTAGGTATGGCATTAGCCTTTAGTGTGTCTATGGCAGAAAAAAGCGGCGCGTTTTTAGGAGGGGGGTTTCAATATTCTAATTTAGAAAACCAAAACACCACCCGCACCCTAGGTGCTAACAATAACACCCCGATAGACACTTCAATGTTTGGCAGCAATCAAACAGCTCCAGCCAAAGAAACGCAAAGCGCTTCTAAACCGGACACTAAAGTCAATCCAAGCTCAAGTTGGATGAAAAAATAAGAAGGAAGTTATGAAAAAGTCATTCAAAAAATTAGGCTTTGTCTCTTTAGCGGCTAGTGGCGTGCTTTTAGGGAGCATGAATGCTACCGATTTAGAAACCTACGCAGCATTGCAAAAATCATCGCATGTTTTTGGTAATTATGCTGAAAAGGATAAGGATAGTAAATTAACAAGCGATTCACCAACGCAACAACAAGCCCAAACTCAAGCCCAAAACACCGCTTCAAGTGGTGGCACACCAGCTCCATTAACCCCACCAGCTAAAAAAGATGAAACAAGTGGCACACCAAGCGCTAGTGGGAGTTCCGTGGCAAGCCAGCTAGTTAAAGACACCACTACGGTTAATAATCTTAAGAGCGTGAGCGTGAGTGGCATGAACACCACTTTAAGTGGGGTAAAAACCATGTCTCAACAAACCGCAACGATTGGCAACCTTTTGAATAGTAGCACCGATTTAAGCAGTGTGATTCCCAACGCTCAAGGGCTAAGTAGCGCGTTTAGCGTATTAGAAAGCACTCAAAACACTTTAAAAGGCTATTTAAATTCTTCTAGCGCGACGATCGGACAATTGACAAACGGCTCTAATGCGGTTGTGGGCGCGTTAGATAAAGCTATCAATCAAGTGGATATGGCTTTGGCCGATCTTAGTGCAACTGATACGCAAAAAACGCAAGCCGTTACGCTTGCAGCTGCTAGTGATAGCACAACGACAACGACAGATGCCATCAATTTCTTAAACGCGCTAAAAAACAATCTAATGGCTCAAAAAGACGCTTTCATGAATGTGCATAAAAACATTCAAACCGCTGTCGCTCAAGCCCAAGCAACCTACACGCCAAGCGTGATCAACACCAATAATTACGGGCAAATGTATGGGGTAGATGCGATGGCAGGGTATAAGTGGTTCTTTGGCAAAACTAAACGCTTTGGCTTTAGGTCTTATGGATACTACAGCTATAACCATGCGAATTTAAGCTTTGTGGGGAGCCAGCTTGGAATCATGGAGGGCGCGTCTCAAGTGAATAACTTCACTTATGGCGTGGGCTTTGATGCGCTCTATAACTTCTATGAAAGTAAAGAGGGCTATAACACAGCAGGGTTGTTCTTAGGCTTTGGGTTAGGAGGGGATTCGTTTATCGTTCAAGGAGAGAGCTACTTAAAATCTCAAATGCAAATTTGCAACAACACCGCCGGTTGTTCAGCGAGCATGAACACGAGCTATTTCCAAATGCCTGTGGAATTTGGTTTCAGGAGCAATTTTTCTAAACACAGCGGGATTGAAGTGGGCTTTAAATTGCCTTTATTCACCAACCAATTCTATAAAGAAAGGGGCGTAGATGGATCGGTAGATGTGTTCTATAAAAGGAATTTCTCTATCTATTTCAACTACATGATCAACTTCTAAGCCTTTTTCTTCTTTTCAATAGAGGGTTTTCTCTCTGTTGGTTTCTTTTTTCTTTTTTTGCGATATTTGTTTTGTTGGGGGTTAGGTTTTTGTTTAAGAAAGTTTTTTAAAAACTAAAGAAGCGTTTAAAACAGAACCTTTTGTTTTTTAGGTTTGATTTTTTACTTTGGCTTGTTTTCAAAAGTCATTTTGATTTCTAAAAATAGTCTATAATGCTCGCAAGAGATATTTTTTAAGGTTATCAATGAAAGCTATAAAAATACTTTTTATAATGACACTCAGTTTAAACGCTATTAGCGTGAATAGGGCGTTGTTTGATTTAAAAGATTCGCAATTAAAAGGGGAATTAACGCCAAAAATAGTGAATTTTGGGGGTTATAAAAGCAGCACCACAGAGTGGGGAGCTACGGCTTTAAACTATATCAATGCGGCTAATGGCGATGCGAAAAAATTCAGCGCATTAGTGGAAAAAATGCGTTTTGGCTCTGGCATCTTGGGGAATTTAAGAGCGCATGCGTATTTAAGGCAAGCCCTAAAATTGCAAAAGAATTTGAAATATTGCCTTAAAATCATCGCTAGGGATTCTTTTTATAGTTACCGCACCGGTATTTATATCCCCTTAGGCATTTCTTTAAAAGATCAAAAAACGGCTCAAAAAATGCTCGCTGATTTGAGCGTGGTAGGGGCGTATCTTAAAAAACAACAAGAGAAAGAAAAGGCTCAAAGCCCTTATTATAGGAGCAACAACTATTACAACTCTTACTATAGCCCTTATTACGGAATGTATGGCATGTATGGAATGGGAATGTATGGCATGTATGGCATGGGCATGTATGATTTTTATGACTTTTATGATGGCATGTATGGCTTCTACCCTAACATGTTTTTCATGATGCAAGTTCAAGATTACTTGATGTTAGAAAATTATATGTATGCGATCGATCAAGAAGAGATTTTAGACCATGACGCTTCTGTTAATCAACTTGATACGCCTACTGATGATGACAGAGATGATAAGGACGATAAATCCTTACAGCAGGCTAATCTCATGAACTTTTATCGTGATCCCAAATTCAGCAAAGGCATTCAAACCAACCGCTTGAATAGCGCTTTAGTCAATTTAGACAACAGCCGCATGCTCAAAGACAATTCGCTTTTCCACACTAAAGCCATGCCCACTAAAAGCGTGGATGCGATAACTTCTCAAGCCAAAGAGCTTAACCATTTAGTGGGGCAAATCAAAGAAATGAAGCAAGATGGGGCGAGCCCTAATAAGATTGATTCAGTGGTCAATAAAGCTATGGAAGTGAGAGACAAATTAGACAATAACTTGAACCAACTAGACAATGACTTAAAAGATCAAAAAGGGCTTTCAAGCGAGCAACAAGCTCAAGTGGATAAAGCCCTAGACAGCGTGCAACAATTAAGCCATAGCAGCGATGTGGTGGGGAATTATTTAGACGGGAGTTTGAAAATTGATGGCGATGACAGAGACGATTTGAATGATGCGATGAGTAACCCTATGCAACAACCCGTGCAACAAACGCCTATTAACAACATGGACAACACCCATGCAAATGACAACAAAGATCAAGGGGGTAATGCACTCATAAACCCTAACAACACCACCAACGATGATCACAACGATGATCACATGGACACTAACACCACTGACACCGGCAACGCAAACGACACCCCCACTGATGATAAAGATGCTAGCGGCAACAATACCGGCGATATGAATAATACTGATACCGGCAACACAGACACTGGTAACACTGATACCGGTAACACTGATGATATGAGCAACATGAACAACGGCAACGATGATACGGGCAACGCTAATGACGACATGGGTAATAGCAACGACATGGGCGATGACATGAACAACGCGAACGATATGAACGACGACATGGGTAATAGCAACGATGACATGGGCGATATGGGAGACATGAACGACGACATGGGTGGCGATATGGGAGACATGGGGGATATGGGTGGCGATATGGGGAATTGAGATTAACCCCCAACATCAAAGAGTGATAGCCAAAACTTAATATTTTTATTTATAATTCTTTTAAGGGGGATAGGGGGATATTTTGATACCCCTTTAACCTCCCACAACTAACTCCCCCTAAGAACGCTTTTTAAAAATCTAACTGAAGCTTTTTATCAAACTAGCACAAAAAACTCCGTCCTTTAGGGCACAAGATGTAAGCGCTTAGGCTATATTCAAGCTAACAAAATACCTCTAATCTTTTTAGGGTAAGAAACGCCCATGCAGACTTTAAAGAGCCTTTCATGTTAGCGTCCGTTAGAACACTTTACAGCTAGAAAGCCCCTTGCTTTAGAAAAAGGGGCGATTCCACGTTGCAGACGCTCAAAATTAAAAGCAGAAATTAAAATTTCTTCTTGCTCACATCTTCTAAAATATCTTGGGAGATCCCATCAATTTTGGTGCTGACTTGTAAAGAATGGTTAGCGATAGTCAAATTATCCTGGACATCTTGTTGCAAGGCGTTAATGGAATTATGGATGTTTTCTACGCCCTTATTTTGCATTTTAATACACTCAGCGTTATCGGCAATGCTTTGCACTAAAATATTGATATTGGCTTCAATTTCGCTGAGCGATTTTTGCGTCCTTTCAGCGAGCTTCCTCACTTCATCAGCCACCACCGCAAAGCCTCTGCCATGCTCGCCGGCCCTTGCGGCTTCAATAGCCGCATTTAGGGCTAAAAGATTGGTTTGATCGGCAATATCTCTAATCATATCCACCACGCTTTTAATGTCTTCGCCTTGAGAGATCATCTCTTGGCTTTTAGAATCAATCGTTGTGATAATATTAGTGATTTCTTCTAAGGATTGGGTGGTGTTTTTTAGGCTTCTTTCTTGCTTGTGGGCGGTTTTAGTCAAGTTATCCACGCAAGTTTTTAAATCTTTGGATTCATGATTGAGCGCGTTCGCAAACCCTAAAGAAGCTTTAAGCATGCTAGAAATTTCTTGCCCTAAAGTGTTGAGCGCTTTTTCCATGTTAGCTTTAGGGTTTTGGATGTGGTGGGTGAAATCCAGGTTTTTATAATGCTCTAGGGCGTTGTTTAGGGCTTCAATATTGGCGCCAATTTGGTTACGGAAATACTGGATAATGCTATTAATGGTGTTTCTTAAAGCTTGCAAGTCTTTGTTTTTAGGCACGCATGCGATTTCTTGCGTGAAATCCCCATTTTCCACATGATTGGTTACTTCAATGCTGTTTTGAATGGCTTTATTATCGGCTTGAATGTTTTCTTGGGTTTTAAGGATATTTTCATTGATAGAAGCTTGCATCTGCCCGATTTCATCATAAGCACTTGGGGGCGTTAGGCTTATGGCATGGTTATTTTTGGGGTTATTGAGCAAGTTGAAAAAATCATTTAGGGTGTTATTGACCCTACTGATGCGTTTGGTTATGAGACTGGAAATGATGATAAAGACTAAAAGGGCTAACACTACCACGCCTAAAATCAAAGTGGTGATGATAATGTATCTGGTGTTTGTCGCCTCTTGAAAGACCAAAGATTTATTGACATATTTCCCAATCGCCCAACGCCAATGGTTGCCGTTATTTTCTTTTCCTTCAAAAAAAATCAAAGGGTTGTATGGCTAAAAAGGTTTCTGTATCCCCGCTCAATGAATGGTAGCTCAAAGTCCCGGCTTCGTTGTTGTTATAATATTCCACAGCTTTAGCGACTCGCTTGTCCGGATTAATGGCGCTTAAGATTTTATCTTGAATCCCACGATTAGGGTTGATTAAAAGCCTGCCATCTTTCCCCATTAAAAAGGTGTTACTCTTTGTCTTGCCTACCACATCCGTATAAAAAGCGTCAATGTTTAAAAAGAAATTCAGCGCGCCTATAATCTTTTGATTCTTACCCATTAGGGGGAGGGTAATATCCATGCCATAGATTTTATCGCCGTTAATCTCTTTATAATAGGGATCTGAACGGGTTATACTTTTGAGCGAATGGATTTGATTGGTCATGGTTTCATTGAGCGTGGTATTAGGGTAGGCGATTTTTGAATCCAAATTCATGGCAGTGATAATTCGTTCATTATCATTCGTATAAATCGCGCTAATCAATAACACATGAGGGTTTGCTAGTAAAAACTCAGAGAGCATGCGCTTTTTTAGGGTGTCGTTGATAGCGCTATTTTCATCGCTTAAAAATTTTTCAAGGGTGTTAGCACCAATAAAAATGCGCTTCATGATGCTTTGAATTTTAAAACTGACTAACTGAGCTTTTTTTTGCAGCAATTCTGTGGCTTGGCTTTGCAACACGCTTTCAACCTTGTAGCTGATAATAACGCTCATAACAGCGCTAATCGCAATGACAACCGCACACACCATCATGACAATTTTAGAACCAATTCTTGTAGATCTCATTCCTTTTGCCCTTTTAAAACGAATTGATAGAGAATGATTATTATACATTATTTTGAAATTTTAATAAAACAAGAGAGAACAAAAAGTAGAATAAAAGAGAGCCAAAGCCCTCCAAAGCTCCCCCAAAGAAGAGCTAAAGAAATAAAAATTACCTTTTAGAGAATTGCGGGCTTCTTCTGGCCTTTCTTTTACCATATTTTTTGCGTTCAACCACCCTTGAATCCCTAGTGAGCAAGCCTTTAGGTTTTAAAATGGCTCTAAAAGCAATATCATAAGCGTTCAAGGCCTTAGAAATGCCATGCCTTAAGGCTTCCGCTTGCGCTGAGTAGCCCCCACCAAAAACCACCGCTTTAATATCCACAGACTGCTCTTGTTTGGTTAAAAGCAAGGGCTGCATGACTTTCATTTTAATGGCTTCATGCCCGCCTAACCATTGATTCAGGCTCTGCTCATTGACACTCAATTCGCCTTTACCCGGAGTGAGCCACACTTTAGCGATGGCGGTTTTTCTTTTACCGGTAGCATAGATTTTTCTCATTTAGCGTCCTTTTTGCTAGTTTGTGCGGTGTGAGGGTGCTTATCATCACGATAAACTTTGAGTTTTTTAATCATCGCTTTCCCTAATTTCGTTTTAGGGAGCATGCCCCTAACGGCTAAGTGGTAGAGCTTTTCGGGGGTTTTTTCTAGCATTTCTTGGAGAGTCTTGCTCTTAGTGCTGCCAAAATAGCCTGAATGGGTAAAATACTCTTTATCCTCTAATTTCATGCCTGAAAATTTAACCTTATTAGCGTTGATAACCACCACAAAATCCCCACAATCCACATTAGGGGTATAAAAAGGGCGGTGTTTGCCTCTTAAAAGCACAGCGATTTCAGTGATCAAGCGGCCAAAAACCTTGTCTTTAGCGTCTAAAACGACCCAATCACGAACGATGTCATTGACTTTAGCAGTCTTTGTCATGAGAATCCTTTGATAAAATTAAAGCGAATATTATAAGGAAATAAGCTTAAATATTGCTGAATTTAAGGAAAGTTTAAAGTTTAAAAATAAGGTTTTTTTAAAAAAAATTGTTTGATTGCTTTTGATTTTATGGTCAAACTCATTTTTTAAGTAAAACGCATTTTCTTAAAAGAATAGGGGGGTATTTTACAATAACCCTCCCCTACAACCCCCAACTAAAAACCCCCTAATCCCAAAAGACTGCTTTTAAAGAGGCTATCACTTGCTTTTCGCAAGCTCTTTTATTGTATTTATTTTAAAAAATGCCTTTAAGCTTTTTTAATTTTGTTACTCATGCTTAATAAGCCAAAGCCTTTATTTTTGCTTTTGGTTAAGCCTTTCTTCTATCTTTTTGATTTGTTGGCTCATTTGAGCGCTCGCGTTGATTTGATTGATGAGCATGTAAAGGTTTATCATCATCAAAAGCACCACCACAATCCCTAAAAAAAACACGATTTGAACGGCTTTTTTAGCGATTTCTCGGGCTTCTTGTTCTTTTTGCATGCGTTTTTAATTTTCCAATTCTTCTGGGGATAAATCTTTATAAAAGCGTTCTAATTCAAAGCTCTCGCCCAAATACGCAGCGATTTCTTGGGAATCCACAAGGGCGTTTTGCAAGCAACTTGTCGCACCTGGAGAGGGGGTCATGTTGAAAGTGATGCCTTTATGGGTGCAAATCTTTTTTTCGCCTAATTCCAGCTTTCGCTTGGTTCTGTCTAAAACTTGCGGGCGCACTTCGCCAAAACCATGAGCGTATTCTAAATCTTCTAGGCTAAGAGAGGGGATGATTTTTTGAGCGTCTTTTAAAAATTTCCTTTTACCGATAATGGGCAATTCAAAAACCATGTTTTTAAACACATAATTACGGATTTCTTTATCGCTCATCAAATCAAATGCGATTTTAAACACATCTTTATTCAAATCCATTTTTAACAATTCCAAGCTAATGCCCTTAAGCCAACATTTGTTGCGCTCTAATTTAGGCATCGTTAAAGCGGTAGGCCCGATTCGTGTTTTTCCTTTAATGACAGCATCAGGGTCGCCATGCACGGCTGCAAAAGGGAGTTTGGGGTTTTGAACGGTATAAACCTTACCCCTTAATAAATCCGGCACAAAATAAAAGCTGCCCGCCACAGGCAAGCACCCTAAATCCAAGCCATAGCCCATGCTCTGAGCCAAAGGCAAAGCGTAAGAGCCGGCATTAACTAGCACGAATTTAGCATACACTTCTTCAGCGTCTTCTGAAATGAGTGCGTAAGTGTCGTTGCGTTTTTCAATCTTTTTCACTTTGAAATTCAAAAACACCTGGTTGTTAGGCCTTAATTTTAAAGCTTCTTCAACGAAGTTTTCACTCAACTTCGCAAAATTCATGGTGCTCCAATCCTTTCTATACCCATGCCCGATAATGTTTTCATGCCTGTCTATGCCATTAGCCCCTAAAATCACATTAGGCTCTAATTCTTTAATCTTTTGCTTGTCAAATTCCTCTAACCCCACAAAGATTTCTTTAAAGGATTCATAGCGTTTTTTCATGAACTCGCATTCTTCATCGCCCACGCCTATAGCCATTTTCTGGGTTTCAAAAATCACTTCATTTTGCAAGCCTTTATTGAGCGCGTATTGCCTGGTCTTATAAGCGCTCAAACGCACTTTTTTAGCTTTTTCAGGAGTGTAATTCGTTTCAATAGAGCCATCATGAATGGTTTGCGAATTAGCCTTAGCGCTAGAGCTGATTTGAGCTAATTTAGAGCATTTTTCCACGATAGCCACGCGTTTTAAAGAGCTGTATTCGCTCAAAGTATAAAAGGTCGCGCACCCTGAAACCCCGCCTCCAATAATCACAGCATCAAATTCCATACTCATTGTCTTTCTCCAAATGTTTTAAATTGATAAATCGTAATCATAGTATAAGAAAATCAATTCGCCTTCAAAGGGCTTGAAGTTTTATTGGCAAAATCTTTCAAATCGCTCATTCCAAGCACCCTATCAATCAATAATTTCTTTTTAGAAAACGCCCCATTATGTTCTTCTGCTAACCATAAGGAAGTGATCACCACGCCTCCTATTTTATGGCTCAAGGTTTTAAAATGCTTTTGGGTTTGCACCGACCAAATGCTGTGAGCGACTATCGCTTGATGGTTGTGTGCACCTAAATAGAGCATGATATGCCCTTTTAAATAGATGAGCGTTCCAAAAGGCGTGGCGTTTTTAAGGATGTAGTCTTCTTTTTCTTTGGCTTTCATAGAGCTTAAATCCACATAATTGTTCGCGTAACGGCTTTGCGCGTAGGAATTTCTGGGGAGCAAAATACCAAAATTAGCGAAACTATCTCTGGTGAAAGCCGAGCAATCCCTATTACCTAATAGTCCACCCCAGCCGTATTTTTGTCCTAGCATGGTGTCTATAAAATACGCCATGTTCTCGCTGTTAAAAGCCTTAGGGAAAACAAAAAAATCCTTTTCATCTAAGATCACGCTTTGTAAAGTTGCATAGCCCTTAGCGTCCCTCAAAAAACCATAGGCTTTCAATTCCTTTTTTTGGGGTTTTTGAGATGCATTTTGACTTTGGGGGATGAGAGCGAACAATTCGCCCACTCTGGCGTTGGTGTAAAAACCCCCATAGTCTGTATAAAGGGGGATTTTATCTTTTATAGGCATGACATAATTTTTAAGATGGGTTAAAAGCTCTATGTCTTTATCGCGCATGTAGGCTAAATCGCTAACTTTGATCCAGCCATAAACAAAACTGCTTTGAATGTGGGCATAAGTTTTATCTACATTAAAATGCGTGATTAAAACCGGCGTGCCTTGAAAAATCAGCGAATTTTGATACCTGTCAAAAGGATAGCCTTTTGGAGAAAGATAAAAAGGTTTGTTAGTAGGCACAGCCCTAACATCGCTATCTCGCACCACAACAGCCTTAATCTTAGCGCTCGGGTAATGCTCAATATCCATGCTTTTAATAAGCTTGTCATTGAAAGCTTTTGCGTTGGGTTTTAGATCTTCGCCATAACCGGTGGATTTATTCATCTCTTTAAGGATCCAAAACACTTCTTTTTTATTGCTTTTGACTTTCATGTCTAGCCATGGGGAATACCATGCTTTGAGATAGCTCTCTTTTAGATTTTCTCTTAACGCTTGGGGGTCAATGCTTTGGTTATTATGACTGCCATTTTGAGAGCTTGCAAGATAGCTTGAAGCCTCTTGGGGCAAGGATAAATCTTTGAGCGTGAAATCCTTTTTCATGCAACCCACAAACAAAAACAAGAAAACTACAAGAAAATAACGCATGCTTTAGAGAACCTTAACATCAAATGCGCAAATAGTTTCTCAAAATGCGCCCGTATTGCGGGCTTCTCAATTTTTTGATCGCAGAGCTTTCAATCTGGCGCACCCTTTCTCTAGTAACATTCAATTCCTTACCGATTTCTTCTAAAGTTCGATCGCTTTCATCGTCTAAAAGCCCAAAACGCATGCGGATCACCGCTTTTTCTCGCTCATTCAACTGATCCAAAACGCTTTCAATTTGGGCTTTCAAATCTTCTCGCATGATGTGATCAATGGAGCTAACGATATTCTTATCTTCCACGAAATCCCCAAATTTGCCGTCATCATCATTGCCGACTGGGGTTTCCAAACTGATAGGCTCTTTGGTAACCTTAATCACATTCTTCACTTTATCTAACGAAAGCCCCACTTCTTCAGCCACCACTTCCAAATCAGGCTCTTTGCCGTTTTCTTGAATGTGTTTGCGCATGACTTTATTGATGCGATTGATGGTATCAATCATGTGAATGGGGATGCGGATAGTGCGGGCCTGATCGGCTATGGCTCTGCTGATAGCTTGTTTGATCCACCAGGTCGCATAGGTAGAAAACTTGAAGCCCTTTTCATGCTCAAACTTATCCACCGCTTTCATTAAGCCAATATTACCCTCTTGAATCAAATCCAAGAATGGCAAGCCTCTGCTTGTGAATCGTTTAGCGATGCTCACCACCAACCTTAAATTGGATTTAGCCATTTTGTTTTTAGCGCGATCGGAAATCAATTTCCCTCTTTTGATTTGCTCTAAAATTTCTTTTAGCTTGTTAGGGTCTAAATCAAAACCTTCTTCGCTCGCTTCTTTAGTCAAAAAAAGCTTTTTAAGATCCATATACACGCTCACCATAGTCGCTTCTGGCACTTGAGCGATAATGTCCTCTTTAGTCATGTTAGTGATGTTAGCAAGGATTTTTTTATGGTTAGCGATGAGGGTGTCATTGAATAAGGGCAGTTTGTATTCCAAGCGTTTCAACTCTTTTTCAAACCCATCGCCGCTTTTTAAAGTGGTTTCCATCGTTTTGACTAATTCATTAATCAGTTTGCTGGTAGGCTCTAAGTCATAGAGTCTGTCTTTGAGCGTTTGGCGTTTGTAAGCTAGGGTCAATAAACGCACTAGCTCATCTTCTTTTTCATCTACAGGGGCTTCAAGGGCTTTGAGCCATTCTTTTTTAGCCTTATCTAGAGCTTTAAAGCTTTCTTGAACCTTTTCTACACGCTTCTTGTCTTTTTCAGAAACGACTTTTTTCCTTTCTTCGTTTTCTTCATATTCTTCGCTGTCATCATCTTTTTTAGGATCGCTCACGCTATTTTCATCGTCATCATCAAAGCTCCTAAAAAGCTCTTTAACTCTTCTTTCACGATTGATTAAAGCGTCTTTATACGCATAGATAAAATCAATCAAATACGGCACCGAGCAAATCGCGTCTAAAATAATGTCTTCGCCCAAGCGGATTTGCTTGCTCAATTCAATCTCTTCATCTTTGCTTAAAAGTTTTATATCCCCCATTTCGCGCAAATACATGCGCACCGGGCTATCGCTCCTGCTCCACTCTAAAAAATCCTTTTCTTTCAAAAAGTCATAGCCATCTTCTAATTCTTCATCCAAAACTTTTTGCTTTTCTTCAGTTTTTTTAATCTTGTCAATCGCATTGAGTTTTTTAGCGTATTCTGAAGAGCTGACCAATTTCTTTTGGTATTTTTGGCACAACTCTTTGATTTTTTTGATTCGGGCTAGAGTGGGGACTTTTGCACTGATTTGAATGATAGACTCATAAGAAACGCAATCGCTTAAGGAATTAGCGAACAATTCTTCTAACGCTTCATTAAAACTAAGCTTTTTAACAGGAATAGGTTCTTTCGCTTTAGCTTCTTTGATTTTGCTTTCTTTAGTTTTATTTTCTTTAATTTTGCTCTCTTTGGCTTTATTGTTTTCCTTAGTTTTATTTTCTTGTGCGACTTCTTGTGTGGCTTCTGCTTTGGCTTCCTGTTTAGCTCTTTTTGGGGCTTTTTCTTCGTTAGCTTTCTTTTTCATTGGACACTCCATAAAATAAGAACCCATGCTTTCAATCAAAAGCTAGATCCATAAGATAAGATACACCTAATCCTTTGTTATTTTACTAAAAAATAGCTTAAATTCTAATTATAAAATGAGTTTAAAATAAAATTTAAAAACCCCCATTCTTTAAAAATAGGGTTTTAATGGTTTGCGTTTGGTAAAAACAAGTCCTAAAGCTTATCCACCATGCTTTTTAAGAATTTCGCTGAAGTTTGAGCGCTTTTTTCTAAAAACGCATCAAAGCTCATGTTAGCTTCCTCATCAGCGTTATCGCTAATACTCCTTAACACACAGCATGGCACGCCAAATTTTTGGCACACAAACGCCACGCTCGCCCCCTCCATTTCCACCGCGCTCGCTTTAAACTCGCTAACTAAAAACTCTTTCCTTTCTTTGCTATGGACAAACTGATCGCCTGATGCGATGACGCCTTCTTTGAGCGCGATATGTTGCTCATTAGCGACTTTTTTGGCCAAAGCGTTTAAACTTCCGCTCGTTTCAATAAAAATCGCGCTTTCTGGGATAAACCCTAAAGGGTGATCAAACGCACTCAAATCCACATCATGCTGGACTAATTGAGTAGCCACTAACAAATCATTGATTTTTAAATCTTTAACTAAGCTTCCAGCCACCCCGCTAAAAAGCACCTTTTGAACGCCAAACGCTAAAATCATGCTCGTTGTGGTTAAAGTGGAATGCACCTTGCCAATCTTACTATAAGCGACAATGATTTCCTTGTTATGATAAGCGCCTTTATGGAAAACATTCCCCCCTAAAGGAATCTCTTCAAAACCCACGCCAAACAATTCTAGTATAGGGGTTATTTCTTCTCTCATCGCCCCTAAAATGCCAATTTTTTGCACCATTTTCTCCCCATCACACGTATTCTTCTAAAAATTCAATGGCTTCATCAAGCCCTTTATTATCCCCCACGCTTATGGTGGGTTTGTTGCTCAATCGCTTGTTAAGCCCTTTTAACACACTCCCACAGCCTAATTCAAAAAAGACATCCACTCGGTCATTGTTGGATTTCACGCAGTCTTGATAACGCACCGGCTGAGTGAGTTGCAAGCTCAATAATTCAACGGCTTTTACTTTGTTGTGATACGCTTCGTTAGTCGCGTTGGAGATGATTTCAAAATGGAATTTATCTTTTAGGCTTTTTTCTAGCAATTCCTGGAATTTAAAAATCATAGGCTCTAAAAAAGGGCAATGGCTCGCCACGCTCATTTCTAAAAAAACCACTCTTTTAGCCCCCATTTCCTTTAAAGTCGGCTCTAGGGCTTTCAAATCGTCTTTAATCCCGGCTAAAACCACTTGCATGCCACCATTAAAATTCGCGCACCACACATTTTTGGTTCTTTGACACAAACTCAAAAGGCTCTCTTCAGAAACGCCCAAAACGACCATCATAGAAGCGTCTTTATTCAGGCACGCTTCTTGCATCATTTTGCCTCTTTGGTGTGTGAGTTTAAGGGCTTTTTCAAAATCTAACGCCCCGCTCAAAGAAACCGCGCTCACTTCGCCGAGCGAATGCCCTAAAGCAAAAACGGGTTTTAACCCCCCATTCACTTGCTTGTTGAGCAATTGGTAGGCGATATAGCTCACCAAATAAATGGCAGGCTGGGTGTAAGCGCTCTCTTTTAAAAGCTCGTTTTCTTCAAAAAGCGTTTTTTTCATATCCACTTTAAGCGCGTTAGAAGCCCTTTCAAACAATTCTTTAGCTAGGGCGTGGCTTTCATAGAATGATTTTCCCATTCCTATACATTGCGAGCCTTGCCCTGGAAATAATAGTGCGTATTGCATGGTGTTGTCCTTTAAATTTTATTAATCCATAGTTTGAGATTGTAATATAAAAGCCCTTAGTTTTGTTTAGAAACCATTAAAGTTTAAGGTTTATTTTAACTTATTTTTACTATAATTCTACTTTGTGAATGAGGACAGGTGGGTGAGTTGGCTGAAACCACATCCCTGCTAAGGATGCGTAGCCGTCAAGGTTACCGAGGGTTCGAATCCCTCCCTGTCCGCCAGCCTTTTTGCCTTTAAAAACTTTTTGTTTAGAATGTATTAACGAGACACCATAGTTTCTAAGCATTCCTTTTACGACACTCCTTTTACAGATTTTACAAATACAAATTTTAGGTTGGGTGAAGAGAGACACCCAGCCTAAACCCTATCAATCCACTGCGGTATTTTCAAACATTTTGAGTATAATCGTTTCTGATCATAATCACAAAAAAGAAAGAACATGACTTACATAGAATTAGGTAAAAAAGTTTTAGAACAAGCAGAGAGACCTTTGAGCGTTAAAGAAATTTTTGAGAAAGCTTGTGAAATGGGATTGGATAAAGAACTCTCAAGCATAGGAAAAACACCTACTGCCACACTTGGAAGTCAGCTTGGTGAGCACGATATTTCTAACGATAAGAAGCAATTCTATGTTGCACGCAAAGAGGGAGGAGCCTTTTTCTATTGGCTCAAATCTCGTGAAAGAGAATTTCCACCACAAGAAACCTCAAACGCCGAAGATATGATGAACAGAGCGAGTGTTCAGGCACAGCCAAAAAACAAAAAAAACTCTTTTCATGAAAGGGTTTTACACCCACTGCTTGTGAAATTCCTCAGCGAAGATCCAAATTTCAAGCTTCTATGCAAAACCATCCGCCATGAAGAATGTAAAAGAGACGAAAAAGGCAAGTGTGAGTGGAATTATCCTGACATCGTGGGCGTGTATTTTCCCTATAATAAATATTTTCCCTACAATGGATATAAAGAAGAAACTTTGAAATTTTTACACCATACCGGTCAAAAAAGACACAAGCTTTTTTCCTTTGAGCTTAAAAAAGAGCTTAGTTTTCCCAATCTGAAAGAAAGCTATTTCCAAGCAGTGAGCAATTCTACTTGGGCTAATGAGGGGTATTTGGTAGTAAAAAATATTAAAGAGAATGTTTTAGACGAATTAAGGCGGCTCAGCCAAAGCTTTGGTATAGGGGTTATCAAGCTAGAATCTGAGATTTCAAACTCCAAAATCTTGTTGCCAGCTAAAGAAAGGGAGATTGATATACCCACACTTAACATGCTTATAGATCAAAGTCCGAAGGATTTTAAGCCTTTTATGGCAAACATTAACAAGCAAATTGAAAAAGGACTTGATACGGCAGTGGATATGGGGGAGTTTTTTGATGAAGTGCTTGATGATGAAGCAATGCAAAAACACATTGAAAAACACATTGAAGATAAAGGCATTAAAGATAAAAACATTAAAGCAGAATAAAAAATGGTAATCGTGCATTCTAATGAAATCGCACGCCCCATTTTTAAAAGCACAGACCAGCTTTTCACCCTTTATCAAGGGGATTGTAATGAGATTTTGCCCCAATTTGAAAATCAGTTTGATTTGATTTTTGCTGATCCGCCTTATTTCCTTTCTAATGACGGCTTAAGCATACAGAGCGGTAAAATCGTGAGCGTCAATAAAGGCGATTGGGATAAAGAAGAGAGCGTTAATGATATTGATGCGTTTAATTACCAGTGGATAAACAACGCCAAAAAGGCTTTAAAAAACACAGGAAGCCTTTTAATCAGCGGGACTTACCACAATCTTTTTTCTTTGGGGCGTATTTTACAAAAATTGGATTTTAAGATTTTAAACCTCATCACCTGGCAAAAAACCAACCCCCCACCCAATTTTAGCTGCCGTTATTTGACGCATTCAGCTGAGCAAATCATTTGGGCGAGAAAAAGCCGCAAACATAAGCATGTTTTTAACTATGAAATTTTAAAAAAGATCAATAACGACAAGCAAATGCGCGATGTGTGGAGCTTCCCAGCGATCGCTCCTTGGGAAAAAGCTAATGGCAAGCACCCCACTCAAAAACCTCTCGCTTTATTGGTGCGCTTGCTTTTAATGGCGAGCGGTAAAAATTCCCTCATTGGCGATCCTTTTAGTGGGAGCTCCACCACAGGCATTGCGGCTAATCTTTTGAAAAGGGAATTTATCGGCATAGAAAAAGAAAGCGGATTTATCAAAATATCCATGAACAGAAAATCAGAATTAGACGCTCGCTATAAAGAAATCCGATCTAAAATTAAAGATTTAAACCACTAGTAAAGCTCCTTTTTTAAGCCGTTTTAAGCGTTATACTTTTGGGATTTCATCTCAAAATGGGATTCTATTTTCACCCATTCCTTACAAAGGATATTTTCATGCCCAAAAAGCCAGTGTTTAGGGCCAATAATGATTTTTTCTGGATTGTTTATCAAATAAGCCGCCCACCAGCTATAAGTGCTATTAGCGATAATGCCATGCTTGCAAGATTGCATGAGCAGCATATCCCAATACGCCTCTTCTTCTTTATCCCTAGTGGTCATGTCCATAAAAGGGTAGCCCAGATCAAGGTTTTGCGTGAATTTTAGATCTTCGCAAAACACAAAAAGCTCCATGTTTGGCACGCGCTTGGCCATATACTCAAGTGCCTTTTTTTGATAATCAATACCAAGCTGACAGCCAATCCCCACATAATCCCCTCTTCTTATATGCACAAACACGCTGTTTTTAGCGGCTAAAATCAAAGAGAGCTTGCGCTGATATTCTTCCTCTTTTTTATTATTATTCTTATTATTTTCGGGAGGGGGGGGTAGAGTGAAGGTTTGCTTGATTAAAGGGGATATAGCATCAAAATATCGTGGATCTTGGAAGTAACCATAAAAATAAGTCAAGCGGCTTGGCTTTAATAATTTAGGCTCGTATTCAAAAACGATTTCTTGACTCACCCTATCAAACCCCATGCATTTGAGCGCGTCTCTTACTAGCTTGGGGAGGTGTTGCATTTTAGCTATAGCGATTTCTTTCGTGCTCGCATAGGGCAAATCAATAGGGAAAAGTTCTAATTGCATTTTCCTATTACTCCAATCAAAAAAAGTAATATCTAATAGCACAGGCGTATTAAGGTGTTTTTGCAAACTTTTAGCAAAAGCGTATTGAAACATTTGATTCCCAAGCCCCCCACAAATTTGCACCACCTTAAAAGCCATTCAATCCCTTTATTTGTCAAATGAAATGCTAATTTTAGCTCATTTTAAAGCCCTTTTTCAATAAAAGCCTAAAAAGTGGGGCAAGTAACGCTTTCAAATCATTTGAATTTTTTATTTGAAAAAGATGCGTATGAGGGTTCTAGCAAGCGTTCTTGGTATTCTAAAAGAATCCTGTCTTCGCTATTGAGCGAGTAGGCTTCATCGTATTTGCGCTTGATGATGCCCTTTAAAATGGTGTGCTGGACTTGGTATTTATCTTCTTTAAGCATTTCATCCACTAAAGCGTAAAGCTGGATGTCTTGAATGAGTAAATCCGAAATTTTAACGCTCTCTTTATCAAACAACTCTTCATTAGCGCAATACTCATTCACTAAAATAAGCACTCGGTTATACACATCAGAGGCGATTTTAGCGTTTATGGTTCTATAAATGTAATCTTTGATTTTTTTGAGTTGCTCTTCTAAATCTTCACTGGCCTTGCTCGCTAAAGCCAGAATGCTTAAGATTTGAATCAGAGTCATCATTTTATGGCTTAAAGAGCGGGTGCGCCATTTAATGAGAAAGCGCATGAAATAAGACATTTTGATAGAAAGGCTACAAGGGAGGGTGTTTTTCTTGGTTTTTGGCATGCTTAGTTTCTTTTAAAAAAGGATTTTGTGGTTTAATTATATAACTTTAAAATTAAATCTAGGAGTAAAGAGATGGAAACATTCAAAAAAGGCGTGGTCTTAGACGCTAAAAGCGTGGGGTTAAAAGCGCTAGAAGTTTTAAAAGAAGTGGCGGATTTTGATTTTTATGAGATCACTTCGCCTAATCAAGTGGTTGAGCGCTGCAAAGAGGCTGAGATAGTAGTGCTGAATAAAGTCGTTATCACTCAAGAAGTTTTAAGCCAATTGCCTAAACTCAAACTCATTTGCATCACCGCTACAGGCACGGATAATGTGGATATAAAAAGTGCAAAAGCTTTAGGCATAGAAGTCAAAAATGTGAGCGCTTATTCTACAGAATCCGTAGCCCAGCACACTTTAGCGTGCGCGTTGTCTTTGCTAGGGAGGATCAACGATTACGATCGTTATTGCAAAAGCGGGGAGTATAGTCAAAGCGATATTTTTACGCACATTAGCGACATTAAAATGGGGCTTATTAAAGGGAGTCAATGGGGGGTTATTGGTTTAGGCACAATCGGTAAAAGAGTCGCTAATCTCGCGCAAGCTTTCGGGGCAAAGGTGGTGTATTATTCCCCTAAAGAGAAAAAAGAAGAGTATGAGCGTTTGAGTTTAAAAGATCTGCTCACAACAAGCGATATTATCAGCATTCATGCCCCCTTAAATGAAAACACGCGCGATTTAATCGCTCTAAAGGAATTGCAAAGCCTAAAAGATGGGGCGATTTTAATCAATGTGGGGCGTGGGGGCATTGTGAATGAAAAGGATCTGGCTGGAATTTTAGAAACCAAAGATTTGTATTACGGGAGCGATGTGTTTGTGAAAGAGCCTTTTGAAAAAGATCATGCGTTTTTGAACCCAAAAATCCAAAACAAGTTGCTTTTAACCCCCCATATCGCATGGGCGTATAGCGACAGCTTGAAAACCTTAGTAGAAAAAACCAAAGAAAATATCCAGGATTTTTTAGCTTCTCAAAAATAAACGCAAAAAAAGGGGGTTTAAAGGGGGTTTAATTGTTGGGCTTTTCTCCCCGCTTTTCTCCCCTTTTGCCGTGAGAACGACCCTTTCTAAAGAAAGGAGCTTCCCTAACTAAACATTGAATGCTAACATGAAAGGCTCTTTATAGTCTGCATGGACATTTCCTACCCTATAAAAGACTAGGGGGATTTTAACCTCTTTTAACTTGAATATAGCCTAACAGCTATACGCTTGCATCTTGCACCCTAAAGGACAGAGTTTTTCGTGCTAGTGGGATAAAATCTAAACAATGGAGTAAGGTTTAATGGTTTTTAACCAAATTAAGAAAAAACCTTTAGGTGGATTGACCTAAAGGCTTTAAAGGGGATAATCACATCTTAGAAATATCAATCTTAAAGGTGTGGATTTCATCTTCTAAAAAGACTTTAACCACCACCACGCCCGGGGTTTTAAGGTTTTTGGTATCCACTACCACAAACCCTCCCTTAGCCTTATTTTCAACATTAAGGGTGTTTTTCTTAAGGTAATTGATCGCTAGGATCTTTAAAGCTTGGCGGCTTTCTTGCATGATTTCTTGCTCTTCTACATCATCCACCATCATCATGCCAAAGCCTGGCCCATACAAGCCCATTCCCCCATACATCATGTCATAAGCTAAAAATCCCCCTTGCCCGTAATAAAACATAGGCGGGGTGATCATATTGACATTGTCAATAGGGGTGGTCGGCACGGCAATATTAAAACTTTGTAAAATGCCCTCAAAATCAAAACTGGATTTCATCACCTGTCTTAGGCTTAAGACCGGTAAATTCGTTTGGTTGATAGACACTGAAATGGCTTTACGGCCAAACGCCACAGGATTTCCCTCTAAAACTTGCGCCGCTACATACAGCACTAAAGGGGATTCGCTCAAGCCTTTCAATTTGCTTTGAGCGATTTCTAGCTGGACTTTAGATTTGGCTTGCGTGGAAGTCATCACTTGAATCCCATTATTATAGGATGTAACATGTTCAGGCGTGATCTTATAGCTCGCGCAAGCGCTCATCAGTAAGGCTATCGCTACTAAAACGATTCTTTTCATTCAAACTCCTTTCATTCAAAGTTTAATCTTCATTTAGAATTCCCTTATTATAGTGTAGTTTGACTTAAAATGGGGATTTTATTAAAAATAAGAGCTTAAAAAAGATTTTAATGTAGGCTTTCTAGCCACAAAAGGATAGAAGATTTGATCTCATTGAGTTTTAAAACTTCTTGGTGCTTGATTCCTCTTTCAAACAAGTCATCAAGGCGTTGGCTATCTGGGGTATTGTAGCTGTTTTTAAGCGTTTCTAGGGCAGTTTTGTCGTTATCGTTTTTCTTTTGCTCGTTTAAGGCTAAAAGGGTGGTTCTAGGGAATTTTTCATAAGAGGCGGTGGCAGAAACAAGGGTTTTTTCATTGGTTTTTAAGCTGGCGTTTAAAGCGGTGGCGGTGTGGGGGTCAATCAGGTATTGGTGCTCTGCATAAACTTCTTGGATTGTTTTCAAACAAGCTTCATCTGAGCAGCTCGCGCAAGAAAAATGCTCCTGTAAAAGGGCTAATTCTTTAGGCTTTAATGCATAAAACTTCTCTTCTTCTAAAGCTTGCATCAATTCTAGCGTGCGTTCAAACCCAAAGAGATCAAAAAGCACCCTTTCCACATTAGAGCTTTTTAAAATATCCATAGCCGGCGAGTAAGTTTGCTTTAAAGAACGATGGGTTAAATCGTAACGCCCTGTTTCTATAAACTCCCTTAAAACATCATTGCTGTTGGTTACAACCTTGATTTTAGCAATATTCAAGCCCATTTTTTTGGCATAAAACGCCCCTAAAGCGTTCCCAAAGTTACCGCTAGGTATGGCTAGGGTGATTTTTTCTTTAGAATTGATCGCGCCTTTTTTATACAATTCTAAAAAGCCCCAAATATGATAGACGATTTGAAAAGCGATGCGCCCAAAATTCACGGAATTAGCCACGCTTAATTTTAATTGGCGCGCTTTTAAAGCCTCGTTAAAATCATCGTCTTTTAAAAGGTTTTTGAGCGCGTTTTGTGCATCATCAAAATCCCCACTGATCCCAAAGACCTTTAAATTGCTAGCGCTTTGGGTAACCATTTGGAGTTTTTGGACTAAACTTGTGCCGTCTTTGGGGTATAAACACACCACAAAAACATTAGGCATGCCCGCCAAACTTTCTAAAGTCGCAGGACCGGTATCGCCACTGGTAGAAACGAGCATTAAATACTTTTCATTTTTTCCTACCGCTAGATTAGAAAACAAGCTCGCTAAAGGCTGTAACGCCATGTCTTTAAACGCCAAACTAGGCCCATGGTAGAGCTCTTGGACAAAAAGCCTTTCATTGAGCGCAAAAATAGGGGCCGGGTTTTTAGGGTTATCAAAATTTTCATAGCGTTTTAAAGCACTTGTCAATAAACCCTTAGGAATCTCTAAACCCAAGCGCTCAAACACGCATTCTACCAGCTCGTTATAGCTCAGATTCAAACAATCCTGCCATTGTAATGTTTCAAAATGCTCTAAAGTGTAAAGCCCGCCTCTTGGGGCGTTGGGGTTTAATATTGCTTCAATAAAATCAATCTTTTTTTCTTTCAAAGAACGAGTGGGGACAAAAGGCATGATGATTCCTTTTTATATTATGGATAATTTCAAGTCGTAGCATACCCTAAAAGAGCGAATGCAACCTTAAATGGTTTTTTAATGAGAATGATTGATCGTCTTTTTAACCCAATTTAATTTTTGATTTATGCTTAAAATACTATAATGCGGTTTAAAATTTTGCCGCAAATGGGCAAAAAATTTCATCATGGTAAGGTTGTGTTTTGTCTAAAGGTTTGAGTATCGGTAATAAAATCATATTGTGCGTGGCGTTGATTGTGATCGTGTGCGTGAGCATTTTAGGGGTGTCCTTAAACAGCAGGGTGAAAGAGATTTTAAAAGAAAGCGCTCTGCATTCTATGCAAGATAGTTTGCATTTCAAGGTTAAGGAAGTGCAAGGGGTTTTTGAAAACACTTATACGAGCATGGGCATTGTCAAAGAAATGCTCCCTAAAGACACCAAAAGAGAAATCAAAATCCAATTGTTAAAAAACTTCATTTTAGCCAATTCGCATGTCGCTGGGGTGAGCATGTTTTTTAAAGACAGAGAAGATTTAAGATTAACGCTTTTAAGGGATAACGATACGATTAAGCTAGTAGAAAATCCGTCATTAGGGAATAACCCTTTAGTGCAAAAAGTGATGAAGAATAAAGAAATTTCTAAAAGCTTGGGTTATTATAGGAAAATGCCTAATGGGGCGGAAGTTTATGGGGTTGATATTCTTTTACCTTTATTGAGTGAAAACGCAAAAGAGGTTGTAGGGGCTTTGATGATTTTCTTTTCTATTGACAGCTTCAGTAATGAAATCACTAAAAACAGGAGCGATTTGTTTTTAATTGGCGTTAAAGGTAAAGTGCTTTTGAGCGCGAATAAGAGTTTGCAAGACAGATCTATCGCAGAAATTTATAAGAGCGTGCCTAAAACCACCAACGAAGTGATGGCTATTTTAGAAAACGGCTCTAAAGCGACTTTAGAATACTTAGATCCCTTTAGCCATAAGGAAAATTTTTTAGCCGTTGAAACCTTTAAAATGCTAGGCAAAACAGAAAGTAAAGACAATCTTAATTGGATGATCGCTTTAATCATTGAAAAAGACAAGGTCTATGAGCAAGTAGGCTCGGTGCGTTTTGTGGTGATCGTAGCGAGCACTATCATGGTGTTAGCTTTGATCATAGCGATCACTCTTTTAATGCGAGCGATTGTGAGCAATCGTTTGGAAGTCGTTTCTAGCACCTTGTCTCATTTCTTCAAATTATTGAACAATCAAGCCAATTCCAGCGGTATTAAATTGGTTGAAGCGAAATCTAATGACGAATTAGGGCGCATGCAAACAGCGATCAATAAAAATATTTTGCAAACCCAAAAAACCATGCAAGAAGACAAGCAAGCCGTTCAAGACACCATTAAAGTGGTTTCAGATGTGAAAAAAGGGAATTTTGCGGTGCGCATCACGGCTGAGCCCGCAAGCCCTGATTTGAAAGAATTGAGAGATGCGCTAAATGGGATCATGGATTATTTGCAAGAAAGCGTAGGGACTCACATGCCAAGCATTTTCAAAATCTTTGAAAGCTATTCTGGTTTGGATTTTAGAGGCCGTATCCAAAACGCTTCGGGTAGGGTGGAATTGGTTACTAACGCTTTAGGGCAAGAAATCCAAAAAATGCTAGAAACTTCGTCTAATTTTGCCAAAGATTTAGCGAACGATAGCGCGAATTTAAAAGAATGCGTGCAAGATTTAGAAAAGGCTTCAAACTCCCAACACAAAAGCTTGATGGAAACTTCTAAAACGATAGAAAATATCACCACTTCCATTCAAGGCGTGAGCTCTCAAAGTGAAGCCATGATTGAACAAGGCCAAGACATTAAAAGCATTATAGAAATCATTAGAGATATTGCTGATCAAACCAATCTTTTAGCCCTAAACGCCGCTATTGAAGCCGCAAGAGCGGGCGAGCATGGCAGAGGCTTTGCGGTGGTGGCTGATGAAGTGAGGAAACTCGCTGAAAGGACGCAAAAATCGCTCAGCGAAATTGAAGCTAATATTAATATTCTCGTTCAAAGCATTTCAGACACGAGCGAAAGCATTAAAAACCAGGTTAAAGAAGTAGAAGAAATCAACGCTTCTATTGAAGCCTTAAGATCGGTTACTGAGGGCAATCTAAAAATCGCTAGCGATTCTTTAGAAATCAGTCAAGAAATTGACAAAGTTTCTAACGATATTTTAGAAGATGTGAATAAAAAGCAGTTTTAATGCTCATTCATATTTGCTGCTCAGTGGATAACCTCTATTTTTTAAAAAAGGCTAAAGAGGCTTTTGTGGGTGAAAAAATTGTAGGGTTTTTTTATAACCCCAATATCCACCCTTATAGCGAATACTTGTTGCGTTTAGAAGATGTGAAACGCACTTGCGAGATGCTAGGAATTGAATTGCTTGAGGGCGATTATGAATTAGAAAAATTTTTAGATAAAGCTAAGGGTAAGGAATTGTTAGGGGAAAAAAGCGAACGCTGTTTTGAGTGCTTTGATTTACGCTTAGAAGCGAGCGCGTTGAAGGCCTTTGAATTAGGGGAAGAAAAATTCACCACCACCTTACTCACAAGCCCTAAAAAAGACCCTAACCAGCTCATCGCTAAGGGACAACACATCGCACAAAGGCACAATTTGGAATTTGTTGTGTTTAGAAACGATAATTTTGAACATTTTAAGAGCGAGTTGGATTTAAACTTGCAGGCTTTGGCGAGAGAAAATGAGCTTTATCGGCAAAATTATTGCGGTTGCCAATTCGCTTTAAAAATCCAAAAAGAATCCCAAAACAGAAGCCCCCTTGAGCTTTACTCGCCTTTAAAACGCCAGATTTTACCCGCAAGCGTTGAAGAAAGAACGCAAGTTTTTAGAGCATTAGACGCAGCTAAAAAGGGCGCTAATAAGCCTTTTTTAGCCCAAAAAACGATCGCAACTTACCGCTTATTGAATGGGGGCGTGTGGCTTTCTAAAAATTCAAACCCCTTGAATTGTTATATTTTAGCACGCTCTAAAAGTAAGGCTAAAGTAAGGATCAACGATTTAAGGTGGGTTTTTTCCCAGCGTTTAAGCGCGCTAGTGGGCTATAGCCAAAGAGATGAAACCTTGTTTTTGACTTTGGAAGGCCTTAATACTCTTATGGCAAAAAACTACGATAATTTAAAAGAGTTAAACCTTAACCCCTTAAATTATGAAGAAGAGTTGTCTTTAAGGGCGTTAGTGAGCGGGAGCGAGAGCATAAACCCTATTATCGTGCTAGAAGAACGCATAGAAAAAACCCTTTTTGTAGAAATTAAAAGCATTTTTCAAGAAGAAAAGGTGTTTTATTTGCTCTAAGCCAAACTTTAATTGAGCGATAAATTCTTAAAAAAGCGGTCGTGTTGGGGGGGTTATAGTAAAAACATACAAGTAATTTAAAATCAATTTAAGATAATTAGGCACAATAGCCACAAAAAGTTTAAGGCTGTATTTGAAAACTCTATTTAGTATTTATCTCTTTTTATCGTTGAATCCACTCTTTTTAGAAGCTAAAGAAATCACTTGGTCTCAATTCTTAGAGAATTTTAAAAACAAGAATGAAGACGACAAACCTAAACCCCTAACCCTTGATAAAAACAATGAAAAACAGAAAGTTCTAGACAAAAACCAAGAAATCTTAAAAAGGGCTTTAGAAAAAAGCCTTAAATTTTTCTTTATTTTTGGATACAACTATTCGCAAGCCACTTATTCAACCACTAATCAAAACTTGACTCTTTTGGCTAATAGCATAGGGTTTAATACCGCTACAGGCTTGGAGCATTTTTTAAGAAACCACCCTAAAGTCGGTTTTAGAATCTTTAGCGTCTATAACTATTCCCATTCCGTTTCGCTCTCCCAGCCTCAAATTCTAATGGTGCAAAATTATGGGGGCGCATTAGATTTTTCTTGGATTTTTGTGGATAAAAAAACCTATCGTTTTAGGAGCTATTTAGGAATCGCTTTAGAGCAAGGGGTGTTATTAGTGGATACGATTAAATCCGGCGCTATCACAACAATCATTCCTAGAACCAAGAAAACCTTTTTCCAAGCCCCTTTGCGCTTTGGTTTTATCGTGGATTTTATCGGCTATTTGTCTTTGCAGTTAGGGATTGAAATGCCTTTAGTGAGGAATGTTTTTTACACCTACAACAACCATCAAGAAAGATTCAAACCACGATTTAACGCTAATCTTTCTTTAATCGTTTCGTTTTAGTCCCCCTTTAGATCCCCTTTTAAATAAGCCCATTATTTTCCTAGGGTATTTTAAAAGCATGGAAAAAACATTCGCTTGAATGCCGTTTTCTTGGCATGCTCTCAAATTTTCTTTATTCCTTAATAAAAGGCTTTTAAACCCCCTTGCGCTAACCCCACCGGTGCGCATGATGACTAACACTTCTTTTAAATAAGAAAAGCTTATTTTTTGCACCACAAACAAGCGGATGATCATCTCAAAATCCGCTGAAATCTTATAATCGGTTTTGTAAAGCCCATAGCACTCATAAATGGCTTTTTTGACAAAAAGCGTGGGGTGTGCTGGCACCACGCCATAAAGCAAGGTTTTAGGGTTAAACTCCCCGCTTTCATAATAACGGACCACTTTTTCTAAACAATCAGGTTTGACAAACACCAGATCCGCATACACGCTATCGCAATTTTTCCTCTCAAATTCATGCACCACTTTTTCTACCACAAACTCATCTTTGTAAAAATCATCGCTATTCAATAAAGCGATAATATCCCCACTAGAACGCTTTATGCCTTTATTCATGGCGTCATAAATGCCCTCATCTTTTTCGCTTATTGCGCAAGCGACTTTATCTTTGTATTTTTGAATGATTTCTAAAGTGCTATCCGTGCTAGCCCCGTCTATAATGATGTATTCAATGTTTTTATAAGTTTGATTAAGCACGGAAAGAATGGTGTCTTCAAGGGTTTTTTCGCTATTAAAACACGCCGTGATCACAGAAACTTTTAACAATCCAACCCTTTTTTAATAAAACCCTCCAATTAAGTTTTAAACAAATTCACTTGTTTGTCTAAATTCATGGTCGTTTCGCTCACATGCGTAACGATGTTTAAAATATCTGAAGAATCGGCTAAAGTCTTAGAAGCCACTTTTTCCACTTCTACAAAATCGCTTACCATAGCTTCAATTTGGTGTCCGGATTTGGCGTAATCGTCCATGCTTTGGTTGCTGTCTTGCACGACTGAGCTTAAATTAGAACTCATTTTTTCGTAAGTTTCTTGCACGCTTTTACTCATATCGCTCAAGCGCTCCATTTTTTGCGAATTGAGATTCATTTGCGAGCTTACGGCATTGATTTCTTGGACAATCACCATGATAGTGGAATTGATTTCAGCTAAAGACTTTTGAGTGCGCCCGGCTAAATTCCTAACCTCATCAGCCACCACCGCAAAGCCTCTGCCATGCTCGCCAGCCCTTGCAGCTTCAATAGCAGCGTTTAGAGCTAAAAGATTGGTTTGATCGGCAATATCATTGATAATATCCAAAATGGATTTGACATCATCAGCGTTACGGCTTAGTTGCTCCACTTTGCTAGAGAGTTCCTCTTCAGTGTGCGCGCTCTCTGTGATTTGAGAAAATAAATCCCCAATCGCATCCTTGCTCTCTTTGACCAGCCCTTGCGTTTCAATCAAACGCTTCCTTAACCCTTGAGACTGCTCTATGGAAGCATTCATCATGCCCGCTATATCAGTGGCTTTATTTTTTACGGAATTTAAGGTGGTTGAGGAATTTTCCATGCTCTTTTGGGTTTCTTGCGCGATTTGGACTAATTTATCCATTGAAGTTTTATTGAGGGTGGAAATCCCTTTAATCTCTTCCATAATCAAGCGGGCGTTTTCCACAAACAAATTGACCCCACGGCCCACTTGCGAGATTTCATCGTTGCGATCACCCACATCAATTTTGATCCTCAAATCCTTATCCCCATGGCTAAAAGCGTTGATTTTAAGGACTAGTTCATCAATGTGTTTCACGATCCTTAATTTAGCGTATATGAGCGTCAAAACCACTAACGCTATCGTCGCTGTCAGTATCCAAAGGAATAATTTCGTGGTGTTTTCATTAAAAACCTTATTCACGCCTTCTTTGATCGCTTTATTTTCGGTGTTAATGTCAGTGTAATAAGAAGTCGTTGCGATCACCATTTGAGACACCTCATCATAATGCGAGTAGGCGAATTTTTTCTCCGGCACGCCTCCATCGTATTTAGGCATTTTATAATAAGTGTAGCCTCCCCCTTTTTTAGCCGCTTCCAAATACCCCCTAACATAATACACCCCATCAACGCTCTGAGCGTCAAGCCCTGATTGGCCTACGGTTTTAGGATTGACCGGATCAAACAATACTACCCCGTTTTTATCCACCACCACCATGTAAATCATGCCCTTATCGTCGTTAATGCGTTTAAAATAATCCAACGCCATTTTTCTTGCAGTAGCATTATCAAAACTTTTGTAATATTCATGAATGCCCTGTTCAATAATCTCTGTCATGTAAGCGAGCGTTTTTTCACGCTTTTTGTATTGTCCGGTTTCTAAATGCTCCATGAGTTGTGCTAACACATCTTTTTGCATAACCTTTACAAAACCAATAAAAAGCCCCCCTAAACCTAAAAGAGCGGCTAACACGACCAGCATGATACGAGTCCCTAACGAAGCAAACATTGAAGAAAACATCATTTATCTCCTATAAATCATTTTTAAGTCAAACCCTAATTTTAGAGTTTAGCTTCCAAATGTACCCCCCCCCCCCCCGAAAAATGAGAAGAGACACAAAGTAAAATTAAACCCCGGTTGTTTGAAAACCGCCAAAAAAGTGAAAAGCCAACAATCTAGGATTATAGAACACTCTTTCTTAAGTTAGGATTAAAGATAAATAATAAAAATAAAAAATCTTATTTAACTTCACTCTCTTTAATGGATTTGACATTCAAAGTCCTCCCGTCTTTTGAAGTGGGGATTTTGATGCTCCCCTCTTTTAACTTTTCTCTCAATTTTTCCAACAACGGGTTTTTGAAATCGTAGTTGATGATTTCCCAGTTATGTTCCAATTCAGGGGTTACCTTCCCGCCTTTTTCTTCTGTGATGTATTTGATGATTAAATCCCGTATTTGCCCATTATCTTGCAATGCATCGTAAGAATTATAATACCTATCAGCATCTGCAACCAAATTCAATGTCGTGGATAATGTCCCAAATCGGTAATTGTTGATCGCTAATTTATAGATTGCTTTGGGGTCAATGGGTTTGTTGTTGATTGTTGGATTAATGATCCTTGATCCGGTGGGTTTTGTAACATCAACCTGGTATTTCACGCCAGAAAACATATCAAAGTTATAGCCACGAATATTTTCATTAAAACTGATCGTCAAATCTCCTGGTTGCAACTGATTGTAAAATTGATACGACCATTCCATGTATTTCAACAGATTTTCACCCGTTATTTTCACTCCAATGAGCGTATTAGCGAACTTGTAAATATAAGCGACATCTTTTCTTTTGAAAGGCCCTTTTTTCAAATTGGCGCCAAAATTGAATAAGGCTGCCGCTGAAACATCGGCTTTTGCATAATATTTTTGCACTTTATTGATCAATTCTATCACCGGCGTTTCTTGCAATGCGGCGGTGGGCATCGTGGTGATTTTTTCTTCTCCTGTGATAAAATCAGGCCTGTCAATAAAGGTTTTTGTCACTTCGCCGACCACTTCATTAGCGTATTCTTTTGATTTTTTATCCACATATTCATATTTTTTCGCTAATTCTTCATCTTCTGGCACGCCTTTTGTGGGTAAATTTTCAGTCGTTATGATTTTTTTCTTCGTTTTGGTGTCAAACACCACCACGCCTTTTGCCAGATAAGCCCCATACGCTCCAGGCTCAATGGTATGCACCTTTCCTATTTTGGTGTTATAAACCGCATGCTCATGCCCTGCAAAAATGATGTCAAATTGCGGGAATTTTTTCGCTAGATCAGGGACTCCATCGCCACCTTTCTCATCTTCTCGCCCCAAATGAAAAGCGCCAATCAAAATATCATACTTCCCTTTTAGCTCTTTTAAGGCCTTTTTTAACGCTTCTTTGGCGTCCAAAAACTCCAATCCTGCAAAATGTTCAGGCGTAGCGGCTTCCCAAGTGGGGATATGCGGCACCACATACCCCACAACCGCCACTCTCACGCCATCAATTTTCTTAATAATATAAGGTTTTACAAACGGCTTATTGTCCGCAGTTTTGATGATATTTGCATTCACAACATCGCCATTAAACCCCTTGATATTTTTCTCTAAAAAATCCTTGCTGAAATTAAACTCGTGATTCCCAAGCACACGAATATCAAATTTCAAATCATTTTCGGCTAAGATTAGCGGGTGGATAGGCTCATCATTAAACAACTCCGCGCTATTACCCTGCAACAAATCCCCGCTGTCAATCAAAACCACATTTTTATTCTCAGCCCTTTGCTTTTTGATCAAAGTTGCAATCCTTGTTAAGCCATTATTGGGTTTTTGCTCGCCAGTCGCATAATCATACGAAAAAAGCCGCCCATGAATGTCTGAAGTTTCTAAAAACACTATTTTCACTTCTTTTGCAGATATTGAAAGCGTTAGCGTTAAAAAAATGACTAAGATCAATTTTTTCATTGAAATCCTTCTAAACCAAGAAATTCACAACATTAATTTTTACATAATATTAACACTGATACGATGATTTTTGATTGGAATGTAACGCTAAAATGGGTAAAGATAAGGGAGTAGGGGAGTAAAAATCACCCCCCACCAATCAAACCCCCACTTCAGACCATTCAGCGCGTTTGTCTAAAAAAGCGCGTGCTAAATTTTGTGCACCCTCTAAAGTGTGGTTAGCCGCCCAACCGCATTGCTTTTCATTGCTGGCAGGCACTTCTTTAGCCTTCAACACATCTTGCATCGTCTTTTCTAAAACCTCTAAAACCTCTGTGTAATTGTCATGGTTTAACACCGTGAGATAAAATCCCGTTTGGCAACCCATAGGCGACCAATCCACGACATAACTGGCATGGTTGCGGATAATTTCAGCGACTAAATGCTCTAAAGAATGTAAGCTTGGCATGTCCATGTGATCCTTATTGGGCTGCTTGAAGCGCACATCGTATTTGACAATCAAATCCCCATTAACGCCCTTTTTGCGATCAGCGATACGCACATAAGGGGCTTTGACTTTGGTGTGATCCAAATTAAAACTCTCTACATTCATTTTTGGCGTTTTCATGTTTTTAACTCCTTTATAAATGGTAAATTTTAGCCTATTTTAGCGAACGCTTGCTCTAAATCTTCTAACAAATCCTGTTCATGCTCAATCCCTACAGACAAGCGCACCAGACCATCTCTAATCCCGGCAGCTTCTCGTTGCGCTTTGGGGATACACGCATGGGTCATAAATGCCGGAATCCCCACCAAACTTTCCACTCCGCCCAAACTCTCGCCCAAAATGAATAGTTTAAGGCTTTCTACAAAAGCAACCGCCTCGCTGTCATTTTTGAGAGTGAAAGAGAGCATCCCGCTAAAGCCACGCATCTGTTTTTTGGCTAGTTCGTGGTTAGGGTGAGTGCTTAGACCTGGGTAATAAACCTTTTCTACTTTAGGGTGTTTTTTCAAAAACTCAGCCACGCAAAGGGCGTTTTTTTGGTGGGCTTCCATGCGCAATCCTAGCGTTTTAATCCCTCTTTGCAACAGCCAGCTGTCTTGAGGGCCTAAAACCCCACCGATAGCGTTTTGGAAAAAAGCGATCTCTTGGGCTAGCGCTTCATTATTAGTGGTTACAAGCCCAGCGACCACATCGCTATGACCGCCCAAGTATTTGGTGCCGCTATGCGCCACAATGTCCGCCCCCAAAAGAAGCGGGTTTTGGCAATAGGGGGTGGCAAAGGTGTTATCCACGATAGTGAGCAAGCCATGATCTTTAGCAACACTAGCGCATTGCGCTAAATCCGTGATTTTAAGCAAGGGGTTACTAGGGGTTTCTAAATAAAGGGCTTTGGTGTTGGGCTTGATAGCCTTTTTAATTTGGGATATATCGCTAGTGTCTATAATGGTGCAAGAAAGGTTGTTTTTGACAAGCACTTTATTGAACAAGCGGAAAGTCCCCCCATAAACATCATCGCCTAATAACACATGATCGCCTGATTGCAAGAGAGAAAAAACGGCGTGGATCCCGGTTAAACCAGAGGCAAAAGCAAACCCCTTAACCCCCCCCTCTAAATCAGCGATGAGTTCTTCTAAAGCAAAGCGTGTGGGGTTGCCTGAGCGAGAGTATTCATAGCCCTTATGGCGGCCTATGGCGTCTTGGCGGTAGGTGGAAGTTTGATAAATAGGCACGCTCACCGCCCCCGTTGTCGCATCCTCACTAATGCCCCCATGGATTAATTTGGTTTGCATGTGCATGATTTTTCCTTTTTATGAATTTATGAATAAATACCTTTAGAAAGATAACGATCGGCAACATCCGGGAAAATGGTTAAAACCTGGCTGCCTTCAGGAAGGCGTTGCACTTCTTTCAATGCTGCTACAAAAGCCGCCCCGCTAGAGCTCCCCACTAATAAGCCGTTTTTTTTGGCTAACTCCCTAGTGTAGCTAAAACCCTCTTCATCTGAAATCGTTTCAAAGCCATCAATATCCAAGTTTGCAAAAAAAGGGGGGATAAACTCCACGCCAATGCCCTCAATCTCATGAGGCCCAGGCTCTCCCCCATTTAAAATAGAACCCTCCGGCTCTACCCCAATCAAGCGAATCGTAGGAATGCGTTCTTTCAAATACCTAGCTGTGCCCGCAAAAGTGCCACCACTCCCTATCCCGGCTACAAAACTCGTAAGCCCTATGCCTAATTCTTGGATAATCTCAGGGGCTAGGGTGTGGTAGTAAGCGGCGGGATTATTAGGGTTTTCAAATTGCAAGGGCAAATAGCTATCAGGGATACTTTCGGCTAACTCTTTACTTTTTTTAATGGCGCCAGAAATCCCTTCACTAGTAGGCGTGTTGATCACTTTAGCCCCCAAAGCCCTCATGATTTGCTGTTTTTCTGCGCTGAATTTTTCCGGGACAACAAAGATGGTTTTTAGGTGGTGCTTGAGCGCTACTAAAGCTAGAGCGATGCCGGTATTGCCTGCAGTAGGCTCAATGATGGTTGTTTTAGAAGTGATTTTACTCGTTTTAAACCCTTCTTCTATAAGATATTGTCCTAAGCGATCTTTAACGCTTCCTCCCGGGTTTAAATGCTCTAGTTTGGCGTAAATGGCGGACTTTATGGGAATGGGGTAATCCTTGCTGGTGAATTTAAAAACGGGAGTGCGGCCTATGGCGTCTTGCATTGTGGTGATAATCATCATTCCTCCTATAACAAACAATAAAATTCAATTTTGCGATTATGCCTAAACTCGTTAAATGGAATAAGTTTAGGGTAAAATGTTGGTTTATTGAGGTGGATTAGAAAACGATAGAATGGAATGAAGAGCAAAGAAAAGCGTTCCAAGACTTGTTAAGAGAATTTGTAGCACTAATTGATGCTAAAGTGCAAGAAGGGAGACAAACAGGCAAAACCCCAACGAACCCAAAATACGCTTCATACCAAAGAGGGCTGAACAAGTTTTTAACGCCATGGGGTTATGCGTGCAAAATCAGTCCTGGCAGCCATGGGCGTTTATCCCATGAGCCATCAATCGCCTTTTGCCGTCAGGATATTTTAGGGGAAGGGTTTGTCAATGGTGAGAAACCAACCCCAAAAAAAGGTTTTTACCTTTGGCTTGCTTACTATTGGCGCAACGATTCAGAAAAGTTTTATCTTTGCATAGGTCGATCCATAGAGAAAGATGGGGAAAAAGAGTGTCAAAAATGCCCAGCGTATGACAAAATCATTGATCCTAATGGAGACACATACTACCAAGAGATCTATGACGATTTAGAATCCCATCTTGAAAACATTACCAACGATTTTTTACGCTTTGCTAACGAATTCAATCAAATCCCCACTGCGTGTTTTGAATTAGAGCCATCTAGCGCAAGCCATTAAAAATAACCCCATACCAAAAAGGAACTCTCTCATAAGGGATTTTCCTAAAATCCCACCAACGCTTTTTAAGCTAAACCTTAAAAAAGCTATCGCTTGATTACAATCAAGCTTTGATATTTGGATTAAAAACGCTATTTTTAGATTTTGCAATCAGTATCCCATTAATGAATACCAAAAAGCAAGCAAGTTTTCATTAAAAACCGCCCACTTGAAAGAAGTTTTTAAAAGCGTTTCACTCCACTTCCGCATCAATCACATCATCGTCTTTTTTCTTGGGCTGCTCGGCGTTGTTTTTATTCGCCATGGCTTCGCCTAATTTTTGAGCCGCTTGCGCTAATAATTTTGTCTTGTCTTCAAGCTCAGCTTTAGTAGCGTTATCGTTTTTGACGCACTCTTTAAGAGCGTTAATGGCGTTTTGAATCTCGTTGGCGTCGTTTTCATTCAAATTCGTTTTATGCTCATCAAGGCTCTTTTGGGTTTGGTGCGCCAAACTATCGGCATGGTTTCTCGCTTCAATCACTTCTTTTTTCCTAGCGTCTTCTTCTTTGTGCAATTCAGCGTCTTTAACCATTTTTTCAATTTCGCTATCAGACAACCCGCTAGAGCCAGAAATTTTAATCTCTTGGCTTTTACCGGTATTTTTATCCTGCGCTGACACGGTTAAAATCCCGTTAGCGTCAATATCAAAGGTTACTTCAATTTGTGGCACGCCTCTTGGAGCGGGCGCGATGCCTTGCAAATCAAATTTACCCAACGATTTATTATCCCTTGCCAATTCCCTCTCACCCTGTAAAACCATAATGGACACAGCGGGCTGGTTGTCTTCAGCGGTTGAGAACACTTGAGATTTTTTCGCCGGGATAGTCGTGCCTCTATCAATCACTTTAGTCATCACGCCCCCTAAAGTTTCAATCCCAAGGCTTAAAGGCGTAACATCTAATAAAAGCACATCTTTCACATCGCCTTTTAACACGCCTCCTTGAATACTCGCACCCACCGCCACGACTTCATCAGGATTGACGCTTTTATTCAACTCTTTGTTGATAAAGGCTTTCACCCTTTCTTGGACTTTAGGGATACGAGTGGAGCCGCCCACCATCACCACTTCTGAAATCTCATTTTTGGTTAGCCCTGCGTCTTTGATCACGCCTTCAATTTTAGAAATCGTTTCTTCCACTAGATCTTCTGTCAAGCTTTCAAATTTAGCCCTAGTGAGTTTTTTCACCAAGTGTTTAGGCCCGGTAGCGTCTGCGGTGATAAAGGGCAAATTGATTTCAGTCTCCATCGCAGAGCTCAATTCTTTTTTAGCGTTTTCAGCCGCTTCTTTCAAGCGTTGCAACGCCATCACATCGTTTTTAATTTCAATGCCCGTTTCGCTTTTAAACTCACTCGCTAAGAAATCAATCACACGATTGTCAAAATCATCGCCCCCTAAGAACGCATCGCCCCCTGTGGCTAAAACTTCTACGACATTATCGCCTGTTTCTAAAACGGTAACATCAAAAGTCCCCCCACCCAAATCATAAACCATGATTTTTTCGCTCTCTTTTTTATCCAAGCCATAAGCTAACGCCGCGCTTGTAGGCTCATTGATGATCCTTAAAACATTAAGTCCTGCAATCGTGCCGGCTTCTTTAGTCGCTTTCCTTTGGCTGTCGTTAAAATAAGCCGGAACCGTGATCACCGCTTCAGTAACGCTCTCGCCCAAATAACTTTCAGCGTCTTCTTTGAGCTTCATTAAGATTTTGGCTGAAATCTCTTGAGGGGTATAAACTTTACCCGAAATTTCAATCGCGCAAGCCCCATTCCTATCCACAATCTTATAAGGCAAGCGTTTTTCGGCCTCTTTAGCCTTATCTTCATTAAACATCAAACCCATGATTCTTTTAATGGAATAAATGGTTTTTTCTGGATTGGTTACCGCTTGTCTTTTCGCACTCTCGCCCACTAAAATCTCGCCCTTATCCGTAAAGGCTACAATAGAAGGAGTGGTGTTTTTACCCTCTTTATTAGCAATAATCTTTGCTTCATTGCCTTCATAAACCGCCATTGCGGAGTTAGTTGTCCCTAAATCAATTCCAATAACTTTTCCCATGTGTTATCCTTTCTTTTAAAATAAATGTTTTTAATCGTTTTTAGCAATGCTCACCATTGCCGGCCTCAAAACCCTACCCTTATACTTGTAGCCTTGTTGCAAAACTTGCACGATTTTCCCGTTTTCTTTTTCTTCGCTTTTGACTTGCATGATCGCATTGTGGAAATTGGGATCAAATTCTTCTAAGCATTCAATCCCTTCAATGCCATGCTTTGCCAAAACTTCATGCAACTTTTCCATCGTAAGCTCCAAGCCCTTGGTTAAAGCGCTCTCTTTATCCACTTCTATAGCGCTTCTATGAGCCCCAAGAAGCGCATCAATCACCGGCAATAGATCCAATGCGATTTTTTCATACGCATACTCTAACGCCATGCTCTTGTCTCTTTCTAAGCGCTTTTTCACATTTTCAAAATCCGCATGCACTCTTAAGTATTTTTCGCGCATTTCTTGGTATTTAAGCTCAAAATCTTCCTTAATCTCGCATTCTTTTTCGCTCGCTTCTTGCATTTCTTCACCTTGTTGTTCGTTGCAAGTGCAAGCCTTTTCGTAAAACTCTAGCTCATTTTGGCTTAAATGATCGTGTTCTTGGTTGTGTCCATCTTTCATTATTCCTCCTTAGAAATGGTTTGAAAAAACCCTTCATAATCGCATTCCAATTTCCCCACGCAAAGCAGTTGCATCCGCTTGTTTTGAAATTCTATAGGGCGCGTTACTAGCATGCAATCAGGCTCTATAAAATGCAAAGGCTTTTTCAAACGCTCTAAAACTTTACCCCCTAAAATGTCAAAAAATAAAGGGCTGTTTAAAAGCGTTTTTAACCCCATTAGATTAAAGCGTGTGATTTGCATGTTGGAATACTCCAAGCGCTCTAATTGCCTAGCCAAACTCAACGCATTGACAGAAGCAGCGATTGAGCGCACTTCTTTAACGCTTCTACCCACAAGCTCTAATAAAAATTTCTCCATTTTAACGCTGTAACTCATCGTGCAAGAAAACGCCAAAAAGTCCAAAATCAAAAAGCGTTTTTCGCACTCAATGACTCTTTCTAAACGCTCCAAACTCGGTTTTTTTAACAGCGTAAAAAGCCCAAAATTTTCACTCGCGCTTTTTAGGTGTTTTTCATTCACCTTTAAAACTTCAAAGCGCAACGACTTTTGCCAATAGTTTTCAAACGCCTTAAAAGTGGGTAATCTAGCACCGCTAGAATGGGCTTGATAAAGCATGCCCTCTTTAGAAAGGGTTTGAAAATAATTCCTAATCGTCGCACAAGATATTTTCAAGTTTGCCAACTCTTTTAAGCGTTTAGAGCTAATGGGTTCTAAAATCTGCAGATAGGTTTTAACAAACGCATCTAACAAACTCTCTTTTTTATTCAAATTAGAACCTACTTTAATTCTTCTTAACATCATTATTTGAAAAATCTCGTCAATCACCATTCTTGATGAAAGAACCCTCGCATTATAGCATAAAAAGTTAATAATCTATCACTTGTTTTAAAAAAGTGATAAAAATTACCCGATTTTTCTTTAAAGTTTAGTCTATATCACTAAAATTATTTACTAGCATTAAATTAGGATTTTTTATAGATTTGATTTAATTTAGATCTATTGGGCAACTAATACCTTTTATTAAAAAAACTTGTTATCATGTTAAACATGAACACACACACAAGAGGCATTGACAGCAATCTGATTTATTCGCTCCAAAGCATTTCATTATCCATGTTTAGAAAGGGTTTTTTTGGGCTTTATCAAGGATCCATTTCAGCGCGCATTGGTGCAAATCAGTTTGTGATCAATAAAAGAAACGCTGTTTTTGATCAATTGAATGAAAACACCTTACTGGTCTTGCATGACAAGATAGATTACCGCTGGAAAGAAGCGAGCCTGGATTCGCCCATTCATGCGAGCGTGTATCGGGAGTTTTTGGACGCTAAATTCATCGCTTACGTGCGCCCTCCTTATAGTTTGGCGTATTCCTTGCGCCACAACCGATTGCTCCCTAGGGATTATTTAGGGTATCGTTCTTTGGGCGAAGAAATTTCCATTTTTAACCCCAAAGATTATGACAGCTGGCAAGAAAGAGCGGATACAGAAATTTTACGCCAGTTGCAAGAGAGCAAAAAATATTTTGTTTTCATTAAGGGGTGTGGGATTTTTGCCTACCACAGAGAGCTTTCTAAACTCATGGAAGTTTTTGATTTGATTGAAAACTCATGCAAGGTTTTACGATTGGGCGATTTAATGGATTATTGCTATAATGATGATCCACGATTGAGCGTGTAAAAAGCTAAAAAGGATAAAACATGACCATCAACACCCATTACACCCCTAATTTCACGCAGCTCCAAACCTTGAACAATATCAATAATGACGCAACCATAAAAGACAGGAATCAAGCAGAGCAGGATTTACAACAAAGCAGTATTCAAGATGGTTTCAGCCAAGATAATGCACAAAACGCCCCTGATTTTGACAGGCTACAAGCTTTAAACGCTATCAATAACGACGGCGAAATTAAAGATAGATCCCAAGTTGAGAAAAATCTTGCTAGTGGCGAAAATATCCCTGAAATTTATTCCAGCCTAGACACATACGCTTAAAAACGGGTTTTACCACTCTTTCAAAGCCATTTTGATCGCTTCTATCACGCAATCCATCCCACCCGCTAAACTAAAAAGCCAGTATTTGTGCGCGTAAATGTATTCTAATTGCTTAGCCCTTAATTCGTCTTCATTACTCGTTTTTTTACACACGATTTCAGCGATGTGCAATTCCTGATGGAAGATGTAAGATTGTATCGCATCCATAAAATACGAATTGAATCGCTTGTCGTCAAAAAGCTCTTTAACGTTATCAATTTCAGCGCTCAAATTTTCTAATGCTTTAAAATCCAACTCTTCTAATTTTTTTTCTTCATGAAGCTTTTCCACTTCTTCTAAAAATGGCGCCACTTTCAAAAACACTTCTTCAACTTGAGTTTTTTTCTCATTGGCGTATTTGATGATCTCTTCGCATTTTTGCCTAGCGATCTTTAAGTTTTTAGCCTGTTCTGATTGAGTGGGATAAATAAGATTAATAGGAGGCTTTGGCTTGGATTTGTCTATTTTTTCGCACACTTCTTTAAAGGGCATTTCTTTAGCCCCTTTAATCCTAGCCCCCCCTTCAGTAGCGTTAATGACTTCTAATTTATAGGGCGTGTTAAAAATATCTTTTTCAAAAAATTCTAAGAAAAGTTTCCACACTAAAGTGGTTTCTACTTCCCCATTACCCCCATATTTTTCTATAAAAATCTTATCTTTATCTTTTTTAGGCTTGATCTCTTTATCGCCATAAATCGCCCCACTAGCGTGGCTGTTACCACTTTGTGAAAAGCTCAAATCTTGCCCGATAAACACGCATCTTTTGAAACGAGAATGCACCACTAATTCATACGCCATGTTCGCTGCGCTCATGCCTATGCCCACATAGCCATACTGGTGCAAACCAAAAAGGTTAGTATAACCAAAGGGGCGGAAACTGAATTGTTTAACCCCCTTTTTAATCGCTTGAATCAATCGTTTATGCACAATAGAAGTCAGAGCAAAAATAACGCCTTCTTGAAAATCTAAGGGGGTTTCTTCGTAAAATTTCGCCGTTAAATCCACCCTTTCTAAAGACAGCACAATATCAGGCTTGATACCGGCTTTAGCTAAAATAGGGAAAGAAGCGTCTATGCAAAAAAGCGTGGCGTAGGGCGCGATTTCTTTTAAAAGGGGGAGTTGCTTATTTAAACTGGGCCCGGTTGAAACGATAATAGCGGTGTCTCTGTTTTTTAAAGCGTTCACAAAATCCACCAAACTAGGGCTTTTGATGACTTCAGGCAAATTAGCGGCATGCTGTTTGATGCCTATGAGCGCATCTTTAGCGTCATTGCCCACGCTAATAGCGCCATGCTCTAAAGCGCGCGTGAAATGCTGGTTGATTTCTATTATTTGATGAGAGTATCGTTCATAATAAGCGTTAAAAAGTTTTAAATCATACATTCTTGCGTATAAACGAGATTTTTTATCCATATCAAACAATGAAGCGATCATGTTGTAATGGCAAAAAGCCGCATGCAATAAAATCAAACGATTTTCTAAAATCTCAGTGGAAAAATCCAAAAGATTCAACACAATAAAAATAACCTCTATTTCAGGCTCAATGACCACCAAGCGTTTTAAATTTTCATTGCCTAAAAGCAAGCGATAAAACACCCCATTACCCAAACCAAAATAATACAAATAAGGATAAAGCATGTAAATTTCGCTATTTTTGTATAGCTCTAAGCTTGAATCTAGCGGGCTTTTTTCAAATAAGGGCGTGTTTGTTTCTTTATCTAAGAGGTTGAAATTCGCGCTATCATTCCCTAAAAACACTTCGTATTTTTTGTTTTCTTTAATGGCTTTGAGCTTTGCGAACAAGAGAGGGTCTTTTTTGAAAAGAGCTTGCAAGTTTTTTTGATAAATATCCATCATTCTAACTTATAAAAATAACTGATAAAAAGGGCTAACGCCCCTTTGAATTAAAAGGGCTGTTATTGTAAAAGCCTTAAGACATTTTGTTGCACCGCATTCGCTTGCGCCATAGCAAAACTCCCGCTTTGCGCCAAAATATTGTATTTAGAAAAGTTCGCGCTCTCTTCAGCAAAATCCACATCTCTGATTTGAGATTCAGCCGCTTTAACATTCACTTGGGTTACAGAAATATTATTGATGGTTGTAACCAATTCCATTTGCACCGAACCCATATCCGAGCGGATCTTGTCTAATTGCGTGCGCGCAGAATCCGCCATATCCATCACAATCATCGCCCCTTTAAGGCTTGTTACCCCAGCCCCTATACCTTGAGAATTGGTCTCCGCTTGCGCGCCATTAGCGTTCGCTCCAGCTGCTGAAGCCACATTCGCATCAAAAATGCCCCTAACCGCTCTCAAATTCACGGTGTATTCTGCCACCCCTTGAGCGGAATGAAAGCCCACATGGCTAAAATTCACACCGCTCACAATGATGTCTCTAGCGTCGGTTCTGGTCAAGGTTAAGCGCCCAATAACCGCATGCTGTGTCCCAGAAATCCCTGCAAAATTCCCTCCCCCAAAAACCTGACCGCTCGCGCTCGTTGCATGCACAGAAATCGCGCGCCCATCAATGGAGTGTAAATTAATGCGCCCTTGAATATCCAAGCTCGCTTCCACGCCGGTCCTGTCTTTGACGGAATTGATCGCATTAGTCAATCTCCCGTCAGCGTCGTTTTTATGCACATCATTCACGGTCCCAATTTCTACGCCATTAATGGTAAGATCTTTCACGGTTCCTGATTGCACGGGAGTGCCGCCGGTAGCCATGACATTATAAGAAGCCCTAACGCCTAAAGTGTTAGAAAAACGATTGATGATTTCGCTTAACGCTCCAATCCCAGTGCCAGCACTTGTAGAAATGCGCACGGTTTCAATCTTGTAATCATTCACGCCATTGACTTGTTTGAAATTCAATCCCACTTCAGTCAAGTTTTGCGCTGCTGCGCTAGCGAGCATGCCTTCAGCGCTAAAAGAAGAGGTTTCCATGCGCACATGCCCAATTTTATCCGAACTCGTGGAGCCAATAGACGCTTTAACCGTGGTGTTAGAATACGCGCCAATTTGAAATTCTTTGTTAGAAAAACTTCCTGAAAGCATTTGTTGGCCGTTAAAGCTTGTGGTGTTAGCGATATTGTCTAGTTCTTCTAACAACCTTTGAATATCGCTTTGGAGCGCTTTTCGGCTTTCTAAAGTTTGCCCGTCTTGAGCGGCTTGAACGGCTTTGGTTTTAATGGTGTCTAAGATTTTGATTTGTTCATCCATCGCTTTATCTGCGGTTTGAACCATACCAATAGCGTCATTAGCATTGCGGATCGCTTGACCCAAATTCGCGCTTTGACTCCTTAAGCTATCAGCGATCGCCATCCCACTAGAATCATCAGCGGCTTTATTGATCCTAAGCCCTGAGCTTAACTTTTCAAGCGAGCTTGAAAGGTCTCTGTTGTTTTGAACCCCTACCGCATGAGAGGTTAAAGCAGCGATATTGGTATTTATCCTAAAACTCATGTTTGCATCCTTTGCATAGATATTTGCTGTTAGTCAAGCAAAGGGTGTTCCAACTCTTTGATTTTTAACGCTGTTATGGTTTTTATGGTTTGATGAATCGTTTAGTCAAAATTCTATGCTACAATCATTCATTAATAGGTATAAACATTTTATTAAAGGCGTTCCATGAAGCACCTTATTATCGTAGAATCCCCAGCAAAAGCCAAAACCATTAAAAATTTTTTGGATAAAAATTACGAAGTCATCGCCTCTAAAGGGCATGTTAGGGATTTATCCAAATTCGCTTTAGGCATTAAGATTGATGAAACAGGCTTCACTCCTAACTATGTCGTGGATAAAGATCATAAAGAGCTTGTCAAGCAGATCATAGAGCTTTCTAAAAAGGCATCTACCACCTATATCGCTACCGATGAAGACCGAGAAGGGGAAGCGATAGGCTATCATGTGGCATGTTTGATTGGGGGGAAATTAGAGAGCTATCCTAGGATTGTTTTTCATGAGATCACACAAAATGCGATTTTAAACGCTCTAAAAACCCCACGAAAAATTGACATGTCCAAGGTCAATGCCCAACAAGCCAGACGCTTTTTAGATCGGATCGTGGGTTTCAAGCTCAGCTCATTGATTTCATCTAAAATCACTAAAGGTTTGAGTGCTGGGCGGGTGCAAAGTGCTGCATTAAAGCTTGTGATTGATAGAGAAAGGGAAATCAAAGCCTTTAAGCCTTTAACCTACTTCACGCTAGACGCTTACTTTGAGCCAAATTTAGAAGCGCAACTCATTAGCTATAAGGGTAACAAACTCAAAGCCCAAGAACTCATTGATGAAAAAAAAGCCCAAGAAATTAAAAACGAATTAGAAAAAGAAAGCTACACTATCTCTAGTATCGTTAAAAAGTCTAAAAAATCCCCCACACCGCCCCCTTTCATGACTTCCACTTTACAGCAAAGCGCTTCCAGTCTTTTAGGCTTTTCGCCCACAAAAACCATGAGTATCGCTCAGAAATTATATGAAGGCGTAGCCACCCCACAAGGCGTTATGGGCGTGATCACTTACATGAGGACCGATAGCTTGAATATCGCTAAAGAGGCTTTAGAAGAAGCGAGGAATAAGATTTTAAAAGACTATGGCAAAGACTACCTACCCCCTAAAGCCAAAGTCTATTCCAGCAAGAATAAAAACGCCCAAGAAGCCCATGAAGCGATCAGGCCCACTTCTATTATTTTAGAGCCAAACGCTTTAAAAGACTACCTTAAGCCTGAAGAATTAAAGCTCTATACCTTAATTTACAAACGCTTCTTAGCTTCTCAAATGCAAGACGCTCTTTTTGAAAGCCAAAGCGTGGTTGTGGCTTGCGAAAAAGGCGAGTTTAAAGCCAGTGGCAGAAAACTCCTTTTTGATGGCTATTATAAAATTTTAGGCAATGACGATAAGGACAAATTGCTCCCCAATTTGAAAGAAAACGACCCCATTAAATTAGAAAAATTAGAGAGCAACGCCCATGTTACAGAACCTCCAGCACGCTATTCAGAAGCGAGCTTGATTAAAGTTTTAGAAAGTTTAGGCATAGGCAGGCCCAGCACCTACGCCCCAACGATTTCCCTCTTACAAAACAGAGACTATATTAAGGTAGAAAAAAAGCAGATCAGCGCTTTAGAGAGCGCTTTTAAGGTGATAGAAATTTTAGAAAAGCATTTTGAAGAAATCGTGGATTCCAAATTCAGCGCTTCTTTAGAAGAAGAGCTAGACAATATCGCTCAAAATAAAGCCGACTATCAGCAAGTCTTAAAGGACTTTTACTACCCTTTTATGGATAAAATTGAAGCCGGGAAAAAGAATATCATCTCTCAAAAAGTGCATGAAAAAACCGGCCAATCATGCCCTAAATGCGGTGGGGAATTGGTCAAAAAAAATAGCCGTTATGGGGAGTTTATCGCTTGTAATAATTACCCTAAATGCAAATATGTCAAACAGACTGAAAACGCCAATGATGGAGCCAAGCAAGAATCGTGCGAAAAATGCGGAGGGGAAATGGTGCAAAAATTCAGCAGAAACGGGGCGTTTTTAGCTTGCAACAACTACCCTGAATGCAAAAACACCAAATCGTTAAAAAACACCCCTAACGCCAAAGAAACAATAGAAGGCGTGAAATGCCCAGAATGCGGAGGGGATATTGCCTTAAAAAGGAGCAAGAAAGGCTCGTTTTATGGCTGCAACAATTACCCTAAATGCAATTTCTTATCCAACCATAAGCCCATCAATAAGCGTTGCGAGAAATGCCATTATTTGATGAGTGAAAGAATCTATCGCAAAAAAAAGGCGCATGAGTGCATCCAATGCAAAGAGCGCGTGTTTTTAGAGGAAGATGATGGCTGAAGAAAATCTGCCTGTCGTTTTTGGGCCTGTTTTATCCAGGCGTTTTGGGAAGTCTTTGGGCGTGGATCTATCGCCTTCTAAAAAACAATGCAATTACAATTGCATTTATTGCGAGTTGGGTAAAGCCAAGCCCATTGAACGCATGGAAGAAGTGATAGAAGTAAAAACCTTGATTAGCGCCATTCAAAACGCCCTAAACAACCTCACCACCCCCATTGATGTTTTAACCATTACCGCTAATGGCGAACCCACTCTATACCCTCATTTATTAGAGCTTATCCAAAGCATCAAGCCTTTTTTAAAGGGTGTTAAAACTTTGATTTTAAGCAACGGCTCATTATTTTATGAGCCAAAAGTCCAGCAAGCCTTAAAGGAATTTGACATCGTTAAATTTTCTTTAGACGCTATTGATTTGAAAGCCTTTGAAAGAGTGGATAAGCCCTATTCTAAAGACATTGATAAGATTTTAGAGGGAATTTTGAGCTTTTCTCAAATTTATCAAGGGCAACTGGTGGCTGAAGTGCTGTTGATTAAGGGCGTGAATGATAGCGCGAACAACTTAAAACTCATCGCTGCCTTTTTAAAAAAAATCAATATTGCTAGAGTGGATTTAAGCACCATAGACAGACCCTCAAGCTTTAAAGCCCCAAAATTGAGCGAAGATGAATTGTTAAAATGCTCTTTATTTTTTGAAGGGCTTTGCGTGAGTTTGCCTAAACGATCCATTACTCAAGCTAAAAAATTGATTTCTTGCGGTATAGACGAATTGCTCGCTTTAATTTCCAGGCGCCCTTTAAGCGCAGAAGAAGCCCCCCTAATACTAGATCCTAACGCCTTTAAACATTTAGAAACTTTATTAAACCATAAGCAAATTACGATTAAAAAAGTCGGCTCTTTGGAGTTTTATTGCACGTTTTAACCTCCATTGGTAACCCATAGTTTTACCTTATTTTAGGGAGCTTAAGCTTTTAAAAAGGCTCTGTTCTAATTGGGTAATATAGAGTCTTTAAAATACCATAAATAAGTTAAGAACGATTTTATGGTGTTCTTATTTTCTTATGCCTACATCCTTTTACTATAACCATAACCCACTTTTTCTGCTTTCTTTTCAGTATTAGCAACTACTTCTATTTCTTTACTAATATCAGCAAATATTTTTTGAACGAACAAAAGGCTTTGAGAGGTTGAAAGGTGGGCTTGTGGGTTTCTCATTTCAAGCATTTTAGCTTGAGCTTTAGAGCGTATTTTTAGATTTTCTTTTTGCCATTTTTCTGTAACCTTAAAATCTCTAGGGTCTAGTTCTAAATAAGCGATAGAACTTGGTTTATAAAAATCCACTTGTTTAGCGATAGCTTTTTGTGAATAGGGCAGAGATTCTAATTCTTTTTGCAAATAAGCTATAAGCTCTTGCGTTTTTGATCCTCTTTGAGAGTGGGGTTGTTTAGAGTTTGGAAGGTGTTTTGGCTGGATAGGGGTTTGGTTTGTTTTTGTAGGTTTAGGGGTTTTGCATTCAGCTTCTATTTCTATAGCAATACCACCCTTAATTCCTAATTTTTTAATAAAGAATTGACTATGATTTTCTTGGCAATTTTGTTCTGCTTTTTTAACCAAATCTTTCTGTGTATTGTTTGTCTTTTGTTTTTCTTGTTCTGTTTTTTGTTGTTCCTGTTCTGTCTTTTGTTTTTCTTGTTCTGCTTTTATTTGACTATTAGCGAGTTCTATCCCACTCTTGTTTGTTTTTTGCCTTTCTTGTTCTGTCTTTTGTCTTTCTTGTTCTGTTTTCTGTCTTTGCTGTTCTAACTCTATCCCACTCTTGTTTGCTCTATCCCTAGCGTTTTCAGCTTCCTTTTTTTCTTGTTCTAGTTCTATTTGTTTATCAATATCACCAGCACTACAAGCGGCTAATAATAAACTTGTCGCTATTGTTAATCCTGAATATTTCCACCAATTGATTTGATTTTCTTTTTCAGCTTGTTTGGATTTATCTTGGACTTTATCGTCTAATTCTTTTGCCCTCTTGCATGCAGCATGGGTTAATACTACTAATGCCGCATTGCTTTTCTTGGGATGTTTTTTCACAAGTTCTCTAACTCTCTTTGCAATTTTTGTAAAAAACCCACCAATTGATCTGAGCGTATTTGTAATGACACTCACTTGTTTAAAATAAGTCTCTTTATTTGCCTTTGTGTTAGCTGTCTCTGCGTTTTTGCCAACTTTATTTGTTTTTCCTGTTTTCACTGATTTTATTACCAACCTTTTTTTTTAAAAACAATCTTACCCATCAAAACTATATCAATGGAAACCAATACGAAAAAATCCACTCAAGTTAGATCAACCCCTTTATTATCAATGCGCGGTTAAGCCATGGTCTTTCAATTCTTTTTCTAACTTGGCTACAGCGTTCCAAGTGGGGATCACGCTATCAGGGTTTAAAGAAATGGAAGTGATGCCCTCTTTGACTAAAAACTCTGTTACTTCAGGGTAATCGCTTGGGGCTTGCCCGCAAATCCCGCAATATTTGTTGTGCCTTTTGCAAGCTTCAATCGCTTTTTTAAACATTTTTAGCATCGCTTCATTCCTTTCATCAAAGACATGGCTGACTAATTCGCTGTCTCTATCCACGCCTAAAGTGAGCTGGGTTAAATCATTAGAGCCAATAGAAAAGCCATCAAACAAGCTTAAGAAATCATCAGCCAGAATGACATTCACCGGCAATTCGCACATGATATAAATTTCAAGCCCGTTTTTACCGGATTCTAGATTGTTTTTTCTTAAGATTTCTAGGACTTTTTTACCCTCTTCAATGGTTCGCAAAAAGGGGATCATCACTTTCATATTCGTCAAGCCCATTTCTTCTCTCACTAACGCTAAGGCTTCACACTCCCACGAAAACGCTTCATTATAGCTCTCTGAATAATACCGACTAGCCCCCCTATAGCCAAGCATGGGGTTTTCTTCATTAGGTTCATAGCTAGAGCCACCAAGCATGCGCATGTATTCATTGGATTTGAAATCGCTCGTTCTTACAATCACAGGTTTAGGGTAAAACGCTGCACTGATCATACCGATGCCTTCAGCGATTTTTTTCACAAAAAAATCTTTAGGGTTAGTATAGCCTGCCATAAGGTTTTCAATTTCATTTTTTTCTTTCACGCTTTTTTTGTGGTGCAAATCCACTAAGGCTAAGGGGTGGGCTTTGATTTGGTTTAAAATAATCATTTCCATTCTGGCCAGCCCCACGCCGTGATTAGGGAGCTGAGAAAAGCTAAAGGCTTTTTCAGGGTTTCCAATATTGATATAAATTTTTGTTTGAGTTTCTTGCATATTAGAAAGCTCCACCCTTTCAATTTCATGCTCATAAATGCCCGCATACACATAGCCCTCTTCGCCCTCAGCGCAAGAAACCGTGATTTCCATGCCGGTATAAAGGCTATCAGTCGCCCCGCTCACCCCAACAATGGCTGGCACGCCAATTTCTCTAGCTACAATAGCGGCATGGCAAGTGCGCCCTCCACGATTAGTGATAACCGCGCTCGCTTTTTTCATGCAAGGCTCCCAGTCTGGGTCGGTGTTATCTGTAACTAAAATTTCACCCTCTTTAAAAGAATTCATGTGCTCCAAATCATTGATGATACGCACTTTCCCTGAGCCAATTTTACTCCCAATCGCTCTGCCTTGTAAGATAATCTCTTTCTTTTCGTTAGGGTTTTTGAATTTGAATTTTTCAAAGACTTGACTTTCTTCTTTGGTTTTTTGGCTTTGAACGGTTTCTGGGCGTGCTTGAACGATAAAGATTTCCCCGCTATCGCCATCTTTAGCCCATTCTATATCCATAGGGCGGTATTGCTTGGCTTCTTTAGAGTAATGTTTTTCAATTTCAACGGCGTATTTGGCTAAAATCAGCACGTCTTCATCGCTCAATGAAAAGGATTGCCATTCTTTTTTGGTGGTTTTAATGTTTCTGGTGGGGTGTTCGCTACCCCTTGGGGCATAGACCATTTTTTGCGTTTTATTGCCGAGTTGGCGTTTGATAATGGGGCGTTTGTTTTGCTCTAAAGTGGGCTTAAACACATAAAATTCATCGGGGTTTATCGTGCCGCCCACCACATTTTCGCCCAACCCCCACGCTGAAGTGATAAACACCGCGTCTTTAAAACCGGTTTCGGTGTCAATAGAAAACATCACGCCTGCACTGCCTTTATCCGCTCGCACCATTTTTTGCACCCCCACGCTCAGAGCGACTTTTAAATGATCAAACCCACGGCTCGCTCTATAGCTAATCGCTCTATCGGTAAAAAGCGATGCTAAGCAGGATTTGATATAGTGGATCAATTCGGTTTTACCCTTAATGTTTAAATAAGTGTCTTGCTGCCCGGCAAAAGAAGCGTCTGGCAAATCTTCTGCAGTAGCGGAGCTCCTTACGGCCACATCGGCTTCTTTCATGTGGTATTGCTGGCTTAAGATTTCATAAGCTTGAAAAATCTCATCTCTTAAATCGCTAGGAAAAGGCGTGCCAAAAATAAGCTCTCTGATTTGTTTGGAGCGGATTTTTAACACATCAATTTCCGTGGCATCAACATTTTCTAAAAGCTCTATGATTTTTTGTTTAGCTCCCCCTTGCTCTAAAAGATACCAATACGCTTCGCTTGTGATCGCAAAGCCATCAGGCACTTTAATGCCAATAGGAACTAATTCTTGAAACATTTCACCAATGCTAGCGTTCTTGCCCCCAACCAGATTCACATTCTTATTGTTCAACTCTTTGAAAAACTTGATATATCGCACAAAACTCCCTTAAAATGATCATTAAGTTTCTTAAAACAAAAATATAATAATGATAGCATGATAGAGCTTTAGTTTTAGCCAGTTTGTATTCTAAGCTTTTTAATAAGGGGTGTATTCTTTTGGTTTATGATTTTATTGTATAATGAGCGGTTAGTTAGGTATTTTTGAATAGAAAGGGTGGTTTTGTATAGGCGGTTATTGTTGAATTTGTTTTGTATGGTATTTTTACAAGCGTGCTTAAAGCCTATGAGCGACCCTAAAGCTGAGAAAGTGGATTCGCAAGTGCAATGCGGGTTTGGCTCAAAAGATTGCTAAATTTTAAGGTTTATAAGAAAGGAGACATAAGTTTTAAAGAATGAGTGCGGAACTGATTGCTGTTTATAAAGATGAGCAAATAATAGATTTAGAGAGCGCGAAAGTCTTAGGGCTGAGCGATGGGATTAAAGCGTTAAAAGGGACAGAGCCGATATATTTTGATGATTCGCCTTTGGCTTTAGAAGTGATTAGGCATTCATGCGCGCATTTGCTCGCGCAAAGCTTGAAAGCCCTTTATCCGGACGCGAAATTTTTTGTAGGCCCTGTGGTAGAAGAGGGGTTTTATTACGATTTCAAGACCGCTTCAAAAATCAGCGAAGAGGATTTGCCTAAAATTGAAGCGAAAATGAAAGAATTTGCGAAATTAAAGCTCGCTATCACTAAAGAGGTTTTAACCAGAGAGCAAGCCTTGGAGCGTTTTAAGGGCGATGAATTAAAGCATGCGGTGATGAGTAAAATCAGTGGCGATAAATTTGGCGTGTACCAACAGGGCGAGTTTGAAGATTTGTGTAAGGGACCGCACCTCCCAAACACTCGTTTTTTAAACCATTTCAAGCTCACTAAATTGGCTGGGGCTTATTTGGGCGGCGATGAAAACAATGAAATGCTCATTAGAATCTATGGCATCGCTTTTGCCACCAAAGAGGGCTTAAAAGACTATCTTTTCCAAATAGAAGAAGCGAAAAAACGAGATCACAGAAAGCTAGGCGTGGAGCTAGGGCTTTTTAGTTTTGATGATGAGATAGGGGCGGGCTTACCTTTATGGCTGCCTAAAGGGGCAAGACTGAGAAAACGCATTGAAGATTTATTGAGTAAAGCGTTACTTTTAAGAGGCTATGAGCCGGTTAAAGGCCCTGAGATTTTAAAGAGCGATGTGTGGAAAATCAGTGGGCATTATGACAACTATAAAGAAAACATGTATTTCACCACGATTGATGAGCAAGAATACGGCATAAAGCCTATGAATTGCGTGGGGCATATTAAAGTCTATCAAAGCGCTTTGCACAGCTACAGAGATTTGCCCTTAAGGTTTTATGAATACGGCGTGGTGCATCGGCATGAAAAAAGTGGCGTGTTGCATGGGCTTTTAAGGGTGAGAGAATTTACCCAAGATGATGCGCATATTTTTTGCTCTTTTGAGCAGATCCAAAGCGAAGTGAGCGCGATTTTAGATTTTACGCATAAGATCATGCAAGCGTTTGATTTTAGCTATGAAATGGAATTATCCACAAGGCCGGCTAAATCCATAGGCGATGATAAAGTGTGGGAAAAGGCCACTAACGCTTTAAAAGAAGCCCTAAAAGAGCACCGCATTGATTATAAGATTGATGAAGGGGGAGGGGCTTTCTATGGGCCTAAGATTGACATTAAAATCACTGACGCTTTAAAGCGTAAATGGCAGTGTGGCACGATTCAAGTGGATATGAATTTGCCTGAACGCTTCAAGCTCGCTTTCACTAATGAGCATAATCACGCTGAACAGCCGGTGATGATCCACAGAGCGATTTTAGGCTCGTTTGAAAGGTTTATTGCGATTTTGAGCGAACATTTTGGGGGGAATTTCCCTTTCTTTGTCGCACCCACTCAAATCGCTCTCATTCCTATTAGTGAAGAGTATCATGTTTTTGCTTTGAAATTAAAAGAGGCACTAAAAAAGCGCGATATTTTTGTAGAAGTTTTGGATAAAAACGACAGCTTGAATAAAAAGGTGCGCTTAGCCGAAAAGCAAAAAATCCCTATGATTTTAGTGTTAGGGAATGAAGAGGTGGAAACAGAAATTTTATCCATTAGAGACAGAGAAAAACAAGCTCAATATAAAATGCCCTTAAAGGAGTTTTTAAACATGGTTGAATCTAAGATGCAAGAGGTTAGTTTTTGAGCAGGAACGAAGTGTTGTTAAACGGAGACATTAATTTTAAAGAAGTGCGTTGCGTGGGCGATAATGGCGAAGTGTATGGGATCATTTCTTCCAAAGAAGCGCTAAATATCGCTCAAAATTTAGGTTTGGATTTGGTTTTGATTTCAGCGAGCGCGAAACCTCCCGTGTGTAAGGTGATGGATTATAATAAATTCCGCTATCAAAATGAAAAGAAAATCAAGGAAGCCAAGAAAAAGCAAAAGCAAATTGAAATCAAAGAGATCAAGCTTTCCACTCAAATCGCGCAAAACGATATTAACTACAAAGTCAAGCATGCGAGAGAATTTATTGAATCCAATAAGCATGTCAAATTCAAAGTGGTTTTAAAAGGTAGAGAGAGCCAAAACTCAAAAGCCGGGCTTGATGTGCTTTTTAGAGTCCAAACGATGATGCAAGATTTAGCCAACCCTGAAAAAGAGCCAAAAACCGAGGGGCGTTTTGTTTCATGGATGTTTGTGCCTAAGGCTAAAGAAGCCCCCAAAAACGAAAAGAAAACCAAAGAAAATAACCCGCCTTTTAATCGTATTAACCTTATGAAAGGAGAAAATCATGCCAAAAATGAAGACTAATCGTGGCGCGTCTAAGCGTTTCAAAGTTAAAAAAAACTTGATTAAGCGTGGCAGTGCTTTTAAAAGCCATATTTTGACTAAAAAAAGCCCCAAACGCAAAGCCAATCTGAACGCGCCAAAACATGTGCATCACACTAACGCGCATTCTGTCATGTCGTTGCTTTGCAGGGCTTAAGAATGCTCATTAGAAAGTGGAGTTAATCCCCTTATTTAAGGGAAAGTCGTTGTAAAAACGCACCTAAAAATATTTTAAAAAGAAAGGTAAAGAAATGAGAGTTAAAACAGGCGTTGTGCGCAGAAGACGCCATAAAAAAGTCTTAAAACTCGCTAGAGGGTTTTATAGTGGCAGAAGAAAGCATTTTAGAAAGGCTAAAGAACAGCTTGAAAGAAGCATGTATTACGCCTTTAGGGATCGCAAACAAAAGAAAAGAGAGTTCAGGAGTTTGTGGGTGGTAAGGATTAATGCGGCTTGCAGGATGCACGAAACAAGTTATTCGCGTTTCATGCATGCCTTAAAAGTGGCTAATATTGAATTAGACCGCAAGGTTTTAGCAGACATGGCGATGAATGACATGCAAGCTTTTAAGAGCGTGTTAGAGAGCGTGAAAGAGCATCTTTGATCTCTATTGGCTGTTAGGTTTTAGTTTTAGTCTAAAAAAGGTGAGAGGATTTAGGACTTTTTACTAAAAAGTTCCTAAAATTGATTTTTGTTTCAATTTATTCTCATTCAATCGCTATATTTAATCAAAAAGAAAGCAATTTTATAGTAGAATGTAGCATTTAGAACTCAAGTAGAGAAAATGTAGAAGGAAGGAATACATGAAGAAATCTGTTATAGTAGGTGCTATCTCTCTAGCAATGACAAGCTTGTTGTCAGCAGAGACCCCTAAGCAAGAAAAAGCTATTAAGACTAGCCCTACCAAAAAAGGTGAAAGAAATGCTGCTTTTATAGGGATTGATTACCAGTTAGGTATGCTCAGCACTACCGCTCAAAATTGTTCCCATGGGAATTGTAATGGTAATCAAAGTGGGGCTTATGGCTCTAATACGCCTAACATGCCCACAGCGTCAAACCCCACAGGAGGGCTTACTCATGGCGCTCTAGGGACTCGTGGGTATAAAGGCTTAAGCAACCAACAATACGCTATCAATGGTTTTGGTTTTGTTGTAGGGTATAAGCATTTTTTTAAGAAATCCCCGCAATTTGGAATGCGTTATTACGGATTCTTTGATTTTGCAAGCTCTTATTATAAGTATTACACTTATAATGATTATGGCATGAGAGACGCTCGCAAGGGTTCTCAAAGTTTCATGTTTGGCTATGGGGCTGGCACAGATGTGTTGTTTAACCCGGCTATTTTCAATCGTGAGAACTTGCATTTTGGGTTTTTCTTGGGCGTTGCGATCGGTGGCACCTCTTGGGGTCCAACAAACTATTATTTTAAGGACTTAGCTGATGAATACAGAGGGAGTTTCCACCCATCAAATTTCCAAGTCTTAGTGAATGGCGGGATTCGCTTAGGCACTAAACACCAAGGTTTTGAAATTGGCTTGAAAATCCAAACCATCCGCAACAATTACTACACCGCTAGTGCGGATAATGTGCCTGAAGGGACTACTTATAGATTCACCTTTCACCGCCCCTATGCCTTTTATTGGCGTTACATTGTAAGCTTTTAAGGTATTTTAGGGTTAATCTTATGGGGGCATAGAAAAGGGCTTTTGCTCTTTATGGCCTTTTATGATTTTCTTGTATCAAAGGCTTTAAAAAATCAATACGGCTACTTGGCAAAAATTAAAGCACAATCCTTACAAGCAATTGAACTTACCAACAACAACACGCAAACAAGTCTTTGAAAACTCAAAAATGAATTAATTGTTTTTGAAAATAATGATAGGGGATATAGGTTGGCTGTTTTAATGGAGCGCTGATCATAAAATCTAAAAATCAATTGGCTGTTAAAGCACTGTAAGTTATCTTTAATCAATCAGATGATAGAATTTGTCTTTTATTTTTGAATTGGGAGCATTTGATGAGAAAATTGGCGTTTTCTTTATTATTTACAGGGACTTTTTTGGGGCTTTTTTTGAATGCGAGCGATTTTAAGAGCATGGACGACAAGCAACTATTAGAGCAAGCAGGGAAAGTTGCTCCTAGCGAAGTTCCAGAGTTTCGCACAGAAATCAATAAGCGATTAGCAGTGATGAAAGAAGAAGAGCGTAAAAAATATAAAGCGGATTTTAAGAAAGCGATGGATAAAAATTTAGCTTCTTTAAGCCAAGAAGATCGCAACAAGCGTAAAAAAGAAATTCTTGAAGTGATTGCTAACAAAAAGAAAACAATGACCATGAAAGAATATCGTGAAGAGGGGCTAGATTTGCATGATTGCGCATGTGAAGGCCCTTTTCATGATCATGAGAGAAAAAAAGGGAAAAAACCAAGCCATCATAAGCATTAGTGCTTAAGGTGCGCTAACTTTTTTGATTTTTGTGAGACCACGCCGTAACTCCCTAGCTTTTGGCTAGGGGGATGTAAGGCGTTTTTTTTGTTATAATCTATCATAGCGTTTAGGCACTTAAAATAGAGGTTGCCTGCTTGTTGGGTGGGCTTTGTTGCTCTTAAATCCTTTAGCTGTAAAGAGCGTCTCAAATTTTTAGGGTTAAAGTTCTTGGAGTGTTTGTATTTTTTGGATATTTATAGTATCATACCCAATAGTAAAGACCCCTTGAAAGTCTGTATTTTAAGACGACTAAAACAGCTTGAATTCTAGGTGGTTTTTTATCAATAGAAGAAATTTCAAAAGAGAGCTTATGAAGAACGGTATCTATTTTTGTTGCGGTCATATATTAATTAGGAGTTTGGTATGAAACGGATTTTATTTCTTTTAGTAGCTACGACTTTTTTGTTGAGAGCAGAAACGGATTCTGCCACTATTAACACTACGGTTGATCCCAATGTTATGTTTTCTGAAAGCTCCACAGGGAATGTGAAAAAAGACCGCAAGAGGGTTTTAAAGAATATGGTTAATTTGGAAAAAGAGCGCGTGAAGAATTTTAACCAGTATTCTGAAACCAAGATGAGTAAGGGCGACTTATCCGCTTTTGGAGCTTTCTTTAAGGGGAGTTTGGAAAGCTGTGTGGAGCAAAAGGTTTGTTATTATGAGCATAAAAATGGCAAGGTTTCTTTTGTGGTGAATGACAGGGAGAAGTTTTATAAACATGTGCTTAAAGACTTAGGGACAGAGCTTTCACTCCCTTTGTTCAACTGGCTTTACAAAGGCTCAGATTTTGGGGCTTTGCATGAGCAGTTTGGGGATATGTATGATGGGTATATCAAATACTTGATTAGCATGGTTAGGATAAGCCAAAAAGAAAAGGCTAGAAAAGTGGATGCAGTCGTTCTTAAGAAAATGGAAGAGCAAGCTGAGAAAGACACTAAGGCAGCGTTTCAAAAGAGGAGCAGTGGGGAGCTTGAAAGCCATACTGATAGCCCTGAATTTATAAGTTCTTCTAAGAGAACACAGAACGCTTCTAATCCGGATCTAGATTCCATGACCAATGCTAATGTGCTCAAAGAAACAGCTTCAAAAGAGCCAGAGGCTTCTTCAAAAAAAGAGAAAAAGTCTAAGAAAAAACGCCGCCTTTCAAAGAAAGAAAAACAACAACAAGCCTTGCAACAAGAGTTTGAAAAACAAATTAGCGACTCTAGTAAGTCTGAAAAATAGTAAAATAGTTAGCTTACCTTTTTAGGGGGCTTTCAATAAGTTTCTTAAGCATTCCTTTTTAGGCTTTATTTAGGCTTTTAGCTCCCTATCACTCTATCCTAGTGTTTAAGGCTATCTTTTTTAAAAACCACCGCTTTTTTAAAATCTTTAGACTTTGAGCTTTTTGGCTTTTTTTGTGGTAACGATTAGTAACAATTAGCTTAAGGTTTTGTTACGCAAAAATCTTTGAAATATAGCGATTGACAGAGTTAAACATAACCTCAAAGACATTCCAACGCATTTTATGAAAGCGTGTAAAAATTTTTGGTTTTATTTTAATGGAATATTAGTAATCAAATTTAAAAAATACCTTTGAGTATTTTTACAATCAAAATAAAAGAACCTGCGTAAGCCAAGCGATAGTTTCTCATGACACGCTTTTATAGGGTTATGGGGAGTTTTGGGGTTGGGGAGAGTTATTTCAAAAGGCCTCCTATCCTCTTATGAGTTTAAATAAACTTAATGAGTTTTATTATTAAATGGAATTTAAAAACGATGAAACAAAGTTTTAAAACCTTATTTTTTAAAATTTTTTAAGAATATCAAAGCGGATAAGGCTTATTGATATTTGATAAAAACAAACCTTTTTACTTTCTTTAGAAACCTAAAGCCCCCTAAAGCTTAAAATTACCTTAACCCTTAGCATTTTAAGGTTTTGGCTAACCCCCCTAACGAAGTCTCTTTGTATTTTTCATTCATGTCTTTTCCGGTCGCATACATCGTAGCGATCACTTCATCTAGGCTCACTTTAGGCTTGTATTCATCTTCTAAAGCCAGTTTAGAAGCGCTGATCGCTTTAATCGCTCCTAAAACATTGCGTTCAATGCAAGGGATTTGCACCAAGCCCCCCACCGGATCGCATGTCAATCCTAAATGGTGTTCCATAGCGATTTCACTAGCGATTAAAACCTGTTGCGTGGTCGCTTGGCACAAATAAGCTAACCCCCCCGCAGCCATAGAGCTTGCCACGCCAATTTCAGCCTGACACCCCGCTTCTGCGCCGCTCAAGGAAGCGTTTTTCTTGTAAAGATAGCCAATCGCCGCACTAGTGAGTAAAAAATCATTAATAGATTTTTGCGATAAATTTTCAAACAAATGGTTTTTAGCGTATAAAAGCACGCTTGGCACCACCGCGCACGCCCCGTTAGTGGGGGCGGTTACCACCTTTCCTCCACTAGCGTTTTCTTCAGCAATGGCACGAGCGTAAAGCGAAATGTAATCAATCAGTGCTAAGGGGTCTTTCCCGCTTGTGGGGTGTTTTTCTAGGCGCGTTTTAACGCTTGGGGCTAATCGTGTTACTTTCAAAGAACCAGGCAGATACCTTTCTTTAGAATTAGCCCCATTATGATAACACTCAAGCATCGCATGATAGATTTTAGCCATCGTTGCATCAGGGTGGTTTTTCAGGGCATTTTCTCTCAAACGCACGATTTCAGCGATGTTTTTTTGGTGTTTTTGGCATAATTCTAGCAATTCCTTAGCGCTTGAAAAATCATAAGCAACACTTTCATTCCCGCCCTCTTCAGATAAGTTGTCTAATTCTTTTTCAGTATAGACAAACCCTCCACCAACAGAATAATAAGTCTCTTCTTTTAAAACCTCATTTTTAGCGTTAAAAGCTTTTAGAATGAGGGCGTTTTGGTGTCTGGCTAAAGGCTTATTGTCAAAAATCAAATCTTTAGGATAATCAAAAGGAATGCAATGCTGGTTAGCGAGTTTTAAAACTTTGTTTTCAAGCGCTTCATGCAATAAGGCTTTTTTGGTTGTTATATCTAATTCGTTAGCATAAATGCCATGCAAGCCAATTAAAACCGCCTCATCGCTCAAATGCCCTTTACCGGTTAAAGCTAATGAGCCATGCAAGGTGATTTGAACGCGTTCAACCTGCTCTAAAATGCCTTTTAACAACCCGCAAAATCTCGCTCCCGCTTCCATAGGCCCTATGGTGTGTGAAGAGCTAGGCCCAACGCCGATTTTAAAAATGGATAAAATAGAAAAACTAGCCATTAAAATAGTCCTAAAAACACGCTCAAAGCCGTCAAGCTCCCAAAGACAAACACAAAAATATCCACTTTGAAGTTTCTAAAACGCTTCAAACTAGAAACGCTATAAAACGCTATCATGGGCATCACAAACAGAATGAGCGCGATAATGGGGCCGCCTAAATTTTCAATAAAATCCAAGATATTGGGGTTAATATAAGCCACAAGCGTGATAGTCAGCCATAAAAAAATCGTTACGCTAATACTCAAGGTTTTAGAAGATTTTTTCAATTTTAAACTTTGAATAATAATGCCTTCTAAACCCTCCTTAGCCCCATAATAATGCCCAAAAAAAGATGAAAAAATCGCTAAAAAAGCCACCACAGGCCCCGCATAGTTGATTAAAGGGTTGTTTAAAGTGTTAGCAAAATAGCTTAAAATGGGGATATTTTGTTCCCTTGCTTTCACAAAATCATCAGCACTCAAGCACATGACGCACGAAAACACAAAAAACATCACAAACCCTAAAAGCATCAGCGATGTCCCTAATTCAATTTGATTGAGTTTATACTCTTTGAAAGCGCCGTATTCTTTTCCCACATTTTGGGTGAAGGTTGAAATAATGGGGCTATGGTTGAATGAAAACACAAGCACCGGTAAGGTTAGCCAAATCGCTAACACAAATTCTTTAAAACTCGGCACCACAAAAAGATTAGCGCCTTGCCAATAAGGGATAAGATACAAAGAAAAAAGCAATAAAATCAAGCATAAAGGATACACTAAAGCGTTACAAATGCGCGTAACAATCGTAGCGTTAAAAACCATTACAAGCATCATTAAAGAAACTAACGCTACAGCCAACAAGCCCCGATGAAAAGGCGCTAAATGCAACTGGTTAGTGAAAAAATGATCAAACACGTTAGTGATACCCACCCCATAAGCCAAACAAATAGGATAAATCGCCAAGAAATAAAGCAAAGTGATAAGAAAACCCCATTGAGCGCCAAAATGAGAGCGAACGACCATGGTAATGTCTTCTTGATCTTTAGATCCTATGAAATAAGCCAAAGCTCTATGCCCCAGATAAGTTAAAGGGAATATAATCGCGCTCATCACTACAATAGCCCATATCCCATGCCCACCGGCTCTAATAGGCAAAAATAAAATCCCAGCCCCAACGGCTGTGCCAAATAAGGACGCCATCCAACGCAAATCAAACGCGTTGAGTTTTTTAGGATCTCTTATAAGCGCTTTTTCTTGTGCCATGCTATTAAACCGCCCTTTTATCGTGTTAAATAGTTTTCATTGTAACATAAAGCTTTTTATGATTGGGTTTTTTTGAGATTAAGGGGTGGTTTTGGGCACGCATTTATTTTCTAAAATCCACGATTTAACCCGCACAAGCTATAATAACGCTTAAAAAAAGATTAATAAAGGATGGTAGAAATGTCAAACACAACTTGGTCGCCCGCTTCATGGCATTCTTTTAAGATAGAGCAACACCCCACTTATAAAGATAAGCAAGAATTAGAAAGGGTCAAAAAAGAATTGCACTCTTACCCTCCCTTAGTGTTTGCTGGCGAAGCGAGAAACTTGCAAGAGCGCTTAGCCCAAGTCATTGACAATAAGGCGTTTTTGTTGCAAGGGGGCGATTGCGCGGAGTCGTTTTCTCAATTTAGCGCTAACAGGATTAAAGACATGTTTAAAGTGATGATGCAAATGGCGATTGTCTTAACTTTTGCTGGCTCTATACCGATTGTGAAAGTGGGGCGCATTGCCGGGCAATTTGCCAAGCCTCGCTCTAATGCGACTGAAATACTAGATAATGAAGAAGTGTTGAGTTATAGGGGGGATATTATCAACGGGATTTCCAAAAAAGAAAGAGAGCCAAAGCCTGAAAGAATGCTTAAGGCCTACCATCAAAGCGTAGCGACTTTAAACCTTATTAGAGCCTTTGCTCAAGGCGGGTTAGCAAATTTAGAGCAAGTGCATCGTTTCAATTTGGATTTTGTCAAAAACAACGATTTTGGGCAAAAATACCAGCAAATCGCTGACCGGATCACGCAAGCTTTAGGGTTTATGCAAGCATGCGGGGTGGAGATAGAAAAAACGCCTATTCTTAGGGAAGTGGAATTTTACACCAGCCACGAAGCGTTACTGCTCCATTATGAAGAACCTTTGGTGCGTAAGGATAGTTTGACTAACCAGTTTTATGATTGCTCCGCACACATGCTGTGGATTGGCGAAAGGACAAGAGACCCTAAGGGCGCGCATGTGGAGTTTTTAAGGGGGGTTTGTAACCCTATTGGCGTGAAAATCGGGCCTAATGCGAGCGTGAGCGAAGTGTTAGAATTGTGCGATGTTTTAAACCCACACAACATTAAGGGGCGTTTGAATTTGATCGTGCGCATGGGTTCTAAGATGATTAAAGAGCGTTTGCCTAAGCTTTTACAAGGGGTGTTGAAAGAAAAACGCCACATTTTATGGAGCATTGATCCAATGCATGGCAACACGGTCAAAACCAGCTTAGGAGTTAAAACAAGGGCTTTTGATAGCGTGTTAGATGAAGTGAAAAGCTTTTTTGAAATCCATAGGGCTGAAGGGAGTTTGGCTTCAGGGGTTCATTTGGAAATGACAGGTGAGAATGTTACAGAATGTATCGGTGGCTCGCAAGCGATCACCGAAGAGGGTTTGAGCTGCCATTACTACACGCAATGCGATCCAAGACTAAACGCCACTCAAGCCCTAGAGCTCGCTTTCTTAATCGCTGACATGCTTAAAAAACAACGCGCTTGATTGAAATCAAGATAATAAGAAGCTTTAGTCAAGCGATCGTTTCTTGTAATGCGTTCTATAGGGGGATTTAGTTGGGGGTTATAGGGGGGGAGTTATTTCAAAATACCCCAGTTATCCCCTTAAGAGAATGAGTTTTGTGTAAAATAAAGTTTTAAAAATTAAAGGATAATAAGGTTAAATAAGGTTTTGAGTGCCGACATTTGATGAAAACAGAGCCAAATATTAATCTATCTTTAACTCTTTTACTTTATAATTATCGTTAGCATTTTAATATTCAAAGGAGCTTGAAATGAGAATTTCTCTTTTAGCTGTAATTTTAGCGTTATTGTTTGTGGCTTGCCACGAAACTAAAAAACAAATCTTACAAAACGAAGCCGATAGCACCCCTTCAGAAAAAACCATTTGGCAGCCTGAACAAAAATAAAAATTGTAAAAATACTCAAAAGCGTTTTTTAAAATAACACAATCAAAAAGCTAGTGGGTGATAGTTTTTTGTAAAGCGATCTTAGGGCTGTGGGGGGAATGATTTCAAAACACCCCCTATCCCTTATGAGTTTTATTATAAAACTAAAACAAAATTTAAAACAACAAGTTTTTAAAAGCAAGAGAATAGCTAAAAAGCCTAAAATTAAAAAATCTCAAATTAAAATGGGCGAAATCTAGAGAGCTAACACTACAAACTCTCTAAAACCTTTTGAGCATGGCCTTTCGCTTTGACATTGTAGAAGCATTTTTCTAAAACGCCTTGCGTGTTGATAATGAAAGTGGAGCGGATAATCCCCAAATGCTCTTTCCCATAAAGCATGCGTTTGCCATAGGCTTTGTAAAGATTGGCTACTTTTTTATCTTCATCGCAGAGCAAAATCACATTCAAAGAGCATTGGCTGATAAATTTTTGATGCGATTGCGCGTTATCAGGGCTTACGCCTACGACAACAGCGTTTTTCTTTTCAAATTCACTAAACAGAGCGCTAAAATCTTTGGCTTCTAAAGTGCATCCGGGGGTGTTGTCTTTAGGGTAGAAATACAACACCACTTTTTTATGGAGCAAATCTTTTAAAGAAATTTCTACGCCATCGCTGTTTTTCAATCTAAAATCAGGGGCTAATTGCCCTACTTCTAATTTTTCCATTCTTATCCTTTAATAGAGAATGACAGCGACTTTTTGAGGCCCATGCACCCCAAAAACGGTTTTTAATTCAATATCGGCTGTCCGGCTAGGCCCGCCAATAAGGAGCATGTTTGTGGGCAATGCACCGTTTTGGCTTTGATTTTTTAAAGCTTGCACGCCTTCGCTTAAATTGTGCACAATGGATTCTTTCTTCAATAAAATGATGCAATTAAGGGTGATGAGCGAAAGCAATCGTGGGCTTGCATGCGAAGAAACCGCCCCAATCATGCCCAAGCTTGAAATCCCACAAACCCCATGCAACAAAGCCGTATCAATCTCAAACAACTCTTCACGCATCGCTTCAATTTCTTTATCATAAGGTTGTAAAGTAAAATCCTTAAACGCTTCAAAATTCAAATTTAAATCCGTAGAGTGTAAGACTTTTTTGCTTTGAAAATTTTCTAAAGCCTTTAAAATGGCTTGCTCTAAATTTTCTTTAGCGCTTTCAATGACTTCAGTTTTATTCAACACCTGGAAATGCTTGTATTCTTCCACTAAGTCTTCAAACTCCACTTTAATGATATTTCTATAAATAGGGTTTGCTCCCTGAATGGCATGCTTGGCTCTGGCTTCTTTAATGCGCTTTAAAATAAGCTCTTTACTCATAAATCACCCCTTCTAAATGCTGGACTTTTGCATGCAAGCTCGTGTCCATATTGGGTAAGGTTCTCACGCTCGCCCACTCTTTGACTAAAGGCAGTATGGGAGCTAAAAGCTTGCCTAAAGGCGAGAAAAATTGAGCCATTTTCAATTGGAAACGCCACTTAGCCCCATCGCTTGCCATTTTGGCAAACATTTTCATAGAGAATTTTTCCATCCCGCTGTGTTGGGTGCTTTTAGCCCCCTTAATTACGCCCCTGCCCTCGCCCACTTTATCCGATCGTAAATCTCTAATGAGTTCGGCTAAAGGGATTTCTACGGGGCATACTTCAGTGCAACGCCCGCAAAGACTGCACAAATTAGGGATATGCCCGTAATTATTCAAGCCAAAGAGTTGGGGGGATACCACCACGCCTATAGGGCCAGGATAAGTAGAAAGATAGGCATGCCCACCGATTTTATCATACACAGGGCAGTGGTTCAAACAAGTCCCGCAACGGATGCATGAAAGAGCGCGGTAATACTTTTCATCAGCCAAAATATTAGAGCGGTTGTTGTCTAATAAAATGATGTGGGCTTCTTTAGGGCCGTCTAAATCGCCCTCTTTTCTAGGGCCTGTGATAATATTTTGATAACAAGTGATAGGCACACCCACAGCGCTTGGAGCGAGCAGATTGTTTAAAATCGCCGCATCATCAAAGCTTTCTACTAATTTTTCAATCCCACAAATTGCGACATGCACATCGCATGCGGTGGTGCTCATTCTGCCATTGCCTTCATTTTCCACTAACCAGATCGCCCCCTCATTAGCGATAGCGAAATTCACCCCACTGATCCCCATTTTAAAGCTTTCAAATTCTTTGCGCATGTATTTTCTGGCGATCGCATTAAGCTTTTCAGGTTCTTCTTCATAAGCGGCGTTGAGTTTTTCTTCAAAAATCTTACCGATTTGCTTGCGGTTTTTATGGATAGCTGGCACGACAATATGCACAGGGTGTTCATTAATGAGCTGGATAATCAATTCGCCCAAATCCGTTTCTTGCGCTTGAATGCCCTTTTCTTTGAGGTAATGGTTCAAGCCAATTTCTTCGCTCGCCATGGATTTTTGCTTCAAAATGCGCTTGATATTTTTTTCTTTAGCGAGGTTGTAAATGATTTCATTAGCTTCATCGCCGTCTTTAGCGTAATGGATTTTAAAGCCGTTTTGAGTGGCGTTTTTTTCAAACAATTCCAAATATTCATCAAGCCTGGATAAAATTTTAAGCTTGACTTCTTTGCCTAATTCCCTTAAATTTTCCCACTCGCTGTAACGATTTTTAAGGAGATTCTTACGATTAGCCCTTAAGGTATCCATTGCAGAACGCAAATTTTCCCTTAATTGCGTATCGCCTAATTGGTCGGTGATGATTTCTTCGTATTCTTGGTCGCTATGGTATTTTTCCATGGTTATTCCTTAAAACAATTCTTTAATGTTAAAGCCCAAGCCTTGAGGCTAAAAAGTCATAAAAATGCATGGGTTTTGTTAGAGAGCCCATTTTTTGCATAGCGGTGCTGATATTCATCAAACACCCAGCATCCGCTGAAACAATCACATCCACTTGACGGCTTTCTATGTCTTTAATCTTTTCTTTGACCATAACCGCTGAAATTTCAGGCTCTTTGACTGAAAAAGTCCCCCCAAACCCGCAGCATTCTTCTTCTTTTTCCAATTCAATGAGTTCCACATTTTTAAGCTGTCTGATGAGATTTTTCGCTGAGTCAATCACTTTAGCCACCCTTAAGGCATGGCAATTAGAATGCCATGTGATTTTAAGGGGTTCGCCCTTATCCTCATACTTGACTTGCAATTTTTTATCCAAAAATTCGCTCAATTCATACACCCTAGAGCAAAAATCTTTAACCATGTTAAATTCCGCATGCCCTTCAAACAATTCCAAATAATCATGCCGCATCATCCCTGTGCATGAACCGCTAGGCAAGATAATAGGGTAGTCGTTATTGGAATAAAGTTTGATATTGTATAAAACGACTTTTTTTGTTTCTTCATAGTATCCTGAGTTGTAGCTTGGCTGGCCGCAACATGTCTGGTCTTTTTTAAAAACCACTTCCAAATTTTCCTTACGGAGTAATTTGATAGCATTAAGCGATGCGTTGCTGTATATGGCTGCTCCTAGACAAGTAGCAAAGAAATTGACTTTCAAAGAAGGCTCCTTAAAATTCCAAATTAAGAGTTTCAAACACAAACAATATAATACTCAAAATTTGGTAAGATTGTAACCACAAGTTGATAAACCCACTCGCTCAAACATTGTTACTAAAATAAACCACAAACCCATTAAATTTGACTTAATATTAAATGCTACTTAAAATTAGTTTTTTCTTTTAAGTAAGATAAAAAAATACTTTTAATTATTCAAGGAAAATGCATGGAATTTTATCAAGTCTATGACCCATTAGACCATATTTGGCTGAGCGCTTTAGTCGCACTTTCGCCTATTGCGCTCTTTTTTATTTCTCTTATTGTCTTTAAACTTAAAGGCTATAGCGCTGGGTTTTTAAGCTTATTGCTTTCAATCATTATTGCGTTATTTGTGTATAAAATGCCCGCTCAAATGGTGAGCGCGAGTTTTTTCTATGGCTTTCTTTATGGCTTGTGGCCGATCGCATGGATTGTGATCGCTGCGATTTTTCTTTACAACCTTTCAGTGAAATCCGGGTATTTTGAGATTTTAAAAGAAAGCATTTTAACCCTAACGCCGGATCACCGCATTTTAGTGATTTTGATCGGGTTTTGTTTTGGCTCGTTTTTAGAAGGAGCGATCGGCTTTGGAGGTCCGGTAGCGATCACAGCGGCGATTTTAGTCGGCCTTGGGCTAAACCCCTTATACGCTGCCGGATTGTGCTTAATTGCTAACACCGCTCCTGTGGCTTTTGGTGCGGTGGGCATTCCTATTACGGCAATGGCTAGCGTGGTGGGTATCCCTGAGTTAGAGATTTCTCAAATGGTGGGCAGGGTGTTACCCATTTTTTCCATTGGCATTCCTTTTTTCATCGTGTTTTTAATGGATGGTTTTAGAGGGATTAGAGAGACTTTTCCTGCAGTGGCCGTTACCGGGTTTAGTTTTGCTATCGCGCAATTTTTAAGCTCTAATTATCTAGGGCCGCAGCTTCCGGATATTATTTCAGCTTTAGTGTCATTGATTGCTACCACTTTGTTTTTAAAATTCTGGCAGCCTAAACGCATTTTCACCAGCAATGGCAAAGAACCCACGATGAACACAGAAAAACACCATATTTGTAAGGTGGTTGTGGCGTGGATGCCTTTTGTGTTGCTCACGATTACGATTATCATATGGACGCAACCCTGGTTTAAAGCGCTCTTTAAAGAAGGCGGGGCTTTGGCGTTTTCTAGCTTTGCGTTTGAATTTGATTCTATCAGTCAAAAGGTTTTTAAAACCGTTCCCATTGTTACTGAAGCGACCAATTTTCCTGTCGTGTTCAAACTCCCTTTGATTTTAACGACAGGCACTTCCATTTTTGTAGCCGCTCTTTTAAGCGTGTTTTTGTTGCGCGTGAAAATCAGCGATGCGATAGGGGTGTTTGGGGCCACTTTAAAAGAAATGCGTTTGCCGATTTTAACCATTGGCGTGGTTTTAGCGTTCGCGTATGTGGCTAATTATAGCGGCATGAGCGCCACGCTCGCTTTAGCGTTAGCGGATACTGGGCATGTTTTCACTTTCTTTTCGCCTGTTGTAGGTTGGCTTGGGGTGTTTTTAACCGGAAGCGATACGAGTTCTAATCTTTTATTTGGCTCTTTGCAAATGCTCATCGCTACACAGCTTGGCTTGCCTGAAGTGCTTTTCTTAGCGGCAAACACTTCAGGGGGCGTTGTGGGTAAAATGATAAGCCCTCAAAGTATCGCTATCGCTTGCGCGGCGGTGGGATTAGTGGGGAGAGAGAGCGAATTGTTCAGATTTACAGTAAAATACTCCATCGTTTTGGCAATCATTATGGGGATTGTCTTCACTCTTATTGCTTATGTCTTCCCCTTTATTATCCCAATTACTCCTACTTAATGGAGGGGGTTTAGGGGAGTAAGAGAATATTTTTTAAGGGGATTTTTTAGTGCTAGAATTTCATCAAATTTATGACCCTTTGGGTAATATTTGGCTGAGCGCTCTTGTAGCCTTATTGCCGATTTTATTATTTTTCTTATCTTTAATGGTTTTTAAACTCAAAGGTTATGCGGCGGCCTTTTTGAGCGTGGCCTTATCAGCCATTATTGCGGTTTTAGTGTATAAAATGCCTGTTAGCATGGTGGGTTCAAGCTTTCTTTATGGCTTTCTTTATGGCTTATGGCCGATCGCTTGGATCATTATTGCGGCGATTTTTTTATACAAACTCAGCGTTAAATCCGGCTATTTTGAAATTTTAAAAGAAAGTGTTCAGTCCATCACTTTAGATCACCGGATTTTAGTGATTTTGATTGGCTTTTGTTTTGGTTCGTTTTTAGAAGGAGCGATCGGGTTTGGAGGGCCTATTGCCATCACCGCAGCGATTTTAGTGGGCTTAGGGTTAAGCCCTTTATACGCTGCTGGGTTATGTTTGATCGCTAATACCGCTCCTGTGGCTTTTGGTGCGGTGGGTATCCCTATAAGTGCCATGGCGAGCGCGGTAGGGGTGCCAGCAATTTTAATTTCAGCCATGACGGGTAAAATCCTCTTTTTTGTGAGCTTGTTGGTGCCGTTTTTCATCGTGTTTTTAATGGATGGCTTTAAAGGGATTAAAGAGACTTTTCCGGCCGTTTTTATTGCGGCTTTTTCTTTTGCTGGTGCGCAATTTTTAAGCTCTAATTATTTAGGACCAGAATTGCCTGGTATTATTTCAGCCCTTGTCTCACTCGTTGCAACGGCGCTCTTTTTGAAATTTTGGCAGCCTAAAGTCATTTTTAGAAGCGATGGCAAAGCGGCCTCATTCACTAAGAGTAACCATCATATCTGTAAGATCTATGTCGCTTGGTCTCCTTTTGTGGTTTTGGTTTTAGTGATTGTGTTATGGATACAGCCTTTTTTTAAGGCTTTATTTGAAAAAGACGGCTTGTTAGCTTTTTCTAATTTTTATTTTGAATTCAATAACATCAGTAACCACATCTTTAAAAGCCCGCCTTTTGTAGAATCCGATCAAAGCGTGAGTTTTCCGGTGGTGTTTAAATTTTCTTTAATCAACACGGTTGGCACTTCCATTTTTTTAGCCGCTCTCATTAGCATGCTCGTTTTAAGGGTGCGAGTGAGCGATGCGCTGAGCGTTTTTGGCGAGACTTTAAAAGAAATGCACTACCCCATTCTTACCATTGGTTTAGTCTTAAGCTTTGCCTATGTGTCTAATTACAGCGGGATTTCTTCCACTCTAGCCTTAGCGCTCACCCATACGGGCTTAGCTTTCACCTTTTTCTCGCCCTTGATCGGGTGGGTAGGCGTGTTTTTAACCGGGAGCGATACGAGTTCAAATCTTTTATTTGGCTCTTTACAGCAACTCACCGCCCAACGATTGCACCTCCCTGAGATTTTAACCCTAACGGCTAATACCGTGGGTGGCACTTTGGGCAAGATGATAAGCCCTCAAAGCATCGCTATCGCTTGCGCGGCAGTGGGATTAGCTGGGAAAGAGAGCGATTTATTCAAATTCACGGTCAAATACTCCCTTATTTTTGTAGCGATCATGGGAGTTGTGATTAGCGCGATTGCGTATTTGATCCCTGAAGTGGTGCCTGCGATAAAGTAGAGCCATTTTAGATTTGGCAGGGTTTAACCCCCAAATAAATTTTTTTGTTTTAAAAAATTCAAAATTTTAAGCGTCATAGAGCTTATGGGTAAGGTTTCTAAGTCTTTAAGGCTGTAAAAACGAATAGGGTTTTTTAAATCTTTTATCGCAGCTAAATAGAGGTTTAAATTGAGCTTGAATTTAGTGTGGCTGTGTTTGATTGCCCCTAAAAAAGGGAGTTTGTATTCTAAATTTTCTTTGAGATTAGGGAAATGGTGCATCCCAAAATAGAGTTTTTGCTCTATTTTTTCTAAAGCGATTTGGTTATTTTGGATCACAACGCCCAAGTAGCGCTCTTCTTGAATGATTTCTTGTTTTTTCTTAAGCGTGTGTTTTTCTGGGTGGTTTTTACCTAAACAATAAGGGTTTAAAGGGCAAAGTGCGCATTTGGGTTTAGGGGAGCAGATTAAAGCCCCTAGATCAATTAGGGCTTGGTTATGATTAAAGCTTTCATTAAGATTGAGAAAGTCATTCGCCTTAATTTGTAAGTCTTTAGCCGTGATATTTGGATCCAGACCAAAAAGCCTTAAAAGCACTCGTTTGATGTTAGCATCCACGCATGCGCTCTTTTCTCTAAAGCCAAAACATAAAATCGCATTAGCCGTGTATGCGCCAATCCCGGGGAGTTTCAACAGGCTTTGATAGTCATTGGGTAATTGTGAGTCATGCTCTTTAACGCAAATTTCAGCGCTTTTTTTTAAATTTTTAGCCCTTGAATAATAACCAAGCCCTCTCCAGAGCAATAAAACCTCTTCTAATTGAGCGTTCGCTAAGTCTTTTAAAGTGGGGAAAGCTTCTAAAAAAGGGGAATAAAAACGCTCAATTACCGTGTTGATTTGGGTTTGTTGGCTCATCACTTCGCTGATATAGACTTCATAAGGAGCGTTAATGCCCTTTAAATTCCTAAAAGGTAAATCTTTTCGCCCAAATTCTTCATACCATTTTAAAAGGGCGTTGTGTAAAGTTTCCAGCTACAACCACCTATAAGCGATGAGTTTGACCCAAGGCACGCACACGCTTAAAAACACGATCAAATACACCACGCCAAAAATAAACCCCCATTTCCAAAAATCCTTGCTTGAAATATACCCGCTCCCATAATAGATGGTGGATGGGCCTGTGCCATAGGGGGTTAAAATCCCCATAATCCCTAAAGAAAGCATTAAAAACAAGCTCAATTCTTGCAAATTGACCCCTTGAATGTGCGAACCAATCCCTACAAAAAGCGCAAATAACGCGCTCACATGAGCGGTGATGCTAGCGAAAAAATAATGCGACAGATAAAAGAAGGCTATAATAAACAAGACCGCTATTAACGGATCCAAGTTAGCATGCTCTAAAAAATTTTTAGCCGCATTGCCGATAAAATTTAAAAACCCTACATTTTTAAGCCCGCTAGCCATCGTGAGCAGCGATCCAAGCAATAAAAAAATGTTGAATGCGCTCTTGTTTTTGATGATGTCTTCATAGCTTACAATCTTACAAAACGCCATTAAAACCATGACAATCAAAGCCGTCGCGCTCGCATGCAAGCCTAAAGGTTTGCCCAAAATCCAACCCAATAAAGCTAGTAAAGTGAGGCTGAGCATTAAAATTTCTTTTAAAGAAAACCTCCCCATGCCCTCTAATTCTTTTTTAGCCCACAAACTCACTTCTTTTGAGCCTTTTAAGGTGGGTTTGCAGGTTTTATACGCCAATAAAGGCACAAGCAAGATCAAAACCACCCCACAAGGCAAGAACGCTAAAAACCACGAAAACCATGAGATTTCATTCACGCCCATTTTGGTAGCGATTTCCATTGCTAGGGGGTTAGGAGCGAGCGCGGTTAAAAACATGGACGAAGTGATGCAAGTTGAAGCCAAAGCGACCCACATCAAATACGTGCCGATTTTGTCAGGGTTATCATTTGGATCAGATCCCATTAAAGGCGGGATAGATGAAACGATTGGATAGAGTATGCCCCCACTTCTAGCGGAGTTGCTAGGGATAAAGGGGGCCAGACACAATTCGCTCAAACCAATCGCATAGCCTAAACCCAAAGGGGTTTGCCCTAAAAACCTAATGAGTAAAAGAGCGATCCGTTTCCCTAACAAGCTTTTTTCATACCCTAAACCCAAAATAAAAGCGACAAACACAAGCCACACCGTTTTATTCGCATACCCGCTCAAACCCCACGAAATAGCCTTATTAGCACCCACTACTCCATCACTCGCTCCAATTTTTAACGCCACGCACAACACTAACGCGCTCAATGCCACTAAACCTGGTGGCACCGGCTCTAAAACTAGCCCTATAATCATGCCTATGAAAATACAAAAATAAAGCCATGCGCTAGGGTTTAACCCATCTGGTGCACCTAAAAAATACAATAGCGTTGCGATAAAAAAAGGGGCAAGGATTGAGAGAATTGGTTTAGTCATGTTTAGCCTTTAGCCAAAGATAGTAGTGGTTTGGCTTTGTCATTCAAATTGGATTGAGTTATTACAATGTTACAGAAAAAGATTAAAAATTAAGCTTTTTGAAAAAGATAAAATTTTATAATTATGTTTATCTTTGTTGAATTTACTACAAATAGGAGTATTGCATGCAAGAAAATGTGCCTTTGAGTTATGATTATTCCATTAGCAAATTGTTTCTTTATGCGATGGTTGGCTTTGGGATAATAGGCATGTTAATAGGGATCGTGTTAGCCTTTGAGTTGTCTTTCCCTAGCTTGAATTACCTTGCAGGGGAGTATGGTATTTTTGGCCGCTTGCGCCCCTTACACACGAATGCGGTGATCTATGGTTTCACTCTTGGGGGGGTTTGGGCGAGTTGGTATTATATCGGTCAAAGGGTGCTTAAAATCACTTACCACCAACACCCCTTTTTGAAAATTGTAGGGTTATTGCATTTTTGGCTTTGGATTGTTCTTTTAATCCTAGGGGTTATTAGCTTGTTTGCTGGTCTCACTCAATCTAAAGAATACGCTGAATTGATGTGGCCTTTAGATATTATTGTGGTTGTGGCATGGGTGCTATGGGGGGTTAATATGTTTGGGAGCATGAGCGTTAGGAGGGAAAATACCATTTATGTGTCTTTATGGTATTACATCGCTACTTATGTGGGCATAGCGGTGATGTATCTCTTCAATAACCTTTCTGTCCCCACCTATTTTGTCGCTGATATGGGGAGCGTTTGGCATTCTATTTCTATGTATTCAGGCAGTAATGATGCGCTCATTCAATGGTGGTGGGGGCATAATGCGGTCGCTTTTGTCTTTACAAGTGGGGTGATTGGCACGATTTATTATTTCTTGCCTAAAGAGAGCGGCCAGCCTATCTTTTCTTACAAACTCACTTTGTTTTCTTTCTGGAGCTTGATGTTTGTTTATATTTGGGCAGGCGGGCACCATTTGATTTATTCCACCGTGCCTGATTGGGTGCAAACCCTTTCTAGCGTGTTTTCAGTGGTGTTGATCTTGCCTTCGTGGGGGACAGCTATTAACATGCTACTAACGATGCGAGGCCAGTGGCACCAGCTCAAAGAAAGCCCTTTGATCAAATTCTTAGTTTTGGCTTCAACTTTCTACATGCTTTCCACTTTAGAAGGCTCTATTCAAGCCATTAAGAGCGTGAACGCCTTAGCGCATTTTACTGATTGGATCATAGGGCATGTGCATGACGGCGTGCTTGGTTGGGTAGGCTTCACTTTGATTGCGAGCATGTATCACATGACGCCTAGGCTTTTCAAAAGAGAGATTTATTCAGGCAGGCTTGTGGATTTCCAATTTTGGATCATGACTTTAGGGATTGTGCTTTACTTTTCGTCCATGTGGATTGCAGGGATCACGCAAGGGATGATGTGGAGGGATGTGGATCAGTATGGGAATCTCACCTACCAGTTCATTGATACGGTTAAGGTGCTAATCCCTTATTACAATATTAGAGGCGTTGGGGGTCTTATGTATTTTACCGGATTTATTATTTTTGCTTACAATATTTTTATGACAATCACAGCAGGCAGAAAATTAGAGCGTGAGCCCAATTACGCCACGCCTATGTCTAGATAGGGGAGGTTGGAAATGTTTAGTTTTTTAGAAAAAAACCCGTTCTTTTTCACTCTTGCGTTTATTTTTGTGTTTGCGATTGCGGGCTTGGTGGAGATTTTGCCCAACTTCTTTAAATCCGCTCGCCCCATTGAAGGCTTACGGCCTTACACGGTTTTAGAAACAGCGGGGAGGCAAATTTATATTCAAGAAGGTTGTTATCATTGCCATTCCCAACTTATCCGCCCTTTCCAAGCTGAGGTGGATCGATACGGTGCGTATAGTTTGAGCGGGGAATATGCGTATGACAGGCCATTTTTATGGGGTTCTAAAAGGATTGGTCCTGATTTGCATAGGGTGGGGGATTATCGCACAACCGATTGGCATGAAAAGCACATGTTTGATCCTAAAAGCGTTGTGCCGCACAGCATCATGCCCGCCTATAAGCATTTATTCATAAAAAAGAGCGACTTTGACACCGCTTATGCAGAAGCTTTGACGCAAAAAAAGGTTTTTGGCGTGCCTTATGACACAGAAAACGGCGTGAAATTAGGGAGCGTAGAAGAAGCGAAAAAAGCCTATTTAGAAGAAGCTAAAAAAATCACAGCCGATATGAAAGACAAGAGGGTGCTAGAAGCGATTGAGAGAGGTGAAGTGTTAGAAATTGTGGCTTTGATCGCTTATTTGAATAGCTTGGGTAATTCCAGGATTAGCACCAATCAAAACGCTAAATAAGGGGTGAATGATGGATTTAGAAAGTTTGAGAGGTTTTGCGTATGCGTTTTTCACCATTCTTTTTACGCTCTTTTTGTACGCTTATATTTTTAGCATGTATAGAAAGCAAAAAAAGGGTGTCGTGGATTATGAGCGATACGGGTATTTAGCGTTAAATGATGCTTTAGAAGATGAGTTGATTGAACCACGCCATAAAGAAGTTCATGATAAGGGCATAAAGGAAAGTTGAAATGGATTTTTTAAACGACCATATAAATGTTTTTGGCTTGATTGCAGCGCTTGTGATTTTAGTTTTAACCATCTATGAATCCAGTTCGCTCATTAAAGAAATGCGCGACAGCAAATCTCAGGGTGAGCTTGTAGAAAATGGGCATTTGATTGATGGGATAGGGGAGTTTGCCAATAATGTGCCAGTAGGCTGGATCGCAAGCTTTATGTGCACGATTGTGTGGGCTTTTTGGTATTTTTTCTTTGGGTATCCGCTGAATAGCTTTTCTCAAATCGGGCAATACAATGAAGAGGTTAAAGCGCACAACCAAAAATTTGAAGCCAAATGGAAGCATTTGGGTCAAAAGGAATTGGTGGATATGGGGCAAGGCATCTTTTTAGTCCATTGTTCGCAATGCCATGGCATCACCGCTGAGGGCTTGCATGGGAGCGCTCAAAATCTGGTGCGCTGGGGTAAAGAAGAGGGCATTATGGACACCATTAAGCATGGCTCTAAGGGCATGGATTATCTCGCTGGGGAAATGCCCGCTATGGAATTGGATGAAAAAGACGCTAAAGCGATCGCGAGCTATGTGATGGCAGAACTTTCTAGCGTTAAAAAGACAAAAAACCCTCAACTCATTGATAAAGGCAAGGAGCTGTTTGAAAGCATGGGTTGCACAGGCTGTCATGGCAATGATGGTAAGGGCTTGCAAGAAAATCAAGTGTTTGCAGCCGATTTGACCACTTACGGCACAGAGAATTTTTTGAGAAATATCTTAACGCATGGCAAAAAGGGCAATATAGGGCATATGCCATCGTTCAAGTATAAAAACTTTAGCGATTTGCAAGTTAAAGCGTTAGCCGAATTTATCCAATCGCTAAAACCCTTAGAAGATTAAAGGAAAAGAGATGAAATTTTTAAACGGATTAGCAGGGAATTTACTGATTGTGGTTATTTTATTGGGTGTGGTCGTTTTTTTTGCACTCAAAGCGATCCATATCCAAAAAGAGCAAGCCACCAATTATTACCGCTATAAGGATATTAACGCTTTAGAGATGAAAAGCACCCAAAACCGGGCTAATTATGAATTAGTCAATCAAGGGAGTAAAAAATGAAATTCACGACTTTAGAAAAAATCTTAGCCTTAATGGTAGTAGCGACCATTTTAATGACGATTGTTATTTCTTTTGTGCCTAACTTGTTTTTGTTTAGCACATGAGAATCTTATGGCTTGTAATAGCCTTTGTTTGTTGTTTGGGGGCTGATGATTATGTTTTGAATAATTCTAAGGGGCGTTTGGTAGAAAAAAGCGTTGCGTTTGTAGAGGGCGTTTCTAAAGAGCTTTATCTTAAAACAGGCGTGCGTTTTGTGATTGATATGACGGATTTTGAAAAAAATCCCATCGCTTTGGCGGCCAAAAAGGAACGCCAAAATTATCAAGAGGGCTTTTTAAAGCAGCTCAAACCCCCTTTTGTGGTATTCTTTTTCTACCATGACGCTCAAAAAATAGAATTAGTGGCTAACCCTAAAGATTTGTTAGACACTGATAAAATCTTTTTTGAAAAAATCGCTCCCTTACTCCCCACAAACGCTAAAGAATACACGCCCCAAAGGATTTCAGCCATGCTCATTAACGGCTATTCGGTCGCAGTAGATGCTTTAGCGCAAAAATATCGTGTGAACATCACGCAAAATTTTAACGCTCCTAAGGGAGTAACTTTTGTAAAGGTGATCATTTATATTTTGTTATTGACGCTTTTGGGTGCGTTTTTGGGGCTTTATTTTTTTAAAAAATCTTAAGAGAGAAACCAATGAAAGAAAAAAACTTTTGGCCTTTAGGGATCATGAGCGTGCTTATTCTTGGACTTGGGATCGTGGTGTTTTTGGTGGTGTTTGCCCTAAAAAATTCGCCTAAAAACGATTTAGTGTATTTCAAAGGGCATAACGAAGTGGATTTAAACTTTAACGCTATGCTTAAAACTTATGAAAATTTTAAGTCTAATTATCGTTTTTTAGTGGGTTTAAAACCCCTTACTAAAAGCCCTAAAACCCCCATTTTGCCCTATTTTTCTAAAGGCACGCATGGGGATAAAAAACTCCAAGAAAACCTTTTAAAAAACGCTTTGATTTTGGAAAAATCCAACACGCTTTATGTGCAATTGCAACCGCTCAAACCCGCTTTAGATCCGCCAAATATTCAAGTGTATTTAGCGTTTTATCCCAGCCCATCACAGCCCAGATTATTAGGGACGCTTGATTGTAGAAGCGCATGCGAACCTTTAAAATTTGATTTGTTAGAGAGCGATAAAATGGGGCGTTATAAGATCCTTTTTAAATTTGTTTTTAAAAATAAAGAAGAATTGATTTTGGAGCAACTGGCTTTTTTAAAGTAGCGCGTTTAAAAAATGCCTTTAGCGTTTTTTATTAACACTCAATCATTAAAAAAGCCTGAATTTCCTATCCAAACGGGTATAATAAGGCTATGGGTTTTTTAAAAGTTTTTAAACATGATGCTTTGGGGCAATTAGGGAATGTTGTTGTGGGGAATTTTTTAATAACGCTCACTATTTTAGCGGTTTGTTTTTCCTCTCAAAGCACTGAAGAAACGACCATGCTCACCCTAAGTTACACGCTTTTTTTTGTCTTGGGGGCGTTTTTACTGGCCGCAATCAGTGTGGGAGCGATCAAAAACCTCAACGCGCTTTTTTCTAAAAGGGGGGTTTTAAGCTTTTCTTTACCCGTTAGTTTAGAGTCTTTATTGCTCCCTAAAATCTTGCTCCCCATGGTGTTTTTTATCTTCAGTTTGTTCTGGTTTGTGGCGAGCGTGCGTTTGGGCTATTATCTTTTTAACGCGCAATCCAGCGTGCTGTTTATCTTGCACACCGCTTTAAAAACCTTTGCGTTAAAACCCACTAAAACTATAGGCGTTGCGCTGTTTTTAGGGCTTGTTTTAATGAAATTTTTATTTGTTTTGAGCGTTTTAAACGCTGCTAGGATCAAAAAAGCGCGTTTTTTACTGGGGGGGCTGTTATTCATTTTGGTGGGGGTTGTTTTGGAATTAGCGTTTAATTCGTTACTGCCCTTAATGCATTCTCATTTAAGCATCAATGAGGGGTTTTATTATTTCTTGCAACAACAAGAATTGCAAGAAAAACAATACTATCTTTTATGGGGAGTGGATTTTTTAAAAATCCTTTTATTGTATGGGGTGATCCGTTACTTGCTTACACATAAACTAGAATTGGATTAAGAAAAACGGTATTTTAAATATGCATCAGTGAGCAAGCAATCTTTAGTCTTTAACAAACTGGCATAAAACCCATGCTGATAGCCCAATTCAAAAAGCTTGTCTATGGCGAGAATTTGAATCTCGCTTAAGCGCGTTGAAGTTTCGTTCGCATACAAGCTTAAATAAGTTTGTAACCGCTCTTTATTGACACGAATGAGCGAGCGCTCTAACAGCATTTCAGAGAGCAAATTTTGGTGTTTTAAAGCGACTTCAACTGCTTTAATCAAAGCCTTTTTAATCAAAATCGCGCGATACAAGGGGATGGATCGCCTAATCGCCATGCCCCCTAAAGGCAAGGGCAAATCCATTTCAATGAGTTCTTTCCAAACATCCCACAATTCTTTTTCCACTTCTAATTCATCATGGAAATCCAAAATATTTTCATGGATCAATACGCCCGCATGCACTTTTTCTTCCAAAACCGCTTTTTCAATGTCTAAAAAATTCATGTAAGTGATGCGCGCGTGTTTGTAATAGATCTTAAACAAGAGAGCGTTGGTGGTGTGCTCCCCACTTAATGCGACTCTAAAATCTTTTTTCAATTTCACGCCCTTTTTTTTCACTAATTTAGGCCCATAGCCATTCCCAAAGCTTGTCGCTGTGGGGAGTAATGCGTAATCGTTCGCAATTTTAGGGTATAGCCCAAAGCTAATCGCACTCACATCATAAGTGTTTTTTAGGGCTTCTTGGTTTAGGGTTTCAATATCAAGGGCAATGTTGTGGAATGTTTTATTTTTAATGGGGCAATCTATCCAGCCAAACTTAATCGCATAATACATGAAAATATCATCAGCATCAGGGCTATGAGCGACACTAATCAAAGTAAAATCCTTTTGTGATAGGGTAAGTCCTTTTATTATAATAGATTTTAGGCTAGGATTTGATAGAATAAACAAATCAAATTCAATAAGGTAATTTAATGGCAATAGATGAAGACAAACAAAAAGCGATTTCTTTAGCGATCAAACAAATTGACAAGGTTTTTGGTAAGGGGGCGTTGGTGCGCCTTGGGGATAAGCAAGTAGAAAAGATTGACGCTATTTCTACAGGCTCGTTAGGGTTGGATCTGGCTTTAGGGATTGGGGGCGTTCCAAAGGGTAGGATCATTGAAATTTATGGGCCAGAGTCAAGCGGGAAGACCACTTTAAGCTTGCATATTATTGCAGAATGCCAAAAAAATGGCGGCGTGTGTGCGTTCATTGACGCTGAACATGCCCTAGACGTGTATTATGCTAAGAGGTTGGGCGTGGATACGGAAAATCTACTCGTTTCCCAACCAAGCACAGGCGAAGAAGCTTTAGAGATTTTAGAAACGATCACCAGAAGCGGAGGGATTGATTTAGTGGTGGTGGATTCGGTGGCGGCTCTTACGCCTAAAGCGGAGATTGATGGGGATATGGGCGATCAGCATGTGGGCTTGCAAGCAAGGCTTATGAGCCATGCGTTAAGGAAAATCACCGGTGTCTTGCACAAGATGAACACTACTCTCATTTTTATCAATCAAATCAGGATGAAGATTGGCATGACGGGTTATGGGAGTCCAGAGACCACAACCGGGGGTAATGCCTTAAAATTCTATGCGAGCGTTAGGATTGATATTAGAAGAATCGCCGCTTTAAAACAAAATGAACAGCATATTGGCAATAGGGCTAAAGCCAAAGTCGTTAAAAATAAAGTCGCTCCGCCCTTTAGAGAAGCGGAATTTGACATCATGTTTGGAGAAGGGATTTCTAAAGAGGGCGAAATCATTGATTATGGCGTGAAATTAGACATTGTGGATAAGAGCGGGGCATGGCTTAGCTACCAGGATAAAAAGCTAGGGCAAGGCCGAGAAAACGCTAAAGCCTTATTGAAAGAAGATAAAGCCCTGGCGAATGAAATCACTCTTAAGATTAAAGAGAGTATTGGCTCTAATGAAGAGATTATGCCCTTACCCGATGAGCCTTTAGAAGAAATGGAATAAAAAGGATTTTGATGCTAACCATTAAAGATATTCATGCTTTAGAAGTGATGGATAGTAGGGGCAATCCTACCATTCAAGCCAGCGTGATTTTAAGCGATAACACTAAGGCGAGCGCGATTGTGCCTAGCGGGGCGAGCACTGGTAAAAGAGAAGCGTTAGAATTAAGGGATAATGACAAAACCCGTTTTTTGGGTAAAGGGGTCTTAAGGGCATGCGAAAATGTCAATAGCGTGATCAAACACAATTTAATAGGGCTTGAAGCGATCAATCAAGCCTTTGTAGATGAGAGGTTAAGGGCTTTAGACGGCACGCCTAATTACGCTAATTTAGGGGCGAACGCTGTTTTGGGCGTTTCTATGGCGTTAGCAAGGGCTAGCGCGAAGGCTTTAAATCTGCCATTATACCGCTATTTAGGGGGGGCTAACGCTCTGACTTTGCCTGTGCCGATGCTCAATATCATCAACGGCGGAACGCATGCGAATAATTCCATAGACTTTCAAGAATACATGATCATGCCTTTAGGGTTTGAGAGTTTTAGAGAAGCCTTAAGAGCGAGTGCGGAAGTCTATCACACGCTTAAAAAACTTTTAGATGAAAAGAATCAGCTCACAAGCGTGGGCGATGAGGGGGGTTTTGCGCCTAATTTTAACAACAATGTAGAACCCCTTGAAATCATTTCTCAAGCCATTGAAAAAGCCGGCTATAAATTAGGCGAAGAGATAGCGCTCGCTTTAGATGTGGCGAGCAGTGAGTTAGTGGATGAACATTTCAATTACCATTTAAAGGGTGAAAATAAGATTCTAGATTCGCATGAATTAGTGGCTTATTATAAAGAGTTGGTGGCAAAATACCCGATTGTATCCATTGAAGATGGTTTGAGCGAAGACGATTGGGAGGGTTGGGCGTTTTTGAGCAAGGAATTAGGGCGTCAAATCCAATTAGTGGGCGATGATTTGTTTGTAACGAACGCAAGCATCTTGCAAAAAGGCATTGAAAAAAACATTGCGAACGCCATTTTAATCAAACCCAATCAAATCGGCACCATTAGTGAGACTTTGGAAACCATAAGATTAGCCAAACACCATGCCTATCAATGCGTGATGAGCCATAGAAGCGGGGAGAGTGAGGACAGCTTTATCGCTGATTTTGCGGTCGCGCTCAATACGGGAGAAATCAAAACCGGATCCACCGCAAGGAGTGAAAGGATCGCCAAATACAACCGCCTTTTAGAGATTGAGCATGAATTAAAAGGGGGGATTTATATTGGCAAAGAGTTGTTTAAGCATGGCTAGTGGCCTTTTTGAAAACGATGAAATCAAAGACAACAAAGCACGAGATTTTTTTTATAGCCATAGCTCCCTTATTGTCTTTTTCCTTTTACTACTTGGGTTTGGGTATTATTTAGGGAAGTTGCTTTTTGGGGGTTCTTCTTTAGAGGTTTATTTGGATTTAAGAGACAAGCATGAACGATTGCAACAAGAAATCACCGAATTGCAAAGCAAGAACGTGCGTTTGCAAAAGCGTTTGTTTGAATTGAGGGAATTACGGCCTAGAGATTAGATTTAAGGAAATGGCAGTGTTAAAAAAGATGATAGGTTTGGTGGTGGTTTTAAGCATCTTGTTAGCCAGAGACAACCCTTTTGAGCCTGAAATCAATTCCAAGAATTTGCAAGGGGGCTTTAATGGGATCTATGATAGCTATTTTAAAGAAATCCATGTGGATTTGCCCACGAGCGCTAGGATTTTAAAACAAATCACGCTCACTTACCAGGATATTGATGGCTCTATCCATTCTAAAGTCGTGGGCATTGATAAAAGCATTGATTGGCATTACCCCTTAAAGCTCTCCCAACACACCCTTAATCAAGACGCCTTTGAAAAACGCTACCAGATCCAAGATTTTGATTTTTTAATGGCAAACAACACGATGATCTTGCGCTCCCCTTATAAAATTTTGCGCTCTTTTGTGCTAGTCAATCCTTATAGAATCGTGTTAGACACGCAAAAAGGTCCTTTGGATATTTATCAAAATAGGGATTTAAACCAGAAGTTTTTTTCTCACATTAAAGTCGGCACGCACAAAGATTATTACCGCATCACGCTCATTTTAGACGGGAAATACCGCTATCTTTTGGAAGAAAAAAACGGGGCGTATGAATTAAAATTGAAATAAAAGCATGCAGCATTTAGTCTTAATCGGTTTTATGGGGAGCGGTAAAAGCTCTTTAGCACAAGAATTGGGGCTTGCTTTGAAATTGGAAGTGTTGGATACGGATATGATCATTAGCGAGAGGGTGGGCTTGAGCGTGAGGGAGATTTTTGAAGAGCTTGGCGAAGACAATTTCAGGATGTTTGAAAAAAATTTGATTGATGAATTAAAAACGCTCAAAACCCCCCATATCATTTCTACCGGTGGGGGCATTGTGATGCATGAAAATCTTAAGGGTTTAGGCACAACTTTTTACCTCAAGATTGATTTTGAGACCTTGATTAAGCGTTTGAATCAAAAAGAAAGGGAAAAACGCCCCCTTTTGAATGATCTCACTCAAGCCAAAGAACTTTTTGAAAAACGCCAAGCCCTCTATGAAAAAAACGCCTCCTTTATCATTGACGCAAGGGGTGGTTTAAATAATTCTTTAAAACAAGTGCTACAATTCATCGCATAAAATTTTTTTTAAAGGCCTTTTGATGTTAAGTAGAGACATTGTCCAATATTCCAAGATCCGCACCGAGTTATACGCTTATCTTACCTATTTGTTTTCGCACAATATCCGCAACCATCTCCCTGAAATCACTTTGGATTATTTAAACAAACAGATCAGAAAAATGCATGCTGAAATCAAAATGGCAAAAAGTTTTTTTGTGTTAGACGCTAAAGGCATGCTAATTCTTAAGCCAAGCCAACTTAAAGAGCAGGGGCATAAGGAAGGGATATTAGAGCATGATTTAACAGAAGGGATTGAATTAGAATCGCATGCCAGTTTTAGCGATAAATATTATTTTTATCAAGCCGTGAATGAAAAGCGTTGCATTTTAACCGACCCCTATCCTTCTAAAAAAGGAAACCATTTGGTAGTGAGCGCATCTTACCCGGTGTATGATCAAAATAACGATTTGGCGTTTGTGGTGTGCTTGCAAATCCCTTTGAGGGTGGCGATTGAAATCAGCTCGCCTTCAAAGTATTTCAGGACCTTTAGCGAAGGGAGCATGGTCATGTATTTTATGATTTCTATCATGCTCACTTTAGTGTCGTTGCTTTTATTTGTGAAATGCATTTCTAGCTTTTGGACAGCGATTGTCAATTTTAGCAGTTTTGACATTAAAGAAGTGTTCCACCCCATTGTGCTTTTAACCCTAGCCTTAGCCACCTTTGATCTAGTCAAGGCGATTTTTGAAGAGGAAGTTTTGGGTAAAAATAGTGGGGACAACCACCATGCGATCCACCGCACAATGATCAGGTTTTTAGGCTCTATCATTATCGCATTAGCCATTGAAGCGTTAATGCTCGTGTTTAAATTCAGTGTGAGCGAACCGGATAAAATCACTTATGCGGTGTATTTGGCTATCGGCGTGGCAGTGCTTTTGATCAGTTTAGCGATTTATGTTAAATTCGCTTATAGCGTGTTGCCCAAACGAGAACGCTAAGAGTTAAAAAATTTTTCTTTTAAGCGTTTGAAAATCCTATTCAATCTAAAAAAGACATATTCTAAAAGGGTTTTTGGATTGAGTAGGGGGGCAAGAAATTCAAAGGTTTTTTGTTTGTCTTTAAGGCTTAAAAATTCTGTCATTTGTTTAAGGAATTTCACGGAATATTCGGCATAAAAAGGGGTTTTTAAAAGAGTCTCATGCCATTCTTTAGAATATAAAGCAGTGGGTGAAATCCAAGGTTTTCCTACAAAATAAAAATGCAGCATGACGATTTCTTTTTTGTTAGGGATGAAGCGTTTTTGATTGGCCATGAAAGGGTGGGCGTTATAAATATAAGGTAAGATTAAAACTTTTTGATAGCATGCGAGCGTTAAAAGATCCTGTTCAGGGCAAAACACGCACTGGCCTTTTTGATGGGCTAAATTGAATAGTTTATCTTCTAAATGATCCATGCGCCATAGCTTTAGATTCACGATTAAAAACCCAACATTATAGTGGTTTTCACAAATGATTTTCATGTCTTTTTCTTTAAGGTAATGCTCATGGAGAAAAAATTTTTGGCGAGGCTCTCTCTCCCTTTCTGTTTGGAAATGTTTAAGGCTTTTAGGAGAAGAAAAATCTTTAGCCGCTCCAAAATAATAGTCATCTAGTGGGATAAAAAAACTCTCGCTCACATCGTTTAAAAACAAAGTGTCTGCATCAAACATGATAATTTTGTCGTATTGCGGGAATAAAGAAGCCAAAAACAAACGGCACATGACCATTTTAGAAAAGCGAGTCTTAGCGTAAATATTGAGTTGCAAAAAAGCTTCATGGATTTTATCAATCGCAGAGAGTTCTGCTGAAATGGTGTAAAGATTAGGGGTTGAAATGTCTAAAAAATCCACGCTCATAAAAGCGCTAAAGGGGGCTAGAGTCTCTTTTAATTTTTGTTGGTTTTCAAGGCTTAAGTTATCCACCAGGCAGTGGATTTTATAAAAAAGTCTTTTATCATGGTGTTCTGTTTTAGCATAAGCTAGCATGGAATACAAGCTCACGCCAGCCGGCATGGCATAGTTGTTGTCAAAAGCGATGACAATAGGAATAATGATACTCATTTTAAGTTGTTTTCCTAAAATAGGTTTTTAATTAAATTTAATCTAAAGTTGAATTTATTTTTTGACAATATTATACTATAATAACCAATTAGATTGGGGTTTTACTGATTTTTCTTTGTGTGAGCTTTGGCTTAGTTTTGTAAGGAATGAGATGATAAAGAGTTGGACTAAAAAGTGGTTTTTGATTTTGTTTTTAATGGCAAGCTGTTTCAGTCATTTGGTGGCTACAACCGGTGAGAAATATTTTAAGATGGCTACTCAAGCCTTTAAGAGAGAGAATTACCATAAAGCGGTGGCTTTTTATAAGAGGAGCTGTAATTTAAGGGTGGGGGTTGGTTGCACGAGTTTAGGCTCTATGTATGAAGATGGCGATGGCGTGGATCAGAATATTCCAAAAGCCGTCTTTTATTACAAAAGAGGGTGCAATTTAAGGAATCATTTAGCTTGCGCGAGTTTAGGCTCTATGTATGAAGATGGCGACGACGTGCAAAAAGATCTTCCAAAGGCTATCTATTACTATAGGAGAGGGTGCCACTTAAAGGGTGGGGTGAGCTGCGGGAGTTTAGGTTTTATGTATTTTAATGGCATAGGCGTTAAGCAAAATTATGCCAAAGCCCTTTCTCTTTCTAAATACGCTTGCAGTTTGAATTACGGCATTAGTTGTAACTTTGCAGGGTATATGTATAGGAACGCAAAAGGCGTACAGAAGGATTTGAAAAAAGCCCTTACGAATTTTAAAAGAGGGTGCCATTTAAAAGACGGAGCGAGCTGTGTGAGCTTGGGATACATGTATGAAGCCGGTCTTTATGTCAGACAAAATGAAGAGCAAGCCTTGAATCTTTATAAAAAGGGTTGTTCTTTAAAAGAAGGGAGCGGTTGTCATAATGTGGCGGTGATGTATTACACGGGTAAGGGCACTCCAAAGGATTTGGATAAAGCCACTTTATATTATAAGAAAGGGTGCGCTTTAGGCTTTAGTGGTAGCTGTAAAGTGTTAGAAGAAGTGATTGGCAAGAAGTCTGATGATTTGCAAGATGACGCGCAAAACGACACGCAAGATGATACGCAATAAGCCAAAGTTTAAGGGGCTAATGATTAAAACTCATCTTACAGAAATCTTTCCACTTTCGCACTATCAAATGGGGATTGAAGCGTCTCTATTGATGGGTATTGAGATTAAAAATCTGCAAATCTAGGGTTTGGATTTATTCTCATATTGATAATAAAAAACACTCAAAGGCGTTTTAAAACAAATATAAAAGAGCTTACACAGACACAAGCGATAATTTTTTAAAGTGCTCTTTAGGGGATTTAATGGGGTTAAAGGGGGGGTTATTTCAAAATCCCCCTATCCGCTCTAAAAAATAACTTTACCACAAAATAAAAATTAACTATAAAAAGCTTAAAAACAAGTTTTTTAAAAAAGAATATTGAATAAAGCTATTCATATTTGATCAAAACAAAAACCTTTATTCAATCAAAATAAGGTTAAAATCCAATAAAAAAGGAGTTTTATAACTTTTTATAGGATTTTACAAGCTTATAGCAACAAAATTTTTTGTTGGTTTTGTTAAAAATACTTTGAGCCTTTTTGCATTTCACTCAATATTGGTATAAAGCGCGACCACATCATCATCGTCTTCAATCCTATCCAGTAATTTTTCGGTAAGCTCCATTTGTTCGTCATTCAATTCAATGGGCGTTGTGGCGATGCGTTGCAAACCCGCTTTTAAAATGGGCAATCTCAAGCTTTCAAACCCCTCATTTAAGAGCTTGAAGCTGTTATAATCCCCTCTAATAATAATCTTGTCTTCTACTTCTTCTAATTCTTCCAAGCCATAATCAATGAGAACGAATTCTAAATCTTCTAGGCTGAGTTTCAAATTTTTTACTTCATTTTTCAAGCATTCAAACACGCTTTTTCGGTTAAACATAAATTCTAAAGAGCCATTAGGCACGATGCTCGCCCCTTGCGTTTTATTGAAATAGCTTTTAAGGTTAGCAATGGTTCTAGTGGGGTTATCAGTCATGCATTCCATAATGATTAACACGCCAAAATTCGCCTTACCCTCATAAGTGATTTCACTCAAATTCCCCTCTTTACTGCTCGCTCTTTTAATCGCTGCGTCAATATTGTCTTTAGGCATGTTTTGCGCTTTAGCGTTTAAAATCGCTGTTCGTAGTTTGGCGTTCGTGTCCGGCTCGCTCCCGCCCTCTTTTGCCGCTAGGGTGATCGCTTTGGCGAGCTTGGGGAAAACCTTACTCATCTTATCCCATCGTTTTTCTTTAGCCGCTCTTCTGTATTCAAACGCTCGTCCCATTCAATTCCTTTGTAATAAGTTAGCCACTTCTTTGGCATGATAGCTAATAATCATATCCGCTCCCGCTCTTTTAAAACAAGTCATCGTTTCTAATAAAACGCTTTCATAGTTGATCAGGTTGTGTTTTTGCGCGAGTTTGAGCATGGCGTATTCCCCACTCACATTATAGAGCGCTAAAGGGAGCAAAGTGTGATCTCTAATTTCTTTAACAATATCCAAATACGCCAAAGCCGGTTTCACCATTAAAATATCCGCGCCCTGTTTTTCATCTTCTAAACTTTCTAAAAGCGCTTCTTTTTTATTAGCGTAATCCATTTGATAGCTTTTGCGATCGCCAAAACTCGGCGCAGAGTTTGCCACATCTCTAAAAGGCCCATAGTAACTGCTCGCAAATTTAGTGGAATAGCTCATGATGGGCGTGTAAAAATACCCGGCCCTTTCTAGCGTTTTTCTCAAGCTCAAAACATTCCCATCCATCATGTTGCTTGGGGCTAGAATATCCACACCGCTTTCAGCCAAAATAAGCCCTTGAAGGTTTAAAATCTCTAGCGTTTTATCGTTAGACACAGAAGCGTTTTCTAAAATCCCGCAATGCCCATGGTCGGTGTATTCACAAAAACACAAATCCGCTATAACGATTAAATCCTTGAATCGTTTTTTAACCTCTTTGGTGGCTTTTGCGACAATGTGATCCTTACTTAACGCATGGCTTCCTGTAGCGTCTTTATTTTTAGGAATGCCAAACAATAAAACGGCTTTGACGCCTAAACCCACTAATTCTTCGCATTCTTTTAAAAGAGACTCTATACTCATTTGATAAACGCCAGGCATGGAGCTGATTTCATTTTTAATGTAACTATCGCTTTCTATGACAAATAAGGGAGCGATGAAATCATCAATATTCAGACGCGTTTCTTTTAGCATTGCTCTTAAGTTTTCGCTGCTTCGTAATCTTCTCAATCGTTTGAACATGTTCTCCTCTTTATTGTTTTTCTTTAACCCCATAATTGGCTTTTTCTATCCCCTTCATTCCGCTCACCTCTCTCAAATTTTCGGGGGGGGGGGGGGGTAGCTCTTCATTATATTCTTCTAAATCGTAAAAACTATTAAAAACGCAATCATGGATAGTGAAACAAATTCTTCCATTGCTGTAATAATAGCTCAAATTCAATCCCATAGCCTCTAAAGCGTTTTTAATGATATATATGCCTAACCCAAAACCATGGGCTTGGCTGGGGTTAGAAGATTTGAAGTAGGGTTGCAAATATTTTTCAAAATCTTCTTTTAAAGGTTTGCTTTTATTGGACACCACTAAATTATTTCCTATGAAATCCAAAAACACCTGTTTGTCATCGCTGTATTTGATCGCATTATCTACCATGTTTTTTAACGCTATAGAAAACAATTCAAAATCCGCTTCAATGATGTAATTTGAAGAGGATACATGGATAGGGCTTTTTTTATCCTCATCAATTAAAAGCATTTTTTCAATCTTGTCTATCAAATCGCTCATTAAAAATTTTTCTTTATTGCTCCCATAATTTTTGGAAGCGAGCTGCTCAATGCGGGCAAATTGCTCAATCAACATGTTCAAGTGATCAAATATAGATGAAAAGCGCTTGTAAGACAGCTCTTCTTTGAGCATAGAGCTTAGTATCTTGCCCTTAGTGATAGGGGTGCGTAATTCATGCATGATGGAGCGCAAAAACAAAACCCGAGATTCATTCATCGCATTGATTTTTTGGATGCAATTGTCAAATTCGTTAGCCAGATCCCCTATTTCATCTTTTTGCTTGCTTTTACAACTCACGCTTTTATCCCCTTGAGCGAAGCGTTTCACTTGAGATCTTAACTCTCTTAAGGGCAATAAACTCTGCAAAACAAATAAAAAGAGGAATAAAATCAATAATAAACCCACCGTAATAGCTAAGAAATAATTCCTGTAAGAAACCGAATGCAAATCTTTATAAAGCACAAAATGCTCATCCTTTTTTAAAAGGATAAAAACCATGTCGCTGAATTTAAACACTTCAGCATACCCAATATTTCTGTGGTGCAACTGGTGGCGTCTTTTGGCTAAAACCTTTTCTAAATTTTCTATTGTGGTTCCTCTAAAGCCAATTTTATAGAGGTAATCTTCTATGGCTCTGTAATCGGAGTAGTTATTTAAAATTTCATTGATAGTGGTAACAAACTGGTAATGGCACATTTCGTTTTGATAGTTTTCGTGACTGATTTGAGAAGACACGAAATAGTAAGCGAACGCTCCAAAACTAAAGAGCGTTACCATAAACAAAGCGACAATTTTAAAAAAGATAGAGAAACGCAAAACCCCTTAACTCCTTATTAGAATATCAGTATTCTAATTTATAACCAATCCCTCTAACAGAGATGATGTATTGCGGTTGTTTAGGATTTTTTTCAATCTTAGATCGCAAACGGCCAATGATCACATCAATGCTTTTATTAGAGCTTTCAGGGTTGATGCTCTCGCTCTCAATCGCAATGCTTTCACGGCTAAACACATAACCTTTTTTGCTAATGAGAAGCGAAAGGATTTCATATTCAGCCCTAGTTAAGTCTAGCTTTTTTTCATGCATATACACTTCTCGGCTATCCTTATCCACCCTAAAGATATTCGCATCGCCTGGCTCACTCACTTCTTCTTTTTTATGAGAACGCCTAAGCAGCGATTGGATGCGAGCTAATAATTCTTTAGGATCATAGGGTTTAGGGAGGTAATCATCAGCCCCATAATCTAGCGCTTTAATCTTATCTTCCACATCGCTTCTTGCTGAAGAAATAATAATAGGGATATGTTTTTGTTTGGAGATGCGCCTACACACTTCAAGCCCGTCTAAATTAGGCAAAGTCAAATCCAACAACAACAAATCATAATTTTGTGTGTTAGCCGCACTAAGACCGGTATATGGCTCATCGTAATTGGTTACATGAATGCCATGTTGGAGCAAAAACTCGCTCAAAAACTCGGCTAATTCTATATCATCTTCTATCATTAAAACTTCTATCATACTTCAATTAACTCCTTCAATGATTTCTACAACTTTAAAAACGATTAACTTTGTTAATGTTTTAAGGGACTAATTCTAGCATTTTATTATTAAAGATACCTTGAAAATATCTTAAAAATAAAAATTCAAAACATTATCATAGTTATTAATAGAAATTTAAGGCTTTGTTTTCATGGAATATTGAAAAATAAAGTCTTATTTTTTAATGTTTTTAAACAATTCCTTTGCTCATTTTTCACTCTGTGTTTTCTAGCTCTAAAGATTCCAATCGTTTTTCAAGCACGCTCAATTGGTATTGCAAGAAACGCACCACCAAATCCAAACGCTTCAGCGCGTCTTTTTCTTCTAAAGCTTGCATGCCTTGAAACAACACTAAGGTTCTCTCTAGTAAGTTTTTTAAAAAAACCCTCTCGTTTGAAACCGGTGCTTGCGTGGGGTTTTCTTGCGCAATTTCTTCTGTAATGATTTCTTGTGCTTCTTCTTCTTTTTCTTCTGTATTTTCTTCTGTGATTTTTTCTTGGGTTTCTATTTTGGTGGCGTTTTTTGGCTCCGTGTTGCTCATTGGGGGCGTTTCAGCGTTTTTGGCGTTTTGCAAATAGGGGGGTGTTTTGAAAAAAGAGGGCGTTTTTTGCGCCGCATCAAAGTTATTATCAATGGTTTTAGCCATTTTTTCAATTTCATTAAGGGTTTCTGAAATAATGTTTTTCAATTCCATTCTACCAGCCATTGTTCTAAATTCTCAACGCTCAAAAAATCCCCTTTGATAAAATTCAAATAGTGCCTCTCCAATATTGCATCATGTTTGAAAGGAGTGCCATTTTTTTGGATTTTTTCCAAACGCTTTATTTGTTTTAACGCCTCTGCATGGTCAGGGGTTTTGTTTAAAATATTAGTATAAATTTGCAACGCTTCTTCAAAAAATCCTTGTTCTTCATAAATACGAGCGAGCGTGATAGTTTCTAATGGCATGCGTTTTCTCTTAATCGTTTGTAATCCCTAATCTCTAAACGCCATTTTTAGACTCTACTTGGGTGCGCAAAAAACTAAAAGCCGGCAAGGGTGCGGGCAGTCGCACTAAATTCACATTTCCGCTATGGATGGTTTCTAACTCGGTGTTATTTTCTAAAAGGATTTTATACAGCACTAAATAAGAGCGTTTTTCAAAGGTGTAAATCTTGCCAATTTCATTGACTATGGGCGTGATAGCCGCATTTTTGGGAGCGATGATTTCATAAGCTATGTTAGTGGTAGTGGTGAATTTGCATGCAAAAAAACGCCCATCTTCGGTGATTTCGCCATTGACTTGAAAATCCCCTTCGCTAATGGCTGTTTGGTGGTTTTGAGTATCCAACCTTTCAAAAGGCCTTCGCATCAAATAGCCGTCCGTAAAACCCCTGTTTTTAAGCGTGTTCAATTCGCTAGCATAAAAACTCGGCTTTAAGGTGTTATGGTAAAAATCATCAACCGCCAAACGATAGATGCGCGTGGTTTGCGCGGCGTAGTAACTGGACTTGGTACGCCCTTCAATCTTAAGCGCACTAATGGCGTTAGAACTTAAAATTTCAGCGATATGACTAGAGAGGTTCAAATCTTTAGCGTTAAAAATATGCGTGCCTACGCCTTCTTCTTCAACCAACCTCATCATCACGCCGTTATCAGGGTTTTTCACATAATATTCATAATCAAACCGGCAATCATTCGCGCAACTCCCTCTATTAGGCACGCGCCCCTTTTGTAAGGCCGAAATCAAGCAGCGCCCTGAAAAGGCAAAGCACATGCTCCCATGCACAAAGATTTCTAATTCCAAATCAGGTAAGGCTTTTTTAATCTCAATCGCATCATTCAGGCTCAATTCCCTAGCGCACACAATGCGTTTAACCCCTAAATCATAAAACACTTGCGCATCTAACAAATTTAAGACATTCGCTTGCGTGGATAAATGGATAGGGATATGCGGGGCGATTTTTGAAGCGAGTTTCACCACCCCAGGTGCAGCAATAATGAAAGCGTCTGGCTCTAGCTCTGCCATTTTATAAATATGCTCTTCTAAAAGTTTGAGCTGTGAATTGAAAGGGAAACCATTGATAGTCGCATAGACTTTTTTATTCAAGGCATGGGCGTAGTCAATCCCTTCTTTAAAGGTCTCTAGAGTGAATTCCTTGCTAGCGCGATTGCGTAAAGAAAAATGGCTCACTCCCCCATAAACCGCATCAGCCCCATAGTTGAGAGCGATTTTAAGTTTTTTTAAATTACCGGCTGGAGAAAGTAATTCAACTTGGTTCAAAACTACTTGGCTCCAAAAGAAGCGATCAAGGCTTCAATATCATCAGCGCTGGCTAAATCTTTATCATCATCGCCGGTGATAAAAGTCGCTGAACTCACGCGCTTAGAATCATCAATTTTGCCTTCAAAAAGCGAATTCATGTATTGGCTGAGCGCTCGCATGACATTGACCACGCGCTCAATTTTTTGGCGGTGAATATCTTGAAACTGCATAATATCCATCGCTTGCATGGAGCTATCAGAGCAATTGGTGGCTTCTTCTTCAATGTTTTTAAGGGCGTTTAGGATTTCTTGTTGCTCATTGAGCGCGGTTTTAAAAGATTCAACATGGGGGAAATGCACATGCAAATTGTCAAAAATTTCTTGGTGTTTTTGCAAAGGTTCTTGGATTTTTTTAACCATTTTAGCGATTTTTTCAGCGCTAGCTCCGATCAAATCCAATTGATCAAAAATTTGCGTGGCTTTCACTTCAGAATCTCTTGTAACATCGTCTAATTGATGCACGACTTTATGCTCTTCAGTGGGGGGAGGGGGAGGCCATTCATTAGGGCTAATCTTGCCGTATTTTTCAGCGTCTTCTTTTTTGACGGTCATTTTTTGGCTAGAGCTTTCTTTGGATTCTTTAACCTCTTCTTTCTCTTTAGCTTCCTCTTTAGTCTCTTCTTTAGCCTCTAAGGCTTCCAAATTTTCTAAATCGCCACCATTCATCAAAGCGTCTAATTCTTCTTGTGTCATTGTTGTTCCTTGCCAATTGGTTTTAAAAAGCGTTTTTAACCATAATTCCTATCTGTCATTTTAGCGCACTTAAGCTTTAGCAATCAAAACGCCCTCTAAAATCGCATCAATATCGCCGTCTAGTATCGCTTCCACATTGCTATAAGCAATATTGGAGCGCGCGTCTTTGACTTGCTGGTAGGGGGCTAGGACATAGCTTCTTATTTGATGCCCCCAGCCGATCTCGCTTTTTTCTTCATTTTTGGCGCTGCTTTGCTGCTTTTCTAATTCCAATTCATAAAGTTTGGATTTAAGCATTTTTAACGCGCTCGCTTTGTTTTTATGTTGGCTCCTGTCGTTTTGGCATTGCACCACAATACCGGTAGGGAAATGCGTGATCCTGACCGCGCTTTCTGTTTTATTGACATGCTGACCGCCCGCCCCACTGGCTCTGTAATAATCATAACGGACATCTTTTTCATCAATTTCTATATCAATATCATCGTCTAATTCAGGGCTAATTTGCACGCTCGCAAAACTCGTGTGCCGTTTGGCGTTCGCGTCAAAGGGTGAAATCCTTACAAGCCTATGCACCCCATTTTCATTTTTCAAATAGCCATAAGCGTTTTCGCCCTTAATGATAAAGGCGACCCCTTTAATGCCCGCTTCTTCGCCATCTTGATAATCTAAAATCTCGCTTTTAAAGCCCCTTCTTTCCGCCCATCTCAAATACATGCGATACAAAATACTCGCCCAATCCTGGCTTTCAGTCCCCCCCGCTCCAGGCTGAATGGTGATAATAGCGTTTGAGGCATCGTTTTCACCGCTTAACATGATTTCAATTTCTACTTTTTGCACACTATGCTCTAAAACAGGAGCCTCTTCATAAAGTAAGGATAAAGTAACCTCATCGTTATCATTTTGAGCGAGTTCAAACAATTCTGTGCTTTCATCTAAAGAATTTTTGGTTTTTTGATAGGTTTCTAGCAAGCGGTTCAGGCGCACTTTTTCTTTATTGGTGTCTCTGGCCTTTAAGACATCTTGCCAAAAATTAGGGTCTTCTTGCTCTTTTTCAATGCGTTCTAATTCTTGTTTGATCTTTTCAGGCTTGATGATCAAAGCGATATTATCGCATTTGTTTTGCAAGCTTTTTAACAATTCGCTATAGGTGTAGTTATCCACAAACAGAACCTTTATGAGTGGGGTTTTGAACTTGCCATTATAACATTGTTAAAAGCCATTTTAATTTTCAAACCTTAAAATTTCAATTTCGCCCTGAACCAATCCCACTCCTTCATCAATTAAAGCGATAGAATCCACTTGCGCAAGGGCTTGAATCGCTCCTGATTCATAGCGGTTGTTGTTGTAAGGAATGAATTGGTGGTTTGAATAGTTGCCTAAAATTAAATGCACGCGTTCGCCTTTAAGCTTTAAGGGGGCATTGATTTGAGCCTTAAAGGGTTTTAGCTTAAAATCTTTATTTAAGGATAAGCGCTCCAATAAGGGTAGAATCAAAACCCGTAAAACCAATAAGCAACTTAAAGGATTACCCGGTAAGCCTATAATAATACTTTGATTGAGTTGGGCTAAAGTTACCGGTTTTCCCGGTTTGAGATTGACTTTTTCATAATAAAAAAGGGCGTTTTTTTCTTTCAAAGCGTCTTTAAAAAAGTCTTTATCCCCTACGCTCACCCCCGCGCTTGAAAGGATGACATCATAATCTTGTAATTCAAGTGTTTTAAGCTGTAAATTTTTGTCATCTTTTAAAACCCCTAGAAAATGCGTGTTGTAGTTTTTAAGCATGTTAAAAACACCCACTGAATTAACATCATAAACTTGGTATTCTAGGGCGTTTTGCCCTAAAGGCACTAATTCATCGCCGCTGCTAAAGAGAGCGATTTTTAATTTTCTAAACGCTTTGATTTCTTTGAACCCTTGAGAGGCAATGAGTGCAATATGCCCGTAATTCAAACGGGTATTTTTAGGGACTAACACGCTGTTTAAAGAAGCGTTCTCGCCCTTTTGACGGATATTGGCGTTTATTTTAAAATCTTTGGGAGCTAGGGCAAAATTTTCATGGCTTTCTAGCATGCATTCTATGGGAACGATCGTTTCTATTCCCTTTGGCACCATCGCTCCAGTCATGATTTTAACGCATTCATTTTCTTTAACTTCTAAAGCGCTCACATCATCCCCGGCAAAAATGTGCTGAATGACTTGAGTTTTTTTACCTAAATCCTGCATTTTAAACCCATAGCCATCCATTGCGCTTTGATTGAATTTAGGCAAGGCGTGAATGCAAATAATATCCTCTGCTAGAATACGCCCTGTGCTTTCAAACAAAGAGATAACCTCTATTTCTAAGGGTTTTAAGGGAATGCTAGAATGGATTTTTAGAGCTTCTTTAAAACTAATCATATTGATCCTTTAAAAGATTTTGCTAATGGCGCTAAAGGCCAGGCTGATTTCTTCTTTAAAACGCCCCATGATAGCCGAAACGATTAAAATAATGCCCACAAACCCGATCGCAATTTTAACCGGAAACCCGATAGCGAGCAGGTTGAACTGAGGGTGGGTTTTCATGATCATGCCAAAAATAATATCGCTCAATAACACCAAGCATAAAATAGGGAACGCCATAGAAAACCCTATGACAAACAAGTGCGAAAAGGCTTTGACAATGTTTTTAGCTAGTGCTGGCTCAAAGACAAATTGCCCTAAAGGGACGGCTTTTAAGCTGTGATCCACAAACAAAATGATTTGATGGTGGAACGATAAATCCAATAAAATTAAAATCGCTAACAATAAAAGGGCTTGCCCTACAATGGGTTTTTGCGATCCTGAAATAGGATCATACGCGCTCGCCATCGTAAGCCCCATAGAAAAGCTGATGCTATCGGTTGCAAACACTAAGCTCGCAAAAACGATTTGTAAAAAGACAGATGCGCACACCCCTAAAAACAGCTCGCATAAGCAAGCGATGATAAAACCCTCTGGCGTGTAAACAGCGTTTGAAAACTCTAAAGTGGGGTAAAAAATCGCGCTCACATACAAGCTCAAAGCCCCACGCACCGACAAAGGCACTAAATGGTTTTCAAAAAAAGGGAAAAAAGATAACACCCCGCTAACCCTTAAAAACAACAAGAAAAAATCCCTAACATGGGGGGTGCTAAGCTCTTGGAGAAAATCTAACATTCTTTTTCTTTAAGGATAAAAAAGTAGTGCGCTAGCATTAGGGTTTGCAATAAGGTGGCAAAAAAATTAAAAAAAGGGATTAAGGAAAAAAGATAGCAAAAAAATGAGAAACGATAATGCTTCAATCGGTGCTGTTTGAGTAAATTTTGATAGCTTTGATAATTAAAAATCATGCTGGCTATATCCAAACTCATGGTGTTTTTGAAAAAAAGAAAATGCACGATTATAGAAAAAAAGACCCCAAAGACCCCTATAAAGGGAATGAAATAAGAGGGCGTTAAAACCGCTAAGAATAAAAGCATAAAAGCGAGCGATTTTAAAAAATATTTAATAGAAAAAAGAATAGAGCCAAATTCTTCCAAAACGACATGGGGATAATATTTTTGGTGCAAATAAGAGACCACTAAAGGGGTGTAAAAAATGGACGCAAAAATATTGATGACTAAACTCAAAAGAATCACGATCCAAAAAATAAGAAAATACACTAACGCCTTAAAAACCCATGCGAACACACCGGCAAAAAAGCCTTGAGAATGGGAATAGTCATTCAAAGATTGCGGTAATAAAGTTTGGCAATAACCCACAATACTCCCGCCATTGTAGTAAAAAACAGCTCCAAAAAACGCCAAACTCAAAAGGATAGGGCCAAGATTGATTAAAAGCATTCTAGCGCTTAAAAAATCATTAAAGCTTTTTTTAAAAATGGATAGAAACAAAACCATAAGCCTTTTTTAAACTCACTTTTTAAGGGGTATTTAAGCGCAAAGTCCCTTAATCTTACATAGTAAGCTTATCAATATGAGATTGACTAAAGGTATAGAAATTACTTAATATGGAATAACATGCAATGCTAAAAAACCAAATACATAGAATAATAACATTGGTAACCAAGGAAAGAGAATGCATGCAACAATAATTACGAATAGTATATTCATAATTGCATCGAGAATTTTTGAATCCTTTTTAACATTCTTTTGCTTTCCAAAAAGAATAAAACTAACACCAAAAAAGATAATAAATATTATTACAACATCTGCGGCAAACATTTTACCCGCTTTGAATGGAATGAATAACTTTAAGCATTTCTTACCCCTCAATGTGAGTTTTCTATAATCATGATAGCTGATTTTGTTTTAAATTTGCTATAATGTAGATTTAATGATGAAAATTAGTTTAGAGTGGAGAACACACAATGAAAAAAAATATCTTAAATTTAGCGTTAGTGGGTGCGTTGAGCATGTCGTTTTTGATGGCTAAGCCGGCTCATAACGCGAATAACGCTGCACATAACACGAAAAAAACGACTGATTCTTCAGCAGGCGTGTTAGCGACAGTGGATGGCAGGCCTATCACCAAAAGCGATTTTGACATGATTAAGCAGCGAAATCCTAATTTTGATTTTGACAAGCTTAAAGAGAAAGAAAAAGAAGCCTTGATTGAGCAAGCTATCCGCACCGCACTTGTAGAAAATGAGGCTAAGGCAGAAAAGCTCGATCAGACTCCAGAATTTAAAGCGATGATGGAAGCGGTTAAAAAACAGGCTTTAGTGGAATTTTGGGCTAAAAAACAAGCCGAAGAAGTGAAAAAAATCCAAATCCCCGAAAAAGAAATGCAGGATTTTTACAACGCTAATAAAGATCAGCTTTTTGTCAAGCAAGAAGCCCATGCTAGGCATATTTTAGTGAAAACCGAAGATGAGGCTAAACGGATTATTTCTGAGATTGACAAACAGCCAAAGACTAAAAAAGAAGCCAAATTCATTGAGTTAGCCAATCGGGATACGATTGATCCTAACAGCAAGAACGCGCAAAATGGCGGTGATTTAGGGAAATTCCAAAAAAACCAGATGGCTCCGGATTTTTCTAAAGCCGCTTTCGCTTTAACTCCTGGGAATTACACTAAAACCCCTGTTAAAACAGAGTTTGGTTATCATATTATCTATTTGATTTCTAAAGATAGCCCTGTAACTTATACTTATGAACAGGCTAAACCTACCATTAAGGGGATGTTACAAGAAAAGCTTTTCCAAGAACGCATGAATCAACGAATCGAGGAATTAAGGAAGCACGCTAAAATTGTTATCAACAAATAATTGATGAGGTGTTATCATGTTAGTTAAAGGCAATGAAATCTTATTGAAAGCCCATAAAGAAGGTTATGGGGTGGGGGCGTTTAATTTCGTGAATTTTGAAATGCTAAACGCTATTTTTGAAGCAGGAAACGAGGAAAATTCCCCGCTTTTCATTCAAGCGAGTGAAGGAGCGATTAAATACATGGGGATTGATATGGCGGTGGGCATGGTGAAAATCATGTGCGAACGCTACCCCCACATTCCTGTAGCTTTACACCTAGATCATGGCACGACTTTTGAAAGCTGCGAAAAAGCCGTGAAAGCGGGTTTCACTTCTGTGATGATTGATGCGTCTCATCATGCTTTTGAAGAAAATTTGGAATTGACTTCTAAAGTGGTCAAAATGGCACATAACGCTGGAGTGAGCGTGGAAGCGGAGCTGGGGCGTTTAATGGGGATTGAAGACAATATTTCAGTAGATGAAAAAGATGCGGTGTTAGTGAATCCTAAAGAAGCGGAGCAGTTTGTCAAAGAATCTCAAGTGGATTACTTAGCCCCAGCCATTGGGACAAGCCACGGAGCGTTTAAGTTTAAGGGCGAGCCCAAATTGGATTTTGAACGCTTGCAAGAAGTCAAAAGGCTCACTAATATCCCTTTAGTTTTGCATGGAGCGAGCGCGATACCGGATAATGTGAGGAAGTCTTATTTGGACGCTGGAGGCGATTTGAAAGGCTCTAAGGGCGTGCCTTTTGAATTTTTACAAGAATCTATAAAAGGGGGGATCAATAAGGTCAATACCGACACGGACTTAAGGATCGCTTTCATCGCAGAAGTGCGCAAGGTGGCCAATGAAGATAAGAGCCAATTTGATTTGAGGAAGTTTTTTTCTCCGGCCCAATTAGCGCTTAAAAATGTGGTCAAAGAACGCATGAAACTTTTGGGCAGCGCTAATAAAATTTAATCAACAAGGAAAGAGTGTAACATGGCAATTGGGATGAGTGAGCTCAAAAAGGGCATGAAAATTGAATTGGGCGGTGTGCCTTATAGGATCGTGGAATACCAGCATGTCAAGCCCGGCAAGGGTGCGGCTTTTGTGCGCGCGAAAATCAAGTCGTTTTTAGATGGTAAGGTGATTGAGAAGACTTTCCATGCGGGGGATAAGTGTGAAGAGCCTAATCTGGTTGAAAAAACGATGCAATACCTTTATCACGATGGCGACACATACCAATTCATGGACATAGAGAGCTATGAGCAAATCGCTTTGAACGACTCTCAAGTGGGTGAGGCTTCTAAATGGATTCTAGACGGCATGCAAGTGCAGGTTTTATTGCATAATGACAAAGCGATTTCAGTGGATGTGCCGCAAGTTGTGGCTCTAAAGATTGTAGAAACAGCCCCTAATTTTAAGGGCGACACTTCAAGTGCGAGCAAAAAACCAGCGACTTTAGAAACCGGTGCGGTCGTGCAAGTGCCTTTCCATGTTTTAGAGGGTGAAGTGATTAAAGTCAATACGGAAACAGAAGAGTATCTTGAAAAGGTGAAGTGAGATTATTTTTTATTGATCTAGTGCTTTAGAAACAGCCTTTTTGTCATAAGGGGTATTATCAGCCCCTTTTTTGGGCTTTGTTTAATGAGCTTTATTTAGAGCGTGTGTGGAATCTGTGATTAAAAATTATTTAGAATTTCTTTTCTCTGTTCTCGTTTGGAATTGATTATTATAAAATATAAAAAATGCTTTAGTATTTTTTGCAATCTAAAAAGAGATTGATTTAACCAAGCAAATAATCTCTTAAAAAAGCATTCTTTGGGGGGTTAGAAAGATTTGATTTGGGGGTTAAGAGGGTAAAAGTGCAAAATATTCCCTTAAAAAATGGGTTTTATTATAAAGTTTAAAACGATAGCAACAAAGTAATCCTGTTTTTATTAAAAATTAAAGTTGATTGGAATTCAAATAAGGCTCTAGTTGCAACATTTGATGAGAGCGATGCCCCCTATCCCCTTAAGAGTTTATAAAATAAAGAAAATGAGTCTAAAATCAAATCTAAAATCACAAAACAAATTTAAAAACCCCATTTTTTAATCAAAACAAACCTACAGTGAGCGTTCTATACCATCAGCGTTTAAAGGGGTGTTGGCTTTTAAAAATTTTGATGCCTTTTGACCTAAAATTTCTTTATAAAATTTAGGGTGTAAGCCAAGGTTGGGGCGTAAGGCTTTGATATTATCGCTAGTCAATGCTTCGCCTTTTTGAATATCCTTAATGACAAATAAAGAGCGAGCGAAGAATCTTTGTTTTTCTAAAGTCTTTGGATTGATTCTTGGCTCTTCTTCGCCTAAGGCTAAAACGCTTTGCTTGATGGCTTCAACCATGCTTTTAAATTCGTTAAAATCCATGCTAAAAGCGCTGTCTGGGGTTTGTAAGGATTTGTTTAAAATGAAATGCTTTTCTATCATGCTCGCTCCTAAAGTGGTGGCTAAAATGGGGCAAAGAGAGCCAATCGTGTGATCGCTTAAGCCAAATTTAACGCCAAAGGTTTCGCCTAATTTAACCATGCTCAATAAATTAGCGTCTTCTATTTTGCTAGGATAAGCACTCACGCATTTTAAAAGGGTGATGTCAAAATTACCCACTTCTTTGCACAATGAGATAGCGTCTTGCAATTCAATGCTTGTAGCGATACCGCTAGAAAGGATAATGGGCTTTTTTGTGTGAGCGGCCTTTTCAATCAGATCTAAATCAACGATTTCAAAACTAGCGATTTTATACATGGGGCAATTCAAGCTCTCTAAAAGCTCTAAGGCTTTTGAACTAAAAGGCGAGCTAAAAATGCCTAAATCAAGCTTTCTAGCCAATTCAAACAATTCCGCATGCCACTCTAGGGGGGTGGAAGCCTTTTGATACAATTCATACAAATTTTCTTTATCCCATAAAGTGCCTTGAATGATGAAAGGATCTTCTTTAGAGTTTAAAGTCATGCAGCTTGGCGTATAGGTTTGGAGCTTGACAAAATCCGCGCCGCTTTCCTTAATGGCATGAAGGCTTTCTTTGGCGAGATTTAAATCCTGGTTGTGATTAGCGCTCAATTCAGCGACAATTTTAGGGCGTTGTAACATTTCTTATTTTTCCTTAATCAAAACTTCTTTTTCTAAGCGATAGACTTGAGAGCAAGTGAAAGCCAAATGCTCATCATGCGTGGCTAAAACTAACGCTCCTTCTTTTTCTGTAATGTAATTTTGCAGCATGCTGATGACTTGATTAGCGCTAGTGGTGTCTAAATTCCCGGTGGGTTCATCAGCGATAATGATTTTAGGTTTTTTAGAAAGCACTCTGGCGATGCTCAAGCGTTGTTGCTGGCCGCCGCTCAATTCACCCACACCTTGTTTTAGGGTGTGGGCTATGCCTAATTGTTCTAAAAGGGAATGATTTATTTCTTGCTTGGCTAGGATTGAAGCGACTTGCAGGTTTTCTAAAGCGCTAAAACCCTTAAAAAGGTAATGCGATTGGAAGACTATGCCCACTTTTAAACGCCGTAATTCCAAAAGCTTTTTGGAATTTAAAGCATAAATATCTTGGTGTTCTAACAAACTAATCGTCCCACTATCCGGTTTTAGCATGGTGGCTAAATGGCTTAAAAGCGTGCTTTTACCGCTCCCGCTCACGCCTAAAATCGCTAGGCTTTCTTTGGGCTTGATGCGCAAATTCACGCCATTGTAAAGAGGCTTTTCAAAAGCATGAGAAATATTAATCGCTTTAATCATGATCGTTTCCTAAAAAGAATATCGCCTAATAAACTAGGGTTTAAAATGTAAGAAGTTGAAAAGTTCGCGCTGTGCAAGATGATTTTATCATAACGCCTTGCATAGTATTTTAAAAGCGTTTTTTGTAAAGTGGGTTCAATGCTTGGGCTAAACCATGCGTTATTGCTCATCACGATAAAAATTTTTGAAGGGCTGTTTGAATAAGCGGGTTTGGAGGTGCCTTCATAGCAAATCAGGGGGCGAAAAGTAAAATCGTCTAATGCAAAATCGCTGAAACTAGAAGCGTTGCGGTATAAATAAGCGCTCTCGCCAAAAAAGAGCTTTTCAAGGGGTTTTTGAAGAAACTTGGGTAAAGGCATTGTTTCGCCAAAGGGGGCTAAAACCACTTTATCAGCGATCTGAACGTCCTCTTTAGAAAATAAAAACGAGCTGTTATAAAGGCTATAGCCTTGGGTGCGCAATGTCCCTATTAAAATCGCAATATTATCGCTTAAATCTTCTAGTTTAGCTTTAAAGGGGGAGTTTTCTAAAGCGATGGGGTAGGCGGTCTCTGGAAAAACAATCAAGGTTTTTTGCTTGCTTTGAGCGAGCTTGATTTCTTTAAGGATGTTGTTTTCAATATTATTAAGGTAATTTGAGTCAAATTTCACATCTTGGGGCGTTTTTGTAGAGACTAATTCAATATTTCCAACCTTTTTTAAATCGCTTGTTTTGAAACCATTAAAATCCAACGCGCCAAGTAACAATAAAACCCCTATGATCCTGTATTTTTTAAGATTTTGAGCACTCAAAAAAATGCAAGCCAAAAAAACAAGCCCTAGCGATAATTTATCCACCCTAAACACGCTATAAGAAAAAAAGCTATCCGGGACTAACCAATCAAATCCAAAAGGGTGGATAAAACTAGAGCCTAAAAAACTCAAAAGCCTGAAATAGGGGTTTTCAAAATAGAGCAACAAATAAAATAAAACCCCATAAACTAACGCTATTAAAACAACGATTAAGGGCAATAAATAAGTGAAATCCGAGTAGCGAAAGCTTAAAGCGCACCAATAAAACAATAACGCTCCCACGAAAAACCCCAAAGCAAAAGCGCTATTTCTAGGGGTTTTTAAAAACGCCAGCATGCTTAAAGGGGCTAATAGGCTTGTGAGTGTGATAGTGATATAGGGGTTTTCAATTGTATAAGCGTCTAAAACAGCGTTCACATACACGCTTGAAACAAACATACACGCCAATAAAAAAGCGTTTTGATTGAATAGAAGAAGACGCATGGCTAAATTTTGAAACCTTGAGATTGTTTTAGTGTATTATAGCTATATTTTAATTTAAGAATTTTAGATTGATTTTTTTAAGGGTAGTTTTTTTTAAGTTGTGTTATTATTTTCAAATTTCAAGTCTAAAGAGTGTGAATTGGCATGATTTAAGAGTGATGGGTGTTTGTTTTAAGACGCTATGACTATCTTTATGCGAGATATATGAGAGAAAGGTTTGGGTTTAGGGTTTGAACTATATTGATTTGGCGTTACTTGTGGTGGTGGTAGCCTTTGGGATTAGAGGATTTTATCATGGCTTCGTGAGTGAAGTGGCGGGGACTTTAGGGATTGTGCTTGGCGTGTATTTAGCGTCTCGCTATTCTGTGGCTGTTGGGAATTTATTTTCAGAGCATTTGTATGATTTAAGAAATGAAACCATGACGAATCTCATCGGTTTTTTATTGGTGTTAGCATCTATTTGGGTGTTTTTTTTAGCTTTTGGAGTGTTGCTAGGCAAGGTGTTAGTCTTTAGCGGGTTAGGCATTATAGACAAAGCGTTAGGGTTTATTTTTTCATGTTTAAAGACTTTTTTAGTGCTTTCTTTCATCCTTTATGCGCTCTCTAAAATGGAAGTCATGAAAGACGCTAACGCCTATTTGCAAGAAAAAAGCACTTTTTTTTCTACCATGAAAAGCATCGCCAGTAAGATCATGCGCCTTGATGGCGTCAAACATGTGGAGCAAAACCTTAAAGACAACCTTGAAGAAATGAGCGATGAAGTCAAAAATAAAGAATCTTTCAATAAAAATAAACAATCTTTTAATAAAGCGATGGATAAGGGCATGGAATCTTTAAAAGAAAAGGCTAAAGACTTGCCTAAAAACATGCTAGATCCAAAAGCTAACCAAACCCCACCAAACCCCACCCCATCTAACAAAGAACCCCTATAAAGGCATCACATGTTTTCTAACCAATACATCCAACAACGCATCCATAAAGCCAATAGCTTGAGAGAAGAAGGGAAAAACCCTTATAAAAATGGCTTGAAACGAAGCCTCACCAACGCCGCTTTTTTAGAAAAATACGCTTATGTTAAGGGTTTAGAAGAGCCTAAAGACAAAGAAAAATGCGAGAGTATTGTAGGGAGGGTCAAGCTTTTGCGTTTAATGGGCAAGGCATGTTTTATTAAAATTGAAGATGAAAGCACGATTTTGCAAGCTTATGTTTCGCAAAATGAATTGAACGATGAGTTTAAAAGTTTGAAAAAGCATTTAGAAGTGGGCGATATTGTGTTGGTGAAAGGCTTCCCTTTTGCTACCAAAACCGGTGAATTAAGCATTCATGCCCTAGAATTTCATATTTTAAGCAAAACCATTGTGCCTTTACCTGAAAAGTTTCACGGACTGAGCGATATAGAATTGCGTTACCGCCAGCGCTACTTGGATTTGATCGTCAATCCTAGCGTTAAAGATGTGTTTAAAAAGCGCAGTTTGATTGTCTCTAGCGTGCGGAAATTCTTTGAAATGGAAGGGTTTTTAGAAGTGGAAACCCCTATGATGCACCCCATTCCTGGCGGGGCGAACGCAAGGCCTTTCATCACTTATCATAACGCTTTAGAGGTGGAGAGGTATTTAAGAATCGCCCCAGAATTATATCTCAAACGCTTGATTGTGGGGGGGTTTGAAGCGGTGTTTGAAATCAATCGTAATTTCAGGAATGAGGGCATGGATCACAGCCATAACCCCGAATTCACGATGATTGAGTTTTATTGGGCGTATCACACTTATGAAGATTTGATTGAACTCAGTAAGAGGCTGTTTGACTACTTGCTAAAGACTTTAAATTTAGATTCAAAAATCATTTATAACGATATGGAAGTGGATTTCAACCAAACGAGCGTGATTTCCTATTTGGACGCTTTAGAAACAATAGGGGGCATTAGTAAGGATATTTTGGAAAAAGAAGACAGGCTTTTGGCTTATTTGTTAGAGCGAGGCGTCAAAGTAGAGCCAAACCTCACTCATGGCAAATTGCTCGCTGAAGCGTTTGATCATTTTGTAGAGCATAAGCTCATTAACCCCACTTTTGTAACCCAATACCCTATTGAGATTAGCCCTTTAGCCAGACGCAACGATAGTAACCCTAATATTGCTGACAGGTTTGAATTGTTCATTGCAGGAAAAGAAATCGCTAATGGCTTTAGCGAGTTGAACGACCCTTTAGATCAATTAGAACGCTTTAAAAATCAAGTGGCTGAAAAAGAAAAAGGCGATGAAGAAGCCCAATACATGGATGAAGATTATGTGTGGGCATTAGCCCATGGAATGCCCCCCACTGCAGGGCAAGGCATAGGCATTGACCGATTAGTGATGTTACTCACTGGAGCTAAAAGCATTAAAGATGTGATTTTATTCCCAGCGATGCGTCCTGTTAAAAACGATTTTAATATTGAGAGTAAAGAATAATGGCGTATTTTTTAGAACAAACGGATAGTGAAATTTTTGAATTGATCTTTGAAGAATATAAGCGGCAAAATGAGCATTTAGAAATGATAGCGAGCGAGAATTACACTTTTCCTAGTGTCATGGAGGCTATGGGGAGCATTTTAACGAATAAATACGCTGAGGGCTATCCTAACAAGCGCTATTATGGAGGCTGTGAAGTGGTGGATAAAATAGAAAGCCTAGCCATAGAAAGGGCTAAAAAGCTTTTCAATTGCCAATTCGCTAACGTGCAAGCGCATTCAGGCTCACAAGCCAATAACGCTGTCTATCACGCTCTTTTAAAGCCTTATGACAAGATTTTAGGCATGGATTTAAGTTGTGGAGGGCATTTAACGCATGGCGCTAAAGTGAGCTTGACCGGCAAGCATTATCAGAGCTTTTCTTATGGCGTGAATTTGGATGGCTATATTGATTATGAAGAAGCGCTAAAAATCGCTCAGAGCGTTAAGCCAGAAATCATTGTGTGCGGGTTTTCAGCCTATCCAAGGGAGATTGATTTTAAGAAATTTAGAGAAATCGCTGATGAAGTGGGGGCGTTACTATTAGGCGATATAGCCCATGTGGCAGGGCTTGTGGTCGCTAATGAGCATGCCCATCCTTTCCCGCATTGCCATGTGGTTTCAAGCACCACTCATAAGACCTTAAGAGGGCCTAGAGGGGGGATTATTTTAACTAATGACGAAGAGATAGCGGCTAAGATTGATAAAGCGATTTTTCCAGGGACTCAAGGCGGGCCTTTGATGCATGTGATTGCTGCTAAAGCGGTGGGGTTTAAAGAGAATCTAAAACCAGAATTTAAAGCTTACGCAAAATTAGTGAAATCTAACATGCAAGTTTTGGCTAAAGCGTTAAAAGAAAAAAACCATAAGTTAGTGAGTGGTGGCACTTCTAACCATTTGCTTTTAATGGATTTCTTGGATAAGCCTTATAGCGGGAAAGACGCTGATATTGCATTAGGGAATGCCGGAATCACCGTGAATAAAAACACCATTCCTGGCGAAACGCGTAGCCCTTTTGTAACGAGCGGGATAAGGATTGGCTCAGCGGCATTGAGCGCAAGGGGCATGGGAGCTAAGGAATTTGAAATCATAGGGAATAAAATATCAGATATTTTGAATGATATTAACAATGTTAGTTTGCAATTGCATGTGAAAGAAGAATTGAAGGCCATGGCTAATCAATTCCCTGTGTACCAACAACCTATTTTTTAAGGGAGTCAAGATGACAGAAATGGAATTAAAGCTCATTAAGATAGACACAAGCCATTATTTTGAAAAAAAACCAGGCTTGGGGGAGAGAGTGGATTATGCGGGGCGTTGCTATTATAATAAATTCCAAAGAGTGAATGCCATGCTCACAAGCTCGCTCATTCAAAAGCATTTGAAAAAAGAAATAGAAATCGCGCACAACCTCATCTTGCGTAACGATAAGGTGGAAAATATTGTGTTTGATTATAACGGGAGGAACCCGGAGCGCTTTTATCATAAGGCGCAGTTATTGCTTCGTGAGGAAGGTTTTATGAATTTTACCGCTTATAACACAAAGACCCCAGGGCATTTGCATTTGTATGTGCATAAGGGGCATACGGAATTAGGCGAGGGTGAAAGGTTGGTTAAAACTTTGTCTATGAAATTAGCGCAAGGGTTGCCTAAAGAATGGAGGGTCTTCCCTAGCAATGAATGGCCTAAGGAATTTAATATTTTAGCTTTACCTTATGAAGTGTTTGCAAAAGAGCGAGGGAGCTCTTGGGCGAAGCATTTATAACCATTTTTGAAAGGATTTTTGATGTCAGAAAAAGAAAGACTGAATGAAGTGATCTTAGAAGAAGAAAATAATGGGGGCGGCACTAAAAAGGTGTTTTTGATCGTGGCTATAGCCATTATCATTTTAGCGGTGCTTTTAATGGTGTTTTGGAAAAGCACGAGAGTCGCTCCTAAAGAGACTTTTTTGCAAACCGATAGCGGCATGCAAAAAATAGGCAATACTAAAGACGAGAAAAAAGACGATGAGTTTGAAAGCTTGAATTTGGATCCTTCCAAGCAAGAAGACAAGCTAGACAAAGTAGCGGATAATGTTAAAAAACAAGAAAATGATGCGTTTAACATGCCCACTCAAACCGATCAAGCTCAAACGGAGATGAAAACAACAGAAGAAAAACAAGAAGCTCAAAAAGAATTAAAAGCTGTTGAGTCTATTCCCATGAGCGCTCAAAAGGAATCTCAGGCTGTAGCTAAAAAAGAAACCCCCCATAAAAAGCCTAAAGCAACCCCTAAAGATAAGGAAGCTCATAAAGATAAGCATGCGGTTAAAGAGCTAAAAGTCAAAAAAGAAGCACATAAAGAAGTTTCTAAAAAAGCCAATTCTAAAACCACTCTTACTAAAGGGCATTATTTGCAAGTGGGGGTTTTTGCGCACACGCCCAATAAAGCCTTTTTGCAAGCGTTTAACCAATTCCCCCATAAGATTGAATATAGGGGAGCGACAAAGCGCTATCTCATAGGCCCTTATAAGAGCAAGCAAGAAGCCCTAATGCATGCCGATGAAGTCAGCAAAAAGATGACTAAACCGGTTGTCATAGAGATTCGTTAAAGATTTTACAAACTTAAAAGAGTTTAGCGTTAGTCAAGCGATAATTTCTTGTGATGCGCTCTTAGGGGTTAGAGGGACTTATGGGGGAGAGTTTGCAAAATACCCCTATTTTCTTAAAAGTTTTGTATAAAACTAAAATAAAGTAATCCCATTTAAAAAATAAAGAGCGTTATGAATTTAATGGGTAGCAAAGAATATGACGGCTTTTTAACTAGCAAGCAAAATATAAGACAGCTAAAACAAAGTAATAGCATTTAGTAAAGTAGGGGTAAGAGGTAAAAAATGGAAAAACATGCGTTTTAAATCAAACATTCATACCCACTACTAGCAGTCAAGGAGAAGTAACAAACCCAAACCGCATGAAAGAATTGTAATATAAAAAAGATTAAAACGGCTTTTAAGACTATCAATCCGTATGATTTTACCAAAAAGAAAGCATCAGTCATTTCAATGGGTTTTTTAAAATTAGCTATAATCAAGGCTTCAAAAAGCCATAATTAAAAGAGTTGAGATGTTAGAAAAGTTGATTGAAAGAGTGTTGTTTGCCACTCGTTGGTTGCTAGCCCCTTTATGCATTGCCATGTCGTTAGTGTTGGTGGTTTTAGGCTATGTGTTCATGAAAGAGTTGTGGCACATGCTCAGCCATTTAGACACCATTAGTGAAACGGATTTGGTTTTATCAGCCTTAGGATTAGTGGATTTGTTGTTTATGGCTGGGCTTGTTTTGATGGTGTTGCTCGCCAGTTATGAAAGCTTTGTTTCTAAATTAGACAAGGTGGATGCCAGCGAAATCACTTGGCTAAAACACACGGATTTTAACGCTTTAAAATTAAAGGTTTCGCTCTCCATTGTAGCCATTTCGGCGATTTTCTTGCTCAAACGCTACATGAGTTTAGAAGACGTTCTATCCAGTATTCCTAAAGACACGCCCCTATCGCATAACCCCATTTTTTGGCAAGTGGTGATCCATTTGGTGTTTGTGTGTTCAGCACTTTTAGCCGCTGTTACCAATAATATCGCTTTTTCGCAAAATAAAGGGCATTAAAAGTTTTAAAGCTCTCTTTCAGGAAGGACTTTAGACCATTCTTTAATCAAGCGCAAAAAGAAGGAAGTGTCAGGCGAAGTTTTTTCATGAATTAAAATACCTTCTTCCACCGCTTCCCAAATCACTCTATGCCGATACACCACCAAATGCCATGCTTGTTGGGCATGATCTTTAAGCGACAAACGCACTCTTTTAGCAAAAGACGGGTTGTCAAACAAAACCGCGCTTTCAGTGTTGATGTATGCAGAGCGCGGATCAATATTAAAACTCCCTAGAAGCGTTAAATTGTCATCAAAAACAATCGTCTTGCCATGCAAGGAATGTTTGGTGCTAAAGCGCCCTTTAATCTGGCGGTTGAAAAAATCGTTTCGTATTTCATAGACATTCGCACCCATTCGCACTAATTGGTTGCGATACCTTTCCCACGCCCCATAGACCACTATCGCATCAGTAGATGAAAGGGAATTGGTAAGGATATTCAATTCAATCCCCTTAGAAATTTGATTTTTAAAGATTTTCATCATCTTTTTGCCTGGAATAAAATACGATGAAGCGATAAAAACGGAGTCTTTAGCGTTTTTAAGGGCTTTCTCAAAAGCGATTTTGATAGGCGAATACAAGGGCGTGTCAATTTTTTTGGGTGAATCGGCTAAAAAAATGGCATTCCCATAATAAATGGGGTATTGGTATTTTTGGAAGCGTTCTATAAAATCATTGACTTTTTTTTCAAACTGGTTTTTGTCTTCGGTGCTGATAGGGATTTTTTCATGGAGTTTAGCGATTTCTTTAGCGTTGTTTTTGAGTCTTTTATGGGTTCTTAGTAATGAAACAGGGATAGAGCGGTGGAACCTCCAATAGCGTTCAAAGCTTTCTTTGGCTTTTGAAGCAACCCCCCCAAAAAACAAAGCGTCTAAATCTAAAAAATTCGTGTCTAAATCGTTATCAAAATAATTGTCTCCAATATTGCGCCCTCCTATAATGACAGCGAAATTATCCACGATGAAAAGCTTGTTGTGCATGCGTTTTTTAATGCGCTCATAATCCGCAAGCATTTCAAAATAGCGCAAGCCTTTATTGCGGATATAGTAGGGGTTAAAAATCTTCACTTCAATGTTTTTATGGAAATTTAAAAGCATAATATCTGAAAAATCTGAATCCAATCCGTTATCATCTAAAAGGATGCGCACTTTTACCCCACGATTGGCCGCATTTAAAAGTTCTTTAGCGATCACTTGAGAGGAAAGATCGTTCTTATAAATATAAGTTTGCATGTCAATGCTTTTTTGGCTCATCCTAATAAGACCCACTCTGTGCAACAAAGCGTCAAAGCCGTCTTCTAAAAGAATGGCCGCGCTATGGTTGGGGTTTTCTTTTAAATTTTTAGCATACAAGCTCCCAATGGCGGTAGTGTAGGGGTCATAAGAGATAGGGGGGCTTGAAATGGGAGTCTTATAGACTAACCCAAAACACCCATTAAAAAAAAAGACGCTTAGAAGAACTAAAAAGATTTTCAAAAACGACCCACTAAAAAGAAATTAGCGGCTTTTACCCACTTTCAACATTCGGTTACGCAAAGTAGCGATACTGCTTTGCAAGGGTAATTCTTTAGGGCAAGTGTCATGGCAAGCAATCAGGCTCATGCACCCAAAAACGCCATCATCATCGCCCACTAACTCATAAAAATCATCATCGCTTCTTTCATCGTGGCTGTCAATCATGAAACGCATGGCTCTGTTCATACCAGCAGCTCCAATGAAATTAGGGCGCATGAGTTTAGTCCCGCAAGAAGCGATACAGCACCCGCATTCAATACACCTGTCTAGTTCAAAGACTTCTTGGGCTTCATCAGGCTCAACCCTTTTTTCCGGCTTAGTAATATCCACTTCTTCTTTAGAATGCGCCCAACTCTCCACCCTTTTAGTCATGTCCAAAAACCAATCGCCGGTATTCACGCTCAAATCTTTAATGAGCGTAAAACTGGGCATGGGCATCAGCGTGATCACCCCGCTTTCAAAGCTAGAAGTTAGGGTTTTACAAGCCAGTCTCGGTCTCCCATTAACCATCATCGCGCAAGAGCCGCAAATCCCAGCGCGACACACAAAATCAAAGCTCAAATCCGGATCTTGATGCTCTCTAATGAGGTTTAAAGCGATAAAGAGCGTCATGGATGGCGTTTCTTTCAATTGATACTCTTTAAAATGCGGCTTACTCACCGCGCTTTGAGGGTCAAATTTTAGCACTCTAATTACAATCGTTCGTTCATTATCACTCATGGTGTTCTCCTTTTAAATTAGCGTTGTGTTTGTCTAATAACTCATGGACATTGAAAGAATACAAATGTTCCCCCCTAGCCCTGACTTCCTCATCTTCTAAACGCATATTCCTAGCCTTGTATTTTTCTTGCAACTCAAAAGGCATGAGCGCGTGTTGGACTTCTACCCTGTCTTTCCCAAGCTTTTCTAATTCTAAAATCGTTTTCAAAATCTTAGCGTCGCGCTCTTCTTTTTTGGGGTGGGGAATGAAATTGCCCTTTTTGCCATAGCCTCTAAAATCAGGGCTGATTTCCATTTTCATCACATCTAATTCTTCGTATTCAATCGTGGGCATGTCTTGCTCAGCGCTAGGCCAGCTCGCTAGAGTCCGATTAAGCCATTTTTCATCGTCTCTTTTAGGGTAATCAATCCTTGTGTGAGCCCCTCTGCTTTCGGTGCGCAGTAACGCTCCTTGAGTGATGCAAAGCGCGAGTTTGAGCATTTTTTTGGTGCGGTAAGCGTCTTCTAATTCAGGGTTATTGTGTAAAACCTTGTTTTTCACGCAAATGTTTTTGGAGCGCGCATAAAGTTCTTGCAATTCTTTAAGGGCTTCTTCTAGTCTTTTGCCTTCTCTAAAAACGCCCACCTTTTCATCCATGACTTCTTTCATGCGTTCTCTGATTTCATACACGTCTTCCTTGCCTTCATTGTGCAATAAAAAATGCATGTAATCCTGGCTTTCTTTAATGAAAGCTTCAACTTTTTGCGTGTTGATTTCAATTTGCGCTTCCAAACAATGCGACGCGAAATAATCCCCTATGATCATGCCAGCGACCACCGCTTCACTCACAGAATTTCCCCCCAAGCGGTTAAACCCATGCAAATCCCAACATGCCGCTTCACCTGCGCAAAACAAACCTTTTAAATGGGTTTCGCCTTTAGGGTTTGTCCTAACCCCACCCATAGAATAGTGTTGCATGGGCTTTATGGGGATCCAGCCTTTTTGCTTAGCCATCGCTTGCCCGTATTCAGGCTCATTTGCGGGCATTCCTTGCATGTTGTCTTTGGTTTGCTCTTCGCTATCGGCCGGATCAATGCCCGCAAAAGTCATGGCAATATCGCGCACATCTCTTAAGTTTTTTTCCACATGGTTACGCCCTAAAATAGCAATATCCAGCCACACATGATCCCCATAAGGCGATTTGGCTCCATAGCCTTTTTGGATATGCTCTAAAATCCGCCTTGAGACCACATCTCTGCTCGCAAGCTCTTTTTTCTCCGGCTCATAAGCGGGCATGAAGCGTCTGCCAAACTTGTCCCTTAAAACCCCGCCATCGCCCCTACAACCTTCGGTCATTAAAATCCCGCTAGGCACTAAAGCGGTAGGGTGGAATTGCACCGCTTCCATGTTGCCTAATTTAGCCACGCCGGTTTCTAAGGCGCTCGCCGCCCCGGCTCCGTCGCAAATCACGGCGTTAGTGGTGTGTTTATACACGCGCCCATAACCTCCGGTAGCTAAAAGCGTGCCTTTAGAAACATACGCTGAAATTTCGCCTGTGATCAAATCCCTTACCACCGCCCCATAACATTTATTATCATGATGAATGAAAGCGAGCATGTCCTTTCTGTCTTGAATATCCACTTTGTGGTGTAAGGCTTCATTAGCGACCGCATAAAGCATGGTATGCCCTGTAGCATCAGCCGTAAAGCATGTGCGCCATTTTTTAGTGCCGCCAAAATCACGGCTTAGAATATAACCATGCCTGTCGTCTCTTTCGGTAATCGTAACATGCTCACCATTGACGACCGCAGGCCTATCGCCCTTTTTAATCCTAGTCCAAGGCACCCCCCAACTGGCCAATTCCCTAATGGCTTTAGGAGCAGTGGTTACAAACATTCTAGCCACTTGCTGATCGCACCCCCAATCACTCCCCTTAACCGTGTCTAAAAAGTGCAGATCTTCATTATCGCCTTCGCTTTTTTTAGCGTTCGCAAGGCTCGCTTGCATGCCCCCTTGAGCGGCTGCAGAGTGCGAACGCCTGACAGGCACTAGGCTTAAAACGATGGTGTTTAAACCCTTTTGTTTGCATGCGATACTAGCCCTTAACCCAGCCAGTCCGCCTCCAATAATTAGCGCATCACAATATGTTATTTTCATTTTCTACCCTTATTCTTTGTGGAATTTCCCATCAGCTTCTATGGCTTCTTGCATGGTTTTAATGCCATTGTCCTTATTTTCTAAACCTTTTTTAATGTAAGCCCCATAGGTGCAAAGCCCTAAAACAATGAAAAACACGCTCATCGCCCATTTGACTTTTCTCAAGCCTTGAATGCTCGCATTCTTAAACCACCCCCATTTAATCGCTAAGCGATACAACCCAATAGAGCCGTGCAATTCTACGGCAAACAATAAGAAAATATACAAAAGCCAAAAGTTTTGCGTTACAAAACGATAGCTTGAGCCATGAGGCCCGATGCTTTCAGGCTCTGTGAGCATGACAAACAAGTGGATACTCGCTAAGAAAAACATCGCAAACCCGGTGAGAGCTTGAATAAACCACAAACTCGTATCGCCATGTTTCATCAAATGCTTATGGGTTTTAAAAACCTTGTATTGCCTGTAATTGATAGGGAATTTTCTCAACGCCAAGAAAGCATGCGCGACTAAAATAAGAATCACCCCTGCTGCAACCACGCTCACAATAGCCGGCTCGCCCGCTTTTAAAAACAAGCTCCCTTCAAAAAATTTCGCCACTTTATACATGGCTTCATCGCTAATCAAGATGCTTGAGACTAAAAACATGTGCGCTATCATAAAGAGCGCTAAAATCAAGCCCGTAGCGCTCTGTAAAAAATCCAGCTTGGCATAAATACCGCTCTTTTTAAGCCCTTTGCTAGCGCCATAATAACCCTCTATAATCTCTTCTTGTTGCATAAAAACTGCTCCTAAAAACTCAAATTTAACCTAAAATCGCTTGACGCAAAAACACTGCCTTAATTTTACTACATTTGAAATAATTTTTCTTATAAACAAAACCTAAATTGGGAAAAAATTCAATTCAAGGGGGCTATTGTTTAAAATTTACATTTTTTAAACGCTATTAGATATAATAAGGGATAGTTACCACCTATAAAATAAGGATCATTCAATGACAAAAATTGCCATGGCCAATTTTAAATCCGCTATGCCTATTTTTAAAAGCCATGCGTATTTAAAAGAATTAGAAAAGACTTTAAAACCGCAGCATTTTGATAGAGTGTTTGTATTCCCTGATTTTTTGGGGTTATTGCCTAATTCGTTTTTGCATTTCACTTTAGGAGTGCAAAACGCTTACCCTAAGGATTTGGGGGCTTTTACCGGTGAAATCACTTCAAAGCATTTAGAAGAACTCAAAATCCACACCCTTTTAATAGGGCATAGCGAGAGGCGGACGCTTTTACAGGAAAGCCCTAGTTTTTTGAAAGAAAAGTTTGATTTTTTTAAAAATAAAAATTTTAAAATTGTCTATTGTATTGGCGAAGAATTAACAACCAGAGAAAAGGGTTTAGTGGCTGTAAAGGAATTTTTAAGCGAGCAATTAGAAAATATTGATCTTAATTATCCTAATTTAGTGGTGGCGTATGAGCCTATTTGGGCGATTGGCGCAAAAAAGAGCGCTTCTTTAGAAGACATTTACCTCACGCATGGTTTTTTAAAGCAAATTTTAAATCAAAAAACGCCCTTGTTGTATGGGGGGAGCGTGAATGTGCAAAACGCTAAAGAAATTTTAGGGATTGATAGCGTGGATGGCTTATTGATCGGGAGCGCGTCTTGGGAATTAGAAAATTTTAAAACAATCATTTCATTTTTATAAAGGAAAATCATGGGATTTTTAAAAGGTAAAAAAGGGCTTATTGTAGGGGTGGCGAACAATAAATCCATCGCTTATGGGATCGCTCAATCTTGCTTCAATCAAGGGGCTACTTTGGCTTTCACTTATTTGAATGAAAGCTTAGAAAAGCGCGTGAGGCCTATCGCGCAGGAATTGAATAGCCCCTATGTGTATGAATTGGATGTGAGCAAAGAAGAGCATTTCAAGGTGCTATACAATAGCGTTAAAAAGGATTTAGGCTCATTGGATTTTATCGTTCATAGCGTGGCCTTTGCCCCTAAAGAGGCTTTAGAAGGGAGCTTGTTGGAAACTTCTAAAAGCGCGTTTAACACTGCTATGGAAATTTCTGTTTATTCTTTAATAGAGCTGACAAACACTCTAAAACCTTTATTAAATAACGGAGCGTCTGTTTTGACTTTAAGCTATTTAGGCAGCACCAAATACATGGCGCATTACAACGTGATGGGGTTGGCTAAAGCGGCCCTAGAGAGTGCGGTGCGTTATTTAGCGGTGGATTTAGGCAAACATAACATTAGAGTGAATGCTCTATCGGCTGGGCCTATTAGGACGCTCGCTTCTAGCGGGATCGCTGATTTTAGGATGATTTTAAAATGGAATGAAATCAACGCCCCTTTAAGGAAAAATGTGAGTTTAGAAGAAGTGGGCAATGCCGGGATGTATTTGCTTTCTAGCTTGTCTAGTGGCGTGAGTGGGGAAGTGCATTTTGTGGATGCTGGCTATCATGTCATGGGCATGGGGGCTGTGGAAGAAAAAGATAATAAAGCTACGCTATTGTGGGATTTGCAGAACAATAAGGGGTATTGATGAAATTAAGCGAATTATTGAGCGCCTATTCTATTGAAACGGAATTTTCAAACGACTTTGAAGTGCATGCCTTAGCGGAATTAGATAAGGCTACGCCTAATGATATTAGCTATATTGACCAAGCGCGTTACCTTAAACTTTTAAAAGATTCCAAAGCCGGGGCGGTGTTTATCCGTAAAAAAGAATCTTCTAAAGTGCCAAAACACATGCAAGCTTTAATCGTGGATAACCCGCATTTAGCCTTTGCCAAAGCTTCGCATGCCTTTAAAATCCCTTTTTTTAAAAACCTAGAAAGCGTTAGCGAGCCTAAACATTTTAAAAAAGTAACGATCATGCCTAATGTTGTGATTGGAGAGGGCGTAGAAATTGGCGAAAACTCTTTGATTTATCCGGGCGTGGTGATCGCTGATGGGGTCAAAATCGGTAAAAATTGCGTTTTGTATCCTCGTGTGATCTTGTATCAAAACACGATTTTAGAAGACAATGTTACTATCCATGCAGGCAGTGTGATCGGAGGCGATGGCTTTGGTTATGCGCACACCGCTTTAGGAGAGCATGTCAAAATTGAGCATGTGGGGATTGTTAGGATTCAAAAAAATGTAGAAATTGGCGCTAACACGGCGATTGATAGGGCGGTGTTTGGCGAGACTTTGATTAAAGAGGGCGTTAAGATTGATAACCTGGTTCAAATCGGGCATAATTGCGTTTTAGGCGAGCACAGCATCGTCGTTTCTCAAGTGGGCTTGAGCGGTTCTACAACCACAGGTCGTAATGTGGTTTTTGGCGGTCAAGTGGGCATTGGGGGGCATTTGCATGTGGGCGAATTCACTCAAATTGGGGGTAAAAGCGCGGTGGGTAAAGACTTGCCCCCTAACACTAATTTTGCCGGAGCGATCCCTGCTATGGAAATCCATGAATGGCACCATTTCCTGGCTCATTTACGAACGAATTTCAGGAAACAGCAAAAAACGAGTTTGTTGCAAAAAGCTAAAGGGTTTTTTAAGTCTTAAAGAATGAAATAAGCTATAACTACGCCACCACCAAAAAACACGCCTAAACCCCTAAAACTCGCATCTGTCTTTTTTAGGTTTTTAGCTTTTTGTGTGTCTCAAATAACATTTTTAAAAGAACGCTTGAATTATAGTTATTTTTTTCTTTACTTGTCAAGTGCCTTTAAACACAACGCAAATAAAGGCTAATGCGTGTAATCAAAATTGTAGCATACAAAATACACACAAAAACTACATTTATTTTTTAAATCGTTTAAAAAATAGAACATATAAAAAACATTCCACAAAACACAAAATAGAAATATATTAGGCTTCACAAAATCTTTTATAGCACGGCAACGGGATTTACAAACCGCCCACGCCAACGCTACCACCACCTTAACGCCGGTAAAGTCCCTAACTTTAGCTATAGGGAGGCTTCACAAAATCTTTTATAGCACGGCAACGGGATTTACAAACCGCCCACGCCAACGCTACCACCACCTTAACGCCGGTAAAGTCCCTAACTTTAGCTATAGGGAGGCTTCACTCGCTCCCGCTTACACTATCAACACCGCTCCCGCTTACACTATCAACACCGCTCCCGCTTACACTATCAACGCTACTATTAGCTAACGCTAGCAAATCGTTCACGTTCATCTGCGCGACATTGTTATTATTATTAGTTTCTATTACTTGAATTTGTTCTTTTCCAAACAAGCTAACACCTGCATCAATGAAAAGTTTAGAAACTTTCTCAGCCGCTACGATAATATTAGCGCTATCCTTTTCGTTACTGCTCAAACTCGCTCGCTTAATCATCTTAATCAGCTCACCTCTAGCCACTACCGCACAAAATAAGATCTGTTTTTTAATGTAAGCGGTATTCATCGCTTTCAATAGGAGTTCGTCGCTCGTGGTTTCTGTGATCGCTTCTAAAACGATCGGATCGAGGTTCAAATGCTCTAAGCTTTGTTTTAGCGTTTCTTTGACTTCTTCTTTTTTCGTGTCTAAGAATAAGTCCATGTTTTTTTCGGTTAGCTTATCGCCTAAAATCTCTTTTATTTCTTTTTGTTCTAATTGTTTCGTGATTCTGCGTTTTTGCCAGTTTTGGCGTGTTTTAACATATTTAAGATTATCCTCATTCATCTTATATTTTTGCGCTAATTCTCTGATGCTCATTCCTAGCGTTTCATACATTGCTCTTATTTCATTGAAAACTTTTCTACTTGTCCATTCGCCTTGCTTCGCCCATTGGTGCAGCGTTTGTCGGCTTATGTTGAATTTAGCGGCGATCTCGCCTTGCGTGGCTAAAGAATCCTCATAGGCTTCCCTAACCATTCTTTTAAGATCCATGCGTGAAATGGTTTCGTTTTCGTTTTTATTTTCCGTCATCTTGTTCATGCTCGCTGTTCGGTGTGATCTGTCGGTATTCTTTTAATTTAATTTTGCCTTGATTCTTTTGAATGTGTTCAAGGCGTTTTTTATGTTTCACTAATTCTAAAATCACGCTTTCAGGCACTTTACCGCCCAAACTCTCTAAATTGTTTATATCTTGTTCTAAAATTTGAATAAGTCGGCTTTGATTTTCTCCTAACCTTGCGGTGTTTTCTTCTTTGCTTCTAAAACCAAATTTCGTCATTTCTTGCGCGTCTTTGATTTTTTGATTAGTGAGCTGTCCGCCCATCTGCCTTGCCGTGGAATAAGAATAATTTTTTAAAGCGTTCACGGTCTCTGCTTCATCGCTATTTAAGCCATAAAGCCCGCTAGTTTTTTCATTGGCCAACCTCTTAAGCGCGCTAAAAATCCCGCTGTTATCTTGCGCTTTTTCTATCAACCTGTCGCCCAAATTTAGAGCTTTTAGCCCGTCATAAATCTTACTTGTAGCGCTCGTTAGATTTTTTATTTTTGTGTTATTCTCGCTTTTAATGTTTAGGTTTCCGTTTAGATTGACATTTAGATCCATTCCTAAAAACTTTTTAGCCATATAATAATCAAACGCCGTGATAGTTCTATTTTTGATCTTATCGTCCAAATAAGCGATCCCGGTAGAAAGATAAGACGGCTCATTAGCTTCTTTTAGGTTTTCGCTCGCTAATTGTTCTAAACCTTGATTAGCTAAACCTTGATTATTCTTATTCTCGCTTTCTTTAGCGCTTGGCGTGTTTTTCTCTTGCTTGATTGGTTTATAAAGGCTGTTTAGTTGTTCTTCAAAAATTTCACTTTCTAATTTTTCGTCCATGTTTTTTCCTTTCTCAAATCACTTTAAAAATGAATTTTTTAAACGCTTCATCTTCTAGCTTGCCCTCTTGTATGAGTTCTTTTCGTTTCAAATTATAAGCGATCTCATTTTCTATTTTTATCTTATTGTTTAAAATATCGGCTTCAATCATTAAGGCATTTTGCAATAATTGCACCTTATGGCTTTCAAGCGTTACCTGCAAGTAACATAACGCTTTTAATTCCGCTATTTTTAACGCTTTGAGTTTCTCGGCTTCGTTTAAAGCGTTATCAATGCTTTCTTTAACAAAATTTTGTAAAAACTCGCTTTCAAGCTCTTTTAAAAACATTTCTTTTAGATTTTGATTGATCACGCTATAAAAGGCTTTCGGTTGCGCTGCTAAAAAACTAAAGTCTAAATTCTTGATCACGCTTTCGGTGATAGCGTTTAACTTGCTTTCTAAAATCCCTAAAATCTTACTCGTTAATGCGTTTATAGCCCCGTTCGTGGTTTCGCTCACAATTTCATTTTTAGCCTGTTTCAGTTCGCCTTGTAGCTCGCTATTGTCTAAAATGCTATTTAGTTCGCTCTTAATCTCGTTTTTTAATTCTTGCTTTAAAGCGTTTGTGATCGCTTGCTTGTCAAATTGGCTTATTAGTTCGTTTTTTGTTTCTTGCGTTAATTCTTCTTTATTGACAAGCTCCTTAACATTTTTTTTTACGATTAAAGGCATCTCCACTAATTGACCATCTAAATAGCCCTGAAAGGTGTTTTTTAAGCTTTCTAGATTTTCATCAGATTTATTTTTGACTAGCTCGCTTAATTCGTTTTTCGCTAATCTTAACACTTCATTATTTTTTTGTTTGAGCGTTTCGCTTTCGTTAATGAGTTCTTGCATCTTATTGTAGAGTTTCATTTTTTAACTCCTTGCTATTTTGACAAATTTTACAAATAGTTCAAAGCTATTTCAAGGGTTATTTTTTTCTAAATGCGTTTATTAGGGCTTCATAGCTTTGCAACTTCGCTTCGCATGTGTTGTCTTTAATAATGATTTTGTGGTATTTGTCTTTAATCTTGGTAGTTTCTAAAAGCTTGTTAGTCTTGTATTGTTGGCTTTCTAATTCTAGCGCTTGGATCGTTTCATTTTGTTTGATCAAATGCGCTTCGTTGTCGTTTAGCCTTTCTTCTGCTAACGCTAATCTAACTTTTAAATTACTATTAAAAATTAACAATAAAACGATAATAATATAAGGCATAACCCCCCTAAAAACCTTAAAAATCAAATCATAAGGCATTAGTATCTAAAAAAAGGATTAGAGTTAATGTATTGCTTTAATTCTTCTTTAGTGATGGTTTTAGGCTTTGGCGTTATTGGCGTGTTTTGTGTTGGTAGCGTGTTTTGTGTTGGCGTTGTTGGCATTGGTTTAGCTTCATTACCTAATCCTACGCTCGCTTTAGCGCTTGGCGTTTCTTTCATTAGCCACTTGAATTGATATTCGTTTAGTCGGTTTTCTTGTTGCATCGCTTTGGCTCTGTGATCGTTTAGTATTTTTTCCTGCCTGTGTCTTTCTTCATTCATGCGCTGTTGTCTTTTAGCAAAATCCATGCTTTGTTCGGCTTGTCTTTTTTGCAAGTCAAACGCTTCCGCTCTCTGCTTATCGCTCGCTAAATCCCGCATTCTTTGATACTTCAAGGCTTCTTCTCTGATTTTAGCGTTATCAAAAAGGCTTCCTGCATTAGCGATCGTGTTCGCAAAATTGCCCATGCTTTCATTCAGTAGTAAGTTAGCGAACCGTTGGTTATTCAACGCTTGATTAAAACTATCTAATCCGCCCCTGCCTGCGGTAATGCTTTCAAAATAAGCCATTTAGTTAATCCTTTCTTTGAGTTTGTTCGCTATCACGCTGATAGTGATATTTTTACTTAAGCTCGTTTTACCGTTGTTCGCTTTAAAGGTGATGGTATGTTTTCCTACTTTATCACTTCTAAACAAACACACGCTACCGCTTGCTATTGGTTCATTAGCTTCATTATAAAATCCCTCTTCAGCATTAGACAAAGTGCTAAAACCCCATAACTTGATCGGCGCGTCTTTTAACACTTCTAACTTATCGCTAAAAACCTGTATAGAATTGACCTCGCTTTGTTCGTTTAACTTCTCTAATTCCTTGCTCAAATTATTTAATATTGTTTTGAGTTCGTTCGTTTGTTCTTTTTCTTGCACGCTCACGCTCCCGTTGTTTAGTGTGATTTGATTGTATTCACTTCCGATCTGTGCGATGATTTTAAACGCTGCTTCAAAATTGCTCGCTATGATCCCATTAGCTGCATTCGCTTGGACTTGTAGTAAGCTTACTAATGCGTTCGCGCGGTTGATCATAGCGTTATCTTTTAGGCTTTTTAGCATCGCTTGGCATTGGATTAGCTTGTTTAAGGTTTCGGCTTTGGCATTTTGTAAATTCGCTTGCATCCCTAAAAAGTCTATTTGCATTTTTGCTCTAACCTGTTCGCTCTGTAAGCCTTGCGCTTCTTCATTTAAAGCTAACTGCTCGCTTTGTAAGGCTGCTTGCATGCTCGTGGTGTTCAAGTCTTTGTTATTGAAATTTTGTTTTTGTAAGGCTTCTTTGAATAAAACAAAATTTCTTATAAATCGTGCTGTATCCATTTTAAACCTTATCAATCACTTTAAACAAAAAATTATTAACGCCCTTGTTTTTGACTAAATCAAAAAACTTTTTTACCGCTTCACTGCTTTTATAAATCATTTCTTCATCGTGTTGCATTCCTAACAAAACACACCCTAAAGTATCATGTGCGCTGTTTCCTACATGGATTAAAATTTTTCTGTTTTTGAAATCCTTATTATTAGGATCTACTAGCTGTAACACTTCATGGCGTTTGTTATCACATTTTTTATTTTGGTATTCTTTAGGCACTGTGCAACTCGTATCGCTCTACTCTAATTCGTAATCTCTAGCCACGATCGGCTTATCTAAATTGGGCGTGTCTGTTGGCTCTCCGCTGTTTTCTAATGAAAAGCAACTGAATAAGGCTTTTTCTTTTTCATAGTGTTTTAGGATCGCTTTATCGCTTATGCCTTGATCGTGCGTGCTTTCAAACACTCTAAACTCTCCTAACATGCCGCTTTCTTTCTTGTCTTTCCTTACTAGCGGTCTTAAATCGTGTTTTCTTTCTAATAATACTAAATACATTGACTTCCTCTAGTTTCCTTGTATTTAATCAAAATCAAGGCTTTATTTCAAGGGTTATGTTTAGTGCAAAACTTTAAATCGTTTTCTAGCGTCTCCGTGTAAATCAGTAACGCTCGCAAGTATTCTAAAGCTTCTAAATGCTCGCTAGGTCTTGTCGGTAGTTCAATATCGCACTTAATCGGCACTTTCATCTCTCTATAAATCACCTTTTTAGTGCATGCAGTGAAGCTAACACCCAAAACCAACGCTAAAAATAAAAGCTTCATTGAAGAATTTCATAAACGATCGCTTGAGAATGCTTATAAAACACCCAGTCGTTATTATAGGTTGTCGCTATGCTTTGCGTGGTTAAATCTCTAAACCTCGCATTATTTAAAAAGCTAGGTTGAAGCCCATCCGTGTTAGCGGTATAATTCACATTCACCCATAAATCTTTATGTTTCCTAGCAAATACCGCTATTTTGTAATCCGCTTGAACGCTTGGCGTTTCAAAAACGCTTGCAGTTCTATAAGTGTCTATGATTTTATTCTCAGCGTTCAAATTAGTGGTTTTGTTTTGATAAAAGCTATTTAGGATCGGATACACTTTAGAATTAGCTTTCAAGCATAACACCATTTCGCCCATTCTCTCGCTATAAATCCCGTCCGTGCTTAATTCATAAGGCATGCTAAATTGCACAATATAGCTTTTATTCGCTTGTAAATGGATACTAGCAAACTCAAACAATTCTATAAACTCATCGCTTTCATTTTTGAAAAAGCTTTGCCTCCCATAAACATAAAACCCTAAAAACTTCGTTACGCCTTGTATTTGTGGTTTCAAGCTTTGCGCTAGTGTATTTTTAGCTTCTGTGAGTTCAGCGATAAGTTGCGTTTTTAATTCGCTTCCTGCTTGTGTTAGCTTTTGTGTTTCGCTTGTTATCGTGCTTTGTAATTGTGTATTCAATAAGGCTTCTAATTCTTGTTTTTTGGCTTCTAAACTATTCACTAAAGCGTTAATTTTAGCCTTTAGTTCTTGTTCGCTTGTCTCATAGCCTGCTAGTGCGGTTTTAATCTCTTGGATTTTTCCTACTATTTCTAAATCGTGATCGCTAAAGTTTTTTAATAGATCTAATTGGTTTAAAACCTTAGAAATTTTATACACGCCCTCTAAACTGCTATAAACCTGCTCTTTGAAATTGCCATTATTTAAAGCGTTTTCTAAATTTGTCAAATCCATTTTACAACCTTTTTTTTAAGCTATCCAACGCTAAAGCGCTTATGCTCTCCGCTCCTAAATACCCAACGCCTCCACTAATCGCTACGCACAAACTAGTCGGCAAATTAAAAAAATAATCTGTAATTTCGTAACTGATCCATGTTACTAGCATGCTCGATCCCACGCCTTGAACAATGTAAAACAATTTTTCGGTTTTGTTCTTAAAGTCTTCGTTCCTAATGCTTCTAAAAACATACAAAACCCCCATGTCTAAAAAACTCTTTAATCTTATTAAAAGTATTTAAAAAGTTATTTTTTGTAAATTTTCCCATCGTGTTTAAAACGCCAACGAGATTTTTACTGGAGTAAACACTACTCCGCTATCCCTTAGAG